>JBJTLY010000185.1:0-13894 GCA_046063275.1 Novosphingobium sp. | reverse complement strand
GGGGGCTGGACTTCGCTGGTGACCGGGCTAGCCCAGCTCGATTGCCGGGTTGGCGACCAGCTGGTTGCGGGCGGATCGCTCGGCCGGGCCGGGCCCGATCGGCCGCTGCTGACGCTTGAGCTGCGCCAGCGCGGGCAGCCGGTCAATCCGCTGGATTTCATTCGCAATTAAGCGGCGCCCACGCGTCCATTCGCCATCTGGCGTTAACCTGCACCGCGCGATAAAAGGGCGCCAGCTATCAAGAAAGCCGTATCGAACATGAAGATTGCCCCCCTGTTTCGCGCCGCGCTGCTGGTCAGTGCGGTTTCGCTGATCCCCGCGACCACCGCCGGGCTTGCCGCGGTCGACGCGCGGTCTTCGGCGCAATTTGAACGGCTCGCGACGGTCTATGAGCTGGTCAAGCTGCGCTATGTCGAGAAGGCGGACGATGCCAAGTTGGAAGAAGGCGCGATCGATGGGATGCTCGCCAGCCTCGACCCGCACAGCTCGTACCTTTCGGGCGCGACGATGCAGCGGCTCAATACCATGATCGACGGCAACTATTCGGGGCTGGGGCTGTCGGTGGTGATGGATGACGGCGCGGTCAAGGTGGTCTCGCCGATGCGCGGGAGCCCGGCCGAGGCAGCCGGGGTCAAGGCGGGCGACTACATCACCCACCTTGACGGCAAACTGATCTACGGCGGCGACCTTGACGAGGCGGTGGCGCAGATGCGCGGTGAGGCGGGCAGCAAGATCCGCTTGACCCTGTTCCGCGCTGGCCGCGATCAGCCGTTCGACGTGACGGTGACCCGCGGGGTGATCAAGCTCGAAGCGGTGACTTGGGAGCTGAAGGATAATGTCGGCGTCGTCACCGTCAACGAATTCAGCCACGATGTCGGTAACGACGTCAACAAGGCGATCACCGACCTCAGGGCCAAGTCGGGCGGCAAGCTCGAAGGCCTGGTGCTCGACCTGCGCCAGAACCCGGGCGGGGAACTGGAGGAAGCAGTGGCGCTGTCCGACCTGTTCCTGACCAAGGGCGATATCGTTTCGCAGCGCGGCCGCAATTCGTCTGAGGACGAATACTTCAAGGCCGAAAGCATGTTCCCCGGCGATATGGCCAAGGGCCTGCCGCTGGTCGTGCTGGTCGATTCGGGCTCGGCTTCGGCCAGCGAGATCGTCGCCGGAGCGCTGCAGGATCAGCACCGCGCGGTGATCATGGGTGAACGGACCTTCGGCAAAGGCAGCGTGCAGTCACTGTTCTTCCTTGATCGCAGCCGCACCAGCGCGGTCAAGATCACCACGGCGCGCTACTACACCCCTTCGGGCCGTTCGGTGCAGGAGGGCGGGATCGATCCCGATATCCGCGTGCCGCAGCTCAGCGATCCTGACGCGGCGCGGCGCAGCGAACTGTCGGTGCGCGAGAGCGACCTGCGCCACCATCTGATCAACGAGGCGAGCCTCGACGACAAGAAGCTTGAGAACGACCGCCAGGCCGATCCCAGCTTCAAGATGACCCCCGATCAGCTCAAGGCGAAAGGCATCAAGGACTTCCAGCTCTACTATGCGTTGCAGACGCTGCATCGCACCGCGTCGCCGGCGATGGCGAAGCGCAAGTGAGCGCATTGCCCGCCGGCCCTGCTGCGGACCGTGCAGCACGCACTCTGGCGTTTGCTGTGCCCGCCGCGCTGCTTGGCGGGGCCTATGTCGGGCAGTATTTCTTCCACCTCGTGCCCTGCGAGATGTGCTGGTGGCAGCGCTACGCACACTTCGCCGCGCTCGCCATTGCCGTGCTCGGATTACTCCGGCCTTCAATGCGTGCACTGACCTGGCTCGCGGCCTTGGCTATCCTGATCGGCGGGCTGCTCGGGTTGTACCATGCCGGGGTCGAATACGGCTGGTGGGAAGGGCTTACCGCTTGCACCAGCGAAACCGCGCTGGGTGACAACCCGCTCGACGCGATCATGAACGCACCGCTGATCCGCTGTGATCGGGCGCAGTGGACGCTGCTGGGCGTGTCGCTCGCCGGGTTCAATTTCCTGATTTCGGTTCCTGCCGCGCTGCTGGTTTTCGCCCTGCTGCGTCGCGGACAGGGAGCACGGCCATGAACGCCAAGACCAGCGCGCGGATGCTGCGGGTCGATCAAGCCGGTGAATACGGCGCCACCCGAATTTACGCCGGGCAGCTTGCGGTGATGGGCGACCGCGCGCCGCTGGCTGGTGAGATCCGCCACATGGCTGAACAAGAGGCCGAACACCGCGCCAAGTTCGATGCGCTTATCGCGGCGCGCGGGGTGCGTCCCACCGCGCTGCAACCGCTGTGGAACGTGGCTGGATTTGCCCTTGGCGCGGCCACTGCGCTGGCCGGACCCAAGGCGGCGATGGCCTGCACCGCAGCGATCGAGACCGAGATCGATCTGCACTACACCGCGCAACTCGAAGAGCTGGGGGATGCCGATCCGGAACTGGGCGCAATTATTGCCACTTTCCGTGACGATGAGCGCGAGCATCGCGATGCCGCCTTCGCGCATGGGGCGGAGCAGGCTCCGGCTTACCCGCTGCTTTCCGGGGCGATTCGCCTGGGCTGCCGCCTTGCCATCCGGCTGTCCGAGCGAATTTAGGTTCGGACCGGCGGAACCCAGCTGCGGCTTCAACTGTTATTCAGCGCGGGCCGCGCCTATATGGTCGGCGTAAGCCAAGGAGCGAACTCGATGCGTGCGATATTGGCCTTTGCGGCACCGTTGGTCCTTTCGACCTTTTTCGCAGCGCCTGCCGCCGCGCAGGATGCGGCCGAGCCGAAGGTCAACGCGCTGATCGTCTATGGCGACGACAAGTGTCCTGCATCGACCGATGACACGATCACCGTCTGCGCGCGCAAGTCGGAGAGCGAGCGCTACCGCATTCCAGAGAACCTGCGCGAACATTTCAGTCCGCAGAACGAGGCTTGGAACAACAAGGTGCTGGCTTACGAGACCGTGACCAAGACCGGGACGCAGAGCTGTTCGGCGGTTGGTGCAGGCGGCTGGACCGGGTGCTCGGGCAAGCTGATCAACGATGCCTATGCCGAGAAGAAGCTCGATCCGAACATCAAGTTCGCCGAACTGGTCGCGGCCGAACGCGCCAAGCGGCTTGCAACGATCGATCAGGACGCAGCGGAAACGCAGGCGCGGGTCGAAGAGCTCGAAACGCAGGTCGAGGCACGCCAGAAGGCGGACGCGGCAAAGACCGACAAGGATCCCAACGATCAGGCTGCGCCAGCGCCGCCCAAATAACCTGCGGCGTCAGCCCAGCGCAATATCGGGCGCGTCTTCCTGCTTCATGCCGACGGTGTGATAGCCGGCATCGACGTGATGGTTCTCGCCGGTGACGCCTGACGCCAGATCCGAAAGCAGATAGAGTGCCGCCCCGCCAACATCTCCGATTGTGACATTGCGGCGCAGCGGCGCGTTGTATTCGTTCCACTTCAGGATGTAGCGGAAATCGCCGATCCCGCTCGCCGCCAGGGTCTTGATCGGTCCGGCCGAGATCGAGTTGACCCTGATTCCGGCGGGACCGAAATCGTTGGCGAGGTACTTGACGCTGGTTTCCAGCGCGGCCTTGGCCACCCCCATCACATTGTAGTGCGGCACGACTTTTTCAGCGCCGTAATACGACAGCGTCAGCATCGCCCCGCCACCTGTCCCGGTCTCGGGATCGAGCGGCGGCATCATCATCGCGGCGCGGCGCGCAACCGCCGTGAAGCTGTAAACGCTGATGTTCATCGTCAGCAGGAAATCATCGAGCCCGATATTGGCGTAATGTCCGCGCAGTGCTTCCTTGTTGGTATAGCCGATCGCGTGAACCACGAAGTCGATCGTCGGCCAGCGCGCGGCGAGTGCGGCGAAGGCCTTGTCGAGCTCTTCCTCGGTCGAGACGTCGCAGTCGATCAGGAAGTCGCAGCCAAGCTGCTCGGCCAGCGGGCGCACGCGCTTTTCCATCACCTCGCCCTGGTACGAGGTGGCGATCTCGGCGCCGTGTTCGGTCAGCTTCTGGGCGATCCCCCAGGCCAGCGACTTGTCGTTGGCGAGGCCCATGATCAGCCCACGCTTGCCTTGCATCAATTTGGTCATGACATTCCCGCCATTCTTGCCCTGTATTCGAAAAATTCCCGGCTTCGGTTACTTTTTGGGCCGGTTATCTATCTGGCCGATCAGGTCCCGCTCTTCGGGGCTTTCGGTCAGAGCGGCATTCAATTCCGCGCCAACCACCAATCCTAGTCCGACCAGCCAGAAAAAGAAAAGCGCGATCATCACTCCGGCAAGGCTGCCGTACGTGAGATCGTATGTGAAGAAGCGGCGGAGAACGACCGGCAGCGCCGAGCTTACTACAACCCACCAGACGGTGACAAACAGCGCCCCGGGCCATTTGGGATTTCGCCGGGTGCGATAGGCGCTGGGGGTCAGCGTGAGGAACAGCAGGAACAGCGAGGCGTAGATGATCACCGGGGGCAGGAACATCGAGAGGTTCAGGATGCCAGCGACGCTCGAAAGCCAGGGAAAGCGAACCTCGACCACCTGCTGCGCGGTACTCAGCGCAACCTGTGCGAGGAGCGCGAAGATCAGGGCGATCACCGCGCCCATGATCACCCCGGTCGAGATCAGCCGGTAACGCCAGAAGGCATGCGCCGGCCGGGTGCCATAAGCGCGGCGCAGGATGTCGCGGATCGTCTCGACCAGACTGCCCACGGTCCACAGCCCGACCAGTCCGCCCGCCCAGAGCAGCCAGCCGCTGCGCGCCACGATCACATCGCGGGCAACCGGTTCGAGCGACTTGGCGACCATCGGCGGCAGTGCCATCAGGAAGGCATGGACCGAAGCCTCGCGCTGTGCCTGCTCGCCCACCAGGCTGAGAACCGCACCGACCGTTACAAAAAACGGGAACAGCGCCAGGATGCCCATGTAGGCAAGGTTACCGGCGTGGATGAAGCCATCGTGATAGGCCCCGGCCCAGACCCGCGCGACCACCCGGAAGAACCGGGTGTGCCAGAACCGTCCATCGGGACCGACATGCTCGTCATAGGCCTCCTGGAGGCGCGAGGCCCGCTTGCGGCGTGCTTCGGGCGAGAGGTCGGGTACGGTCAGCGGCGGGAGATGCGCTTCGTCGAGTTCGCGTTCTTCCACGACCCCGCCCGCTCAGACGCCGAATTTCGCGCGCAGATTGCGGCTGTCGCGCCAGCCCTCGAGCCGTTTGGCAAGGTCTGCGTCGTCCTGCGGTAGCTGCACTTCGATCGTCACCAGCTGGTCGCCGCGGCTACCGTCCTTGCGGCTCATCCCTTTGCCCGGTATGCGCAGCGTCTTGCCCGAACTGGTCCCCGGAGCGAGCGTGAGCATGACTGCGCCTTCGGCGGTGGGGACGCGGACCTTGGTGCCGTTTACGGCCTCATCGAGGCTCACCGGCAAGTCGAGCCGCAGGTTATCGCCGTCGCGCCGGAACCACGCGTGCGGCTGGACCGATATCGTCACGATCGCGTCGCCATTGCCGCCGGGGCCTGCCTCGCCCTTGCCAGCCAGCCGCATCTGCGTCCCGTCTTCGACCCCGGCGGGCAGCTTGAGGTCGATCGTCTTGCCGTCGGCTAGGGTGATCCGCTGGGTCGCACGAGTCGCCGCGTCGGTCAGCGAGACACCCAACTTGTACTGGACGCTGGCTCCCTTTGGCGCGGCACGCTGGCGTCCGCCGCCCATTCCGCCACCGAACCCGCCGCTCGCTGCGCCGCCGCGGCCACCGAACAGGCCTTCGAAGATATCGCCGATGTCGATCCCTTCGCCGCCGCCAAAGCCTTCGAAGTCCTCGGTGCGGAAACCGCGCTGGGCCCCGCCGTTGAAACCGCCGGGTCCCGCCGTATGGCCATAGCCAAAGCCCATGCTGGGGTTGCCGTCGGCATCGATCTCGCCGCGATCGAACTTCGCCCGCTTGTCCTTGTCCGACAGCAGATCATAGGCACCGGTCACTTCCGAAAAGCGTTCGGCCGCCTTGGGATTGTCGGTGTTGCGATCAGGATGCAGCTCTTTGGCGAGCTTGCGATAGGCGGACTTGATGTCTTTTTCGCTCGCACTGCGCGGCACGCCAAGGGTTGCATAGGGATCAGCCATGGACGCTAGCTAGGGCGGCATGGGCCTCGCGACAAGGCGGCGCGTGCATTTGCCCCTTGGGGAAGCTTCCTTCATCGCGGCGCAGCGGCTATGTCCGGAGCCATGACCGCAACCACCAATGCCGACAGCCAGGATACGATTCCCGCCGATGCGCCGTTCGTCCTGTTCGGCGAATGGTTCGCCGAAGCCAAGAAGAGTGAGCCCAACGATCCCGACGCCGTCGCGCTCGCGACCGCAACGCCGAGCGGCGCGCCATCGGTGCGAATGGTGCTGCTCAAGGGCTGGGACGAACAGGGCTTCGTCTTTTACACCAACGGGCAAAGCCGCAAAGGCGGAGAACTGCACGCCAACCCGCAGGCAGCAATGCTGTTCCATTGGAAATCGCTACGCCGCCAGATCCGCATCGAGGGCACGATCAGCGAGGTCTCAAGCGAGCAGGCCGATGCTTACTTCGCCAGCCGCAGCCGCGATTCGCAACTGGGTGCGATTGCCTCCGACCAGTCGCGCCCTTTGGGCTCGCGCGGGGAGTTCCTCGCGCGGATCGCCAAGGTCACCGCGCGACACCTGGTGGGCAAGGTGCCGCGCCCGCCGCACTGGACCGGATACCGTCTGACCCCGGCAGCGATGGAATTCTGGCTCGACCGCCCGTTCCGCCTGCACGAACGCCGCCGCTTCGAACGGACCCCCGATGGCGGCTGGACCAGCGGGCTGCTGTTCCCATGACCAGCCACGGCGCGCTCAACCGCAGCGCGGCTTTCGCCTCGATCGCGGTGGCCACCCTGCTCGCCGGGCTCAAGATCTGGGCGGTAGTCGAAACCGGTTCGACCGCGATGCTTGGCAGCCTTGCCGACACCGTGCTCGATCTGATCGCCAGCCTTGCCACCCTACTCGGGGTGTGGGTGGCGGCGCAGCCCGACGATGACAATCACCGTTTCGGCCACGGCAAGGCCGAAGCATTGTCGGCGATGTTCCAGGTCGTGCTGATCTCGATCTCGGCGCTGACCCTGGCGCTCAGGGCCGGCTCGCAATGGATCAGCGGCGCGCGCCCGGCCAGCGCGGATGACGGGATTGCGGTTTCAGTAGTGGCGATCGGCGCGACCATGGCCTTGCTGGTGTGGCAGCGCCGGGTGATCCGCAGCACCGGCTCGCTCGCGATTTCCACCGATCACCTGCATTACAAGTCTGATCTGGTGCTCAACTTCGCAGTGATCGCGGCCTTGGCGCTCGACCAATATGCCGGAGTGCCAAACGCGGATGCGGTGTTCGGCCTCGGCATCGCGCTGTGGCTTGGCTGGGGAGCGTGGCATGCTTCGCAGGAGGCGGTCGAGCAGTTGATGGATCACGAGTGGCCGGACGAGCGCAAGGCTCAGTTCCTTGAGGTCGTCGCCATGCACCCCGAGCTCAAGGGTCTGCACGATCTGCGCACGCGGTCATCGGGCAACCGCGATTTCGTGCAGTTCCACGTCTCGGTGAACCCCGACATGACGGTGCGCGAAGCCCACGACGTGATGGACGAGATCGAAGACAAGCTGCTGCGCGAATTTCCCGGGATCGAAATCCTGATCCATCCCGACCCCGAAGGCCTGGTCAACGAAACCGGGCTGGCGGCGAAAGACTTGCTCGCGGGTATCGAAGTCCCGCACGAGCGCGGCAGCTAAAGCCCGCGACCTTCGCCGCCGAGGAAGGCGGCATAGCTTTTGGCGACACCATCGCGCAGCTCGGTTTTCGGCGTCCAACCGAGCGCGGCCAGCTTGGCATTGTCCATCAGCTTGCGCGGGGTGCCGTCGGGCTTCGAAGGGTCGGTCACTACCGGCCCGTCGTAACCCACCACTTCCATCACAAGCCGTGTCAGCTCCATGATCGACACATCGCTACCTGACCCCACATTGACGTGGCTCTCATCCGAATAGTGTTTGAGCAGGTGCAGACACGCATCGGCGCAATCATCAACGTAAAGGAATTCGCGGCGCGGGGTGCCGCTGCCCCAGACCACCACCTCGCCGCCCGTCAGCTTGGCCTCGTGCACCTTGCGGATGAGCGCGGGCATGACATGGCTGGCATTCAAATCGAAATTGTCACCGGGGCCGTAAAGATTGGTCGGCATCGCGCTGATGAAGTCGCAGCCGTACTGGCGTCGATAGGCCTGGGCGAGCTTGATCCCGGCGATCTTGGCGATCGCATACCATTCGTTGGTCGGCTCGAGCGGCCCGGTGAGCAGCGCCTCTTCCCTGATCGGCTGCTCGGCATGCTTGGGGTAGATGCACGACGAGCCCAAGAAGAGCAGCTTCTCCACCCCGACCGATTCGGCCCCGGTCAGCACCGAGGTTTCGATCAGCAGGTTATCGCGCAGGAATTCGACCGGCATCGAATCGTTGGCGAGGATTCCGCCGACCCGGGCGGCGGCAAGCACCACCACTTCGGGGCGCTGGTTGTGCATCCAGCCGAGCACCGCGCGCTGGTCGGTCAGGTCAAGCTCGTCGCGGCCAGCGGTGATGACCTCGCAGTCCTCGCTCGCCAGTCGGCGCACGATCGCACTGCCGACCATGCCGCGATGCCCGGCGACCCAGACCCGCTTGCCGGAAAGTTCGAACGGCACCGCGCCGATCATCAGCTGCCGCGTCCAATCGGCGCGGTGCGCATGGTTTCGAGATCGGCGAGGGTCATCTCGCGGACCAGTTCGCGCACGCTCGTGGTGGCCTGCCAGCCCAGCTTGTTACGCGCCTTGCTTGCATCGCCGATTAGCAGGTCGACTTCGGTCGGGCGGAAGTAACGCGGATCGATCGCGACGCGCAGCGCCCCGGTCTTGGTGCAATAGCCCTGTTCATCGACCCCGCTGCCGCGCCATTCGAGTGTGATCCCGGCATCCGCGAAGGCCCATTCAACGAACTGGCGCACCGCCGTGGTCACCCCGGTCGCTAGCACATAGTCGTCGCCCCGGTCCTGCTGGAGCATCCGCCACATCCCCTCGACATATTCGCGGGCGTGGCCCCAGTCGCGCTGCGCATCGAGGTTGCCGAGATAGAGTACGTCCTGCCGCCCGAGCGAAATCGCCGCGGCGGCGCGGGTGATCTTGCGGGTCACGAAGGTCTCGCCCCGCAGCGGACTTTCGTGGTTGAACAGGATGCCGTTCGAGGTGTGCATGCCATAGGCCTCGCGGTAATTGACCGTGATCCAGTAGGCATAGAGCTTGGCCGCTGCATAAGGACTGCGCGGATAAAACGGCGTGCTCTCGCGCTGCGGCACTTCCTGGACGAGGCCGTAGAGTTCGCTGGTCGAAGCCTGGTAGAACCGGCACTTCTCTTCCAGCTTCAGGATGCGGATGGCCTCGAGCAAGCGCAAGGTCCCGATCCCATCCGAGTTGGCGGTGTATTCGGCGGTCTCGAAGCTCACCGCGACGTGGCTTTGCGCGGCGAGGTTGTAGATCTCGTCGGGCTGCACTTCCTGAACGATACGGATGAGGTTGGTCGCATCGGTCAAATCGCCGTAATGCAGCGTCAGCTGCGGCGCGGGGACGTGCGGATCCTCGTAGATATCGTCGATCCGCCCGGTGTTGAACGACGACGAGCGGCGCTTTATCCCGTGGACGCGGTAGCCCTTTTCAAGCAGCAACCGCGCCAGATAGGCACCGTCCTGCCCGGTCACGCCGGTAATGAGTGCGGTCTTGGTCGCGCTGACAGTCACTGGGATTCTTTCGGAAAAAGCTGGATTATCCTGGCGAGGGCCCGACGCACCGGCTCATGCTGTCCTTCGTTGGTCTTGCCTAAACGCACGACCGTCGTTCCGTTGCCGCGCGAGACGACGACAAACTGGCCAAGATGTCCGTTGAGCGAAAACACGCTGGATGAAAGCCCCGGCCACATCGCCGCTTCGCCGGGCGCTGCCTTGTTGAGCCAGGTCTGCGCGCCATAGCCCACCATGTGCGGCGAGCTGGTGGTCATGAAATCGATCCACTGCACCGGAACCAGTTGCGCGCCTTTCACTGCGCCGCGTTCGCGCATGAATTCGCCGAACCGTGACCAGTCGCGCGCGGTGCCGTGAATCAGGCTGCCACCGATCAGCGTTCCGGCAGCATCGAATTCGGGCACCATGCTCTTCATGCCGAGCGGCTCGAACAGCCGGGTGCGCAGGTAATCGCTGACTACGCGGGCGCGCTCGGTGGGATCGGTGCTGTTGGTCAGCGACCGCGCCGCAAGGTCGGCCAAAATGACTGCGGTTGCGGAAGAATATTCCCATTTCGAGCCCGGTTCGGCCTCAAGCGGCTGGGCCTCGGCATAGGCCGCCATGTTGTCGCGCCCGTCAAGGAACAGCATCCGCACCGTATCGGCCTCGTAGGGCGGATCGGCCTCTTCATCGTGCTTGAGACCCGAGTGCATCTGCAGCAGCTGCCGCAGGGTAATCTCGCCGCGCGGGTCGCCGGGGCGCTGCCACGCCGGGATCGGCACGCCTTCATCAAGCCGCAGCCGGCCATCGGCGACCAGCATGCCGATCATCACGCCGGTGACCGTCTTGGCCATCGACCAGCTGATGAAACGCGTGTTCTCGTGATACCCGGGGGCGTAGCGTTCGGCGACGATCCGACCATCATGCAGCACCAGCAGCGCCCTCGTTTCGGCGGTTGGTTCCTGGCTGAACAGCGCATCGACATCGCGGGCCAGCGCCTCGCGGCTCACCCCCGGCTTGTCGATCACCGCCTTCATCGCGGTCTTGCTGAGCGGTGCAGGTGGCGGCGGCGCTGCGCTTTGCCCCGAACAGGCGATCAGGGCTGGCAGCGCAAGCAGCGGCAGGATAAGGGACGGGCGACGCGCGGACATCGCGCGCATCCCTTGCGCAAAGGCATGGCAATGGCAACTGCAAACCCGGCTAGCGATCCCAAGGCACGGCTGCGCCGCCGCGCATTGTGGTTTGGCCTCGCACTGCTTGCGCTGCTGCTCGCGCGGTTCTGGGCGCCGCTGCACGCCTATGCCCGGACCGGCGCGGCCTACGGCGCGCGGGTCGCCTGCTCATGCCGCTATGTCGGCGGGCGCGAGCTTGGCGATTGCCGCAAGGATTTCGAACCCGGCATGGAACTGGTCATGCTTTCGGAAGACGATGCGGCCAAGACCGTCACCGCGCGCTATCCGCTGGTAGCCAGCCAGACCGCCACCTATCGTCCCGGTTTCGGCTGCCAGCTGGAACCGTGGCAGGGGTAAGGCGTTGAATTGACCATAGGAAGGGCGTCTCGCGCAGCATGACTGACAGTACCATCCACCCGGTAATCCTGTGCGGCGGCAGCGGGACACGGCTCTGGCCGCGCAGCCGCGCGGTGAAGCCCAAGCCGTTCCTCCCGCTGGTCGGCGATGAAACCCTGTTCGAGCAGACCGTGGCGCGATGTGCCCGCGATGCGGGGTTCGCCGCGCCGATCGTTGTTACCGGCAAGGCCCATCTCACCCACGTCGAAGCGCAGCTCGCCGGAGACGCCGAAGCACGGATCATCGTTGAACCCTCGGCGCGCAACACCGCCGCGGCAATTGCGCTGGCGGCGCTGCGGCTGCCCGAAGACGCGGTCATGCTGGTCTGCCCCAGCGACCACCACATTGCCGACCCCGCCGCCTTCCAGTCCGCCGCGCGTGCCGCCGCGGAACTTGCCGCACAGGGTTGGCTGGTATCCTTCGGGATCGAGGCCACGTCGCCCGAAACCGGGTTCGGCTATCTTGAGCGCGGCGAGGCGATCGGCAGCTCAGGATACAAGGTCGCCCGCTTCGTCGAAAAGCCGGATCGCGCCCGGGCCGAGCAGTTTCTGGCTTCGGGCAAGTACGCCTGGAACGGCGGGATCTTCGCGTTCCGCGCGGGCACGTTCCTCGATGAACTTGCCGCGCATCGCCCCGAGATCGCGACGCAGGTCCGCGCGGCGGTAGCCAGAGGGCGTGACAATGGCAGCGAATTCCATCCCGACGCCGACGCGTTCGGCAAGATCGCCAGCGAATCGGTCGACTACGCGGTGATGGAGAACACGGATCGTGCCGCGATGGTCCCGGCCCAGATGGGCTGGTCCGATATCGGCAACTGGGAAGCGCTGCATCAGGCACGCGGCAGCGATGCCCAAGGCAACACCGCGATGGGCCCGGCCGAACTGGTCGATTGCCGCAACGTCCTCGTGGAAACCGACGGCCCGCGGGTCTCGGTGATCGGGCTCGAGGATGTGGTGGTGGTCGTCGACAAGGGCGAGGTGCTGGTCACCACCCGCGCCGGGGCGCAGCTCGTCGGAAAGCTGGCGGGGGCGGTTAACCAGTGAGCGTGGTGCTGCCCACCACGCTGTCGGAGCGGCCCTGGGGGGTCGACCAACTGCCCGCTCCATTTAGCAGCCCCGCGGGCAAGCGCATCGGCGAGGTCTGGTTCACTCCGCCCGCAGCGCTCGATGCGCTGCTGGTCAAATACCTGTTCACCACCGAAAACCTCTCGGTTCAGGTTCATCCGACCGATGCTCAGGCCCCCCGGGGATCGCGCGGCAAGGAAGAATGCTGGCTGATTCTCGATGCCGAGCCGGGCGCGCGGATCGCGATCGGATTCAAGGCCCCGATCGGGCCCGAGGCGATGCGCGCGGCCGCGCTTGATGGCTCGATCGAGGACCTTCTCGCCTGGTACCCCGCCAAGCCTGGTGACTTCTTCTATATCCCCGCAGGCACCGTGCATGCGATCGGCCCCGGCCTTTCGCTGATCGAAACGCAGCAGAATTCGGACGTTACCTACCGGCTCTATGATTACGGGCGCGGGCGCGAATTGCATCTCGATGCGGGGATCGCGGTGGCCGATGGCAGCCCTTACGATCCGGCCAATCGCCGTCATGTCCCGCGCAGCGGCGAGGTGGCGCTGGTCGAGGGGCCCCATTTCCGGCTCGACCGGCTCGATGGGCCGCCACCCGCCGCAGTCGCGGCGCGCTATCACGGCAAGCTGCTTGTCCTCCCGCTCGACACGCCGCTTGAAGTTTGCGGTGAAACGGTGGGTCCGGGCCAATGCGCCTTGGCACCTTCGCTCGACAAAGTCGATTTCGCGGGTCGCTGCCTGATCGCGCAGCCCTGTTAGGGCGCAGTCGAATCGATCCAGCCGCCGCCGAGCACCCGGTCACCCGCATAGATCACCGCCGCCTGCCCCGGGGCGACGCCGTATTCAGGCTGGGTGAAGCGCAGGGTGCAGTCCGCGCCCGCGCCGAACGATCCTTCGAGCGTTACCGGCACGGGCTTGGCGAGCGAGCGGACCTTGGCGGTCAGCGGCGCATCTGGCATCGGACCGATCCGGTTGGTTTCGGTGATCCGCGCCGAGCGCACCGCCAGCATATGTTTCGGACCGACCAGCACCCGCGCATTGGCGGCGTCGATCCCGGTGACATAGAGCGGTTCGGGCAGGCCGCCGATCTCCAGCCCGCGGCGCTGCCCGACGGTGTAGTGGATGATCCCCTTGTGCCGGCCCAGCACTGCGCCGCTTTGCGCATGGACGATATCGCCGGGCAGCGCCCCTTCGGGCCGGACGCTACGCACGATCCTGGCATAGTCGCCATCGGGAACAAAGCAGATGTCCTGGCTGTCTGGCTTGGCCGCCACCCTGAGGCCACCCGCCTCGGCGATCGCGCGGACCTCCGGCTTGGGCAGGCCGCCCAGCGGGAAACGCAGGTAATCGAGCTGGTCTTCAGTGGTCCCGTAAAGGAAGTAACTCTGGTCGCGTGCCGGATCGAGCGCGCGGTGAAGCTCGGGCCCGGCCGGGCCGATGGCGCGGCGGACATAATGCCCGGTCGCCAGGCAATCGGCGCCAAGATCG
>JBJTLY010000184.1:0-2591 GCA_046063275.1 Novosphingobium sp. | reverse complement strand
GCCTGCATCGCCGCGCCCTTGGGGAAGGTGTCGGTGGTGCCGATGGTCCGCGCGGCGTCCTCCCAGGTGCAGGGCACTGCCGTCAGCGCGGCGGCGACCCCGTCGCGCGCCTTGTCGAGCGGCAGCGGCACGCCGATCACGCCGGTCGAGGAGACGAAGACCTGCTCTTTGGCGCAGCCGAGATGTTCGGCCACCTGCGCCATGATCGCCTCGACCGCCTCGCGTCCGCGGTAGCCGGTGAAGGCGTTGGAGTTGCCCGCATTGACGACCAGGGCGCGGGCCTTGCCTGCCTTGACCTGTTCGCGGCCCAGTTCGACCTCGCTGGAGCAGCAGACGTTGCGGGTGAACACGCCCGCCACTGCCGTACCCTCGGCCAGCTCGACATAAGTCAGGTCACAGCGGCCCCAGTCCTTATATCCGGCGCGCGCGACGCGGGGGGTAACGCCCGCGATCTGCGGCACATTGGGGAAGGGCGAGGCGAGCGGGGAAACGGCGTCGGACATGGCCTAGCGCCATATGTCCGGGGAAAGGCGAGGGCAAGCATTGCGCGCTGCCTGGGCGCTGTTAGCGTGGAGGGAGAAAAAGGATTCGCTCTATGCTGCAATGGGTTGTGTTTGCCGGAATGGCTGCGGGTTCGATGGGGCAACCGGCAAGCGCGCTCGAATATCAGCAGGGCGAGATGTTCCGGCCGTCCGTTCTGACGCCTGCGGCGCCGAAGTTGCCGGGTAAGGCACAGCCGGCTCGGCCGCTCGCCAATCCAGGCGGATGGGTCTCGACGCGCGATTATCCCTCTGCGGCGCTGCGCGAGATGAAGGAGGGAGTTGTGCGCTTCCGGCTCGGCATTGGTGCAGACGGTCTCGTTTCGGACTGCGAGATCGTCGTCAGCAGCGGTACGGCGGAACTCGACGCGACGACCTGCATGCTGGTGCAGCAGCGGGCGCGCTTTTCTCCGGCGCTCGACCGTAAGGGCAAGCCGACAACGGGCATTTATCAAAACTCGGTGCGCTGGATCATTCCGAAAAAGCCCGCGCCTCCAGTTGCAGGGGTCGTAGAGCGGTCACTGATTGTCCACGCGGATGGATCGGTAACCGATTGCTTTGAGGGCAGAAGCGAAGAAATTCCGCCAATCATTACCCTCAAACCGATAACTTGCCCGTTTACGCAGGCGACACCAGTCAAGGATTCCCTCGGCAATCCGTTGACCCGGCGCGTAATCGTCACGAACCGGACGCAAGTGCTGCCTGTCGATTGACAAGCGCTCAGGCTGGACGCGGGCAGCTTGCAGGCCTATATCCCCCTTCCAATGAAGCGGATCGTCCTCGCCCTTCTCGCCCTCTTTGGGCTCATCGCGCAAGGTGCACCGGCGCAGGCCGGGCTTTGCGGCGTGGGAATTGCGCAGGTCGGCACCGTTTCCGGATCCCGCACGCAGGGCCAGGCGCTCTCCGCCCAGTCGATCCCGACAGATGCCGTAGCCGCCAAGCCTGACAAGGCCGCGCGTGACTGCCGCCAGCCGCTGACCGATCGCAAGCGTCCGGTCTATATCCCTTCGGTCCAGCTCGGTTCGGACCGCTCGCACGAATAGTGCGCCTCGCGCAGCCTTGATGCTGCCATGCCCGCATTTGCGCGGGTAAAAGCCACCATACCAGCAGGCCTGCGCCCTTCAGCGCAGCCGCGACTCTCATCAGGAATCCCATTATGCTCGGCGCAGTAGCCAAGGCCATTTTCGGCTCATCCAACGACCGTTACGTCAAATCGCTCGACAAGATCGTCAAGAAGATCGCCGCTTTCGAGCCGGAACTGCAGGCCCTGAGCGACGACCAGCTTCGCGCCCAGACGGACAAGTTCCGCGCCGAACTGGAAAACGGCGCCACGCTCGATGACATACTGCCTGAGGCCTTCGCCACGGTGCGCGAGGCCTCGGTGCGCGTGCTGGGAATGCGGCACTTTGACGTGCAGATGATCGGCGGCATCGTCCTCCATCGCGGCGAAATCGCCGAGATGCGCACGGGCGAGGGCAAGACCCTCGTCGCCACGCTCGCGGTCTATCTCAACGCGATCGAGGGCAAGGGCGTCCACGTCGTCACGGTCAACGATTACCTCGCCCGCCGCGATGCTGACTGGATGGGCCAGATCTACAAGTTCCTTGGCCTGACTGTTGGCGTGATCGTGCCGAACCTGCCCGAAGCCGAGCGCCGCGAGGCCTATAATTCGGACATCACCTATTCGACCAACAACGAGCTTGGCTTCGATTTCCTGCGCGACAACATGAAGCAGGAACGCAGCCAGATGGTCCACCGACCGTTCAACTTCGCCATCGTCGATGAAGTGGACTCGATCCTCATCGATGAAGCGCGCACGCCGCTGATCATTTCCGGCCCGACCGACGACAAGAGCGAGCTTTACGTCCAGGTCGACCGCATTGTGAAGCAGCTCGTCCCTGAAGATTACGAGGCGGACGAGAAGACCAAGAACATCACCTTCACCGAAGACGGGCTTGAGAGGGTCGAGCGACTGCTCGAGGATGCCGGTCTGCTGGTCGGATCGAACCTCTATGACGTGGAAAACACACAGGTCGTCCACCACCTCGATCA
>JBJTLY010000183.1:0-15560 GCA_046063275.1 Novosphingobium sp. | reverse complement strand
CCCCGATGCTGGCGTTGGTCGCCCCCGGTCCGCGGGTGACGAAGCAGACGCCGGGCTTGCCGGTCATCGCCCCGTCGGCGCAGGCCATGAACGCCGCGCCGCCTTCCTGACGGCACACCACGGTTTCGATTTCGGGCGTGTCATGCAGCGCATCGAGCACTGCCAGAAAGCTTTCGCCGGGAACTGTGAAGATGCGGTCGGCGCCCTGGGCGACGAGGCAATCGACGAGCAGCCGCCCGCCGTTAACTGTCGTATGCGTGGTCATTGGCGGGCTTTAGCGATGCTGCGCCGCTGCCGCAACTTGGGACGGGCTCTTCATTCCTTGCGGTAGACCTGTACCACTATGGGAATGTGCATATTAACCGCGATTTTCCGGCTGGTGCGATGGTTTCCAAGTTCTTAACCCAAAGGCCATGAGAAGGTCGCTCGTACTCACCGATGAACAGGCTCGCCACCCATTCCTGGCGAGCCTGGCCCCCCATGTCCGCCGCGGCGGCGCAGTAGTGGCGGTTCCCTCAAGGCGCGAACGCTGGTTCCAGGATATCAAGGAATTCCTGATGGCCTATTGCGCCTGCTTCATCGCGGTGTCGCTCTACATCGCCTGATCAGAGCGCGGCACGCTCCGCCGCGACCAGCTTTCGCGCGATCCACGCGGCAACCACGCACATCAGTGCGCTGAGCAAGACCTGCTGAACGATCGGCACGCCGGCGAGCGACAGCCCGGTGGCAATCAGCGAACCGATCACCATGGCGAACGAGTTTACGATGTTGTTCGCCGCTATCGTGCGCGAAGTCTGCGACTTGTCGACGAAGGTGGTGAGGAACGCGTAAAGCGGAACCACGAACATGCCCCCGGCAATCGCAATGCCCAGCAGGCACAGCAGCAGCGCTACTGCTAGCGGTTCGGCCATGAAGCTTTTCACATCGAGAAGTCCGGAAGTGTCGGGGGTCCATTGTCGGCACACGAGGTAAAAGCCGACCACGAACAGTCCCATCGCCAATACGGACACCGGCGAATAGCGCGCGGAAACGGTGCCCTTGAGCAGCGCGTTGACGGATATCGAACCGATTGCCACCCCGATCGAGAACATTACCAGGAACAGGCTGGCGACCTCCTTGCTCGCCGAAAGGACATTCTTGGCGAGAGGCGGGAATTGGACGAACAGCACCGTGCCGATGGTCCAGAAAAAACTGATCGCCATCACCGCCAGAAACACCCGTCGATCATGGCTGGTGTTACGAACCAGGTCATACGAAGCGCGCAGCAGATGGAAGTCGAGCGGTTCGGGCTCGTGATGCGGCGGGGCCGGGGGCACGGCGCGGCTGGTAAAATAACCGACCACCGCAGTCAGGATCACACCCGCAGCGGCCCATTCGACTGGAATCCAGCCTGCGAGGATCGTGCCTGCCAGAACTGCGATGTAGGTCCCTGCTTCGACCAGTCCGGTCCCGGCGAGCACTTCGTCTGGATGCAGGTGCTGCGGCAGGATGGCGTATTTGATCGGGCCGAAGAAGGTGGAATGCACACCCATTCCGAACAGCGCGAGCAGCATCAGCGGGATCGCCAGAGTGGTGACTGCAAAGCCCTTCCACGCCATCACCAAGCCGGCCGCGCCGATCGTCATGATGCCGATTTCGCAGGCCTTCACGATCCGGATGATTCGCGCCTTGTCGCGCATATCTGCCAGCTGGCCCGCTATTGCCGAGAGGATGAAGAACGGCAGGATGAACACCGCCGAGGCGATCGCGCTGAACTGGCCCTCGGCGGCTTCGGAATTGTAGACCTGGTACACGACGAACAGGACCATCGCGTTCTTGAACAGGTTGTCATTGAAAGCATTGAGCAATTGGGTAACGAACAGCGGCAGGAAGCGCCGGCTGTGAATCAGGTGAGTCTGCGTTGTCATGTAATCGCTTTGCGCCGCCCCGGGTTGGCGGGACCCTAGCGACTAGCCTCGTGTGAACAAGCGTTATGTCGCTCTTTTGTACCGGAGGCAGGGACGCTATGCCGGGGTACGATGCTGACTTTGCCCAACCTGCTCACCCTGTCGCGGATCGTCGCGGTGCCGCTCCTGGTGGCGCTGCTGTGGTGGCCCGACTGGCGGCTCGGCTATGGCCTGGGCTTCGGCATGTACACGCTGATGGGGATTACCGACTATTTCGACGGCTATGTCGCGCGGTCCTATGGCGCGGTGAGCAAGCTCGGCGCGTTCCTCGATCCGATCGCCGACAAGATAATGATCGCTGCGGTGATCCTGGTGCTCGCCGCGCAGGGCGTTTTGACGGGCCCCTATGTCAACGATTTGCACGTGATCGCCGGGCTCGTCATCCTGATCCGCGAGATTGCGGTGTCGGGGCTGCGCGAATTCCTTGGTGGGCTGCAGGTCTCGGTCCCGGTTTCGCGGTTGGCGAAGTGGAAGACCACCTTCCAGATGATTTGCTTCGGCGCGCTGATCCTAGGCAATGCGACGCCGTGGTGGAGCGTGGTGCTTGGCGGCATCGAAATGAACGTGCCGCACACCGTCGGTCTGATTACTTTGTGGCTGGCTGCGGTGCTGACCGTGATTACCGGTTGGGATTACCTGCGGGTTGGTTTGAAGCACATGGATTGATTATCCAAGGAGTATTGCGAGTCAGGAGCGAAAATCATGATTTCTGCAGTTCTATTGATGCTTGCCAGTGGGACAGTAGGATTGCCAGATCTGGGGGCACTTCTGACGACTGCTGATTATCCAGATGGAGCATATGCGCGAAATGAGTCCTTTGCGGCGACAGTTGATCTGATCCTGGATCCGTCTGGTTCAGTTGCGTCCTGCAAGAGCACGATGTTGGTTGGATCGGAGGAGCTTGCTCGAAAAATTTGTGACATCGCAATTGCTAGGAAGGTTGAGCCGGCATCGTCCAGAAGCGGACAACCGGAGTATTTTCATACACGTACGATCGTGAGGTTCGTTTTTCCGCATGCACCGGGTAGCCACAAGGTTGCGACGCTTGTCCTTGCTCCTGATGCAACAGTAACCGTGAGTGCACTACCTGGGCGAGATCCATTCGTCGACGTTCCTGTGTCCGTTCTGGTGGATGAGGGTGGAAAGGTAATCGAATGCGATCCTTCCCCTTTTGTCACGCGATCAACACTGAATGCAGCAAAACTTGCCTGCGCAAATTCCGACAAATTGGGACTGGGGTCGCTGGTCTTGCCGACGAAAGGCCCGCTCTCGCGGGTTGAAAGTCTGGTTGTGCGATTGAAGCGAGAGCAAAGTAGCTGAATCGGCCCGAATTCAACCCGCCCGCAATTCTTCCGCGAGCAGTCTAAACTCATCCCCGCGCGGCGAGTTCTTGCGCCAGACCAGCGCGATCTCGCGGTTGGCGTTGCCGCTCTTCAGCGGACGGGCAACCACCTGCGTGCCGTTCAATATCCCCGCGTCGAGTGCCATTTCGGGCAGCATCGTCAGGCCGAGGCCGTTGTCGACCATTTGCACCAAGGTGTGCAGGCTCGTTCCGATCATCGTCGCCGAGGCGCGCAGCTCAGGGCGGTTGCAGGCGGCCAGCGCGTGCTCCTTGAGGCAGTGCCCGTCCTCGAGCAGTAGCAGACGGGTTTCGTCGATCAGGGCGGGGTCGATCTCGGCCGGAGGATCGCGCGGATCGTCCTTGGGGAAGGCGACGTAGAGCGCATCGAGTTCGATCGTTTCCTTCTCGACCTCGCCAGTTGGGAAGGGCAGCGCGAGCAGCACACAATCGCTGCGGCCGTGGTGGAGCGATTCTATTGCGGCTGCGCTGGTCTCCTCGCGCAAGTAGAGCTTCAGCGCCGGTCGTTCGCGGCGCAGGCGCGGCAACATGCGCGGGAGCAGGAACGGTGCAATGGTCGGGATCACGCTCATCCGCACGTCGCCCGAAAGTGGCTGGCCGGCGCTTTGCACCATGTCGCTCAGATCTTCGGCTTCGCGCAGCAGTCGGTGGGCTTTGGCGACTACTGCGTTGCCCAGGGGTGTAAACCGCACCGCGCGCTTGGTCCGTTCGACCAGCACTACGCCCAGCAGCGCTTCCAAATCCCGCAGCCCTGCAGAAAGCGTGGACTGCGAAACAAAGCTGGCCTCGGCAGCGCGCCCGAAATGCCCGTGTTCATGCAGTGCAACAAGGTATTGAAGCTGCTTGAGCGTGGGTAGGTAAGTGCTCACTCGGGATCGTCGCCCAGCAGCACTTCCTCCGGGGCGACGTCGCTGGCGGCATCTTCGGCCACCTTGGCATCGTCAACGTGCGTCATCTTGAGTTTGCCGTTGACCACCGCGAAGGCCATCTTGCCTTCGACCAGATCGAGCGCATCCTTGCCGAACTGTTCGAAGCGCCAGCCCTCGAGCAGCGGCAGCTCACGCACCCCGGCGGCGAGCAGTTCGAGGTCCTCGCTGCGCGCCAGCAGTCGCGCGGCCACATCGATCTCGCGGCTGCGGATCTTGAGCAGCAACTTGAGCAGATCGGCGACCAGCGCGCCTTCCTTGCCCAGCGGAGCGCCTCTCGGCGTGCGCGGGGGCAGTTCGGCGTCGGTCATCGGCTGGGCGCTGTCGATCGCGGCCATCAGGCGGCGGCCGATCTCGTTGTCTTTCCACCCGGCTGAGAGCCCGCGCACCTTGGCGAGATCGGCCTGGGTCTTGGGCGGGTGGCTGGCGATATCGGCGACGGTTTCATCGCGCGCGATGCGCCCGCGCGGGATGTTCTTGTCCTGCGCCTCGATTTCGCGCCATTGTGCCAGTGCCTTGAGCCGCCCGAGCATCGCCGGGTTGCGCCCCGAGGCTTTGATCCGCTGCCATGACTGGGTGGGATCGTTGCGGTAATTGGCCGGATCGGCGAGCTTTTCCATCTCGATATTGAGCCACGCACCGCGCCCGGTTTTAATAAGCCGCTTGAGGAGCTTGGGGAAAATCGTTGAAAGATAAGTGACATCGCCGATCGCGTAGTCGATCTGGCGCTCGGTCAGTGGCCGCCGCGACCAGTCGGTAAAGCGCGCGCCCTTGTCGACCACGGTGCCGAGCCACGATTCGACCAGATTCGAATATCCGATCTGCTCGCTCTGGCTGACCGCCATCATCGCGATCTGGGTATCGAAGATCGGGTGCGGGGTCTTGCCGGTGATGTTGTAGATGATTTCGACGTCCTGCCCGCCGGCGTGGAACACCTTGAGCACGTCCTCGTTGTTCACCAGCAGCTCCATCAACGGTTGCATGTCGAGCCCCGGTGCAAGCGGATCGATTGCCGCAGCTTCCTCGCTGTCAGCGATCTGGATCAGGCACAGTTCGGGCCAATAGGTGTTCTCGCGCATGAATTCGGTGTCGACGCACACGAAGTCAGCTTTGGCGAGGCGGGCGCACAGGTCAGCCAGTGCGGCGGACGTGGTAATGAGTGGGTGTATCTTCATCGTTCTTTTCTGTAGTTGGACCCGTGCGGGCCCTCGGCTTGACAAATCCGCGGCTATCGCCTGTTAGCCGCGCTTTCGCCCCTGCCTCAAATGGGGCCGCTTGGAAAGAGTTTCGATGCACTTATACCGTTCCCACACCTGCGGCGCGCTGCGCGCGAGCGATGTCGGGCAGACCATCCGCCTTTCGGGCTGGGTCCACCGCAAACGCGACCATGGCGGCGTGCTGTTCGTCGACTTGCGCGATCATTACGGGATGACCCAGATCGTCGCCGACAGCGACAGTCCGGCGCTCGCGATTCTTGAAGGTCTGCGCGTCGAAAGCGTGGTCACGATCGATGGCGAAGTGAAGGCGCGCAGTGCGTCCACGATCAACTCCAACCTTCCGAGCGGCGAGATCGAGGTCTACGCTCGCAGTGCGACCGTGCTGAGCCGCGCCGAGGAACTGCCGCTGCCGGTGGCGGGCGAGCAGGAATATCCGGAAGACGTGCGCCTGCGCTATCGCTTCCTCGATCTGCGCCGCGAAACGCTGCACGCCAACATCATGACCCGCACCGCGATGATCCGTGAAACGCGGCGGGCGATGGAGGACATCGGCTTCACTGAGTTTTCGACCCCGATCCTCACCGCCAGTTCGCCCGAAGGCGCGCGCGACTTTCTGGTGCCAAGCCGCATCCACAACGGCAAGTTCTTCGCGCTGCCGCAGGCCCCGCAGCAGTACAAGCAGCTGCTGATGGTCGCGGGTTTCGATCGCTATTTCCAGATTGCCCCGTGCTTCCGCGACGAAGATCCGCGCGCTGACCGCCTACCGGGCGAATTCTATCAGCTCGACCTTGAAATGAGCTTCGTCACCCAGGAAGAAGTCTGGGATACGATGGAACCGGTGATGGCCGGGATCTTCGAGAAGTTTGCCGGCGGCAAGACGGTTACCCCGGCGGGCGAATTCCCACGCATTCCTTATGCCAAGGCGATGCTCGATTACGGCACCGACAAGCCCGACTTGCGCAACCCGCTGATCGTACGCGATGTGACTGAGGAATTCCGCGTCTCAGGCTTCGGCCTGTTCGAACGGATCGTCGGCGATGGCGGCACCGTGCGTTTGGTCCCGGCGCCCAACACCGCCGGGCTCAGCCGCAAGTTCTTCGACGAGATGAACGAGTGGGCACGCAGCGAAGGCCATGTAGGCCTCGGCTACGCCACCCGCAAGGATGGCGTGTTCGGCGGCCCGATCGCCAAAAACCACGGCGAGGAAAAGATGGCCGCGCTTTGGGACAGCCTTGGCCTTGGTCCGGACGACGGCGCGTTCTTCGCCGCGGGCAAGGAAGAGCAGGCCGCCAAGCTCGCCGGTGCAGCCCGCGTTCGCGTGGGCGATCAACTCGAACTGACCGACCAGAACGCGTTCCGGTTCTGCTGGATCATCGATTTCCCGTTCTACGAATGGGATGATGAGAACAAGAAGATCGATTTCGCGCACAACCCGTTCTCGATGCCGCAGGGCGGGCTTGAGGCGCTGGAGACGCAGGATCCGCTGTCGATCAAGGCTTACCAGTACGACATGGTCTGCAACGGCTATGAACTCGCCTCGGGCTCAATCCGCAACCAGCACCCTGACCTGATGGTCAAGGCCTTCGAACTCACCGGGCTGACCCAGCAGGACGTCGAGGACCGTTTCGGCGGCATGTACCGCGCATTCCAGTATGGCGCGCCGCCGCACGGCGGGATGGCCGCCGGGGTCGACCGCATGGTGATGCTTATCTGCGGGGTGCAGAACCTGCGCGAAATCACGCTGTTCCCGATGAACCAGAAGGCCGAAGACCTGCTGATGGGCGCGCCATCACCTGCAGAGCCGCGCCAGCTGCGCGAACTGGCGCTGCGGGTGGTGGAACCACCGAAGGGGTGACTATTTCGCGCACTGCATTTGTCGATGCGGTGCACCCTCTTGCCAGCGGGTTCGCCGTTCTCTAGGGCGAAGTTCAACCGTTTTTCATCTGCCGTTCACGAAGGGATATACCATGAGCGACACCGCCGACCGGGTTAAGAAGATCGTTGTCGAACACCTCGGTGTTGAGGCTGACAAGGTCACCGAAGACGCGAGCTTTATCGACGATCTGGGTGCTGATTCGCTCGATATCGTTGAGCTGGTGATGGCCTTCGAAGAAGAAGTCGGCGTCGAAATCCCTGACGATGCAGCCGAGAAGATCGGTACCGTGTCGGACGCGATCAAGTACATCGACGAGCATAAGGGCTGACACGCCTTTGGCGAACAGATCTCGGCTGCCTGATTTGACGGCGGTGTGGGATTTTGACAGGCTCAGTCCCGATGTGGGCTGGGCCTGTTGCGTTTGAGTTTGCGGAGAAAAGTATGCGCCGTGTTGTCGTTACCGGGCTTGGCCTGGTCACCCCGCTGGGGGCCGATGTCGAAACCGTCTGGGCCAACCTGATCGCCGGCAAGAGCGGCGCAGGTCCGATCACGCGGTTCGACACCGAAGGCCAGAAGTGCACCATCGCCTGCGAGGTCAAGCCGGCAGACCATCCCTATGGTTTCGATCCCAGCAAGCGCGTGGATTTCAAGGTCCAGCGCCAGGTCGATCCGTTCATCATCTATGGCATCGATGCCGCCGGGCAGGCCTTGGAAGATGCCGGGCTGACCGAAATGGACGACGAGCTCAAGATGCGCACCGGCTGCTCGATCGGCTCGGGTATCGGCGGTCTGCCGGGGATCGAGGAAGAATCGATCGTCCTCCACGAAAAGGGCCCGGGCCGTGTTTCACCGCATTTTGTCCACGGCCGCCTGATCAACCTCATCTCCGGCCAGGTCTCGATCAAGTATGGGCTGATGGGTCCGAACCATGCAGTGGTGACCGCTTGCTCGACCGGCGCACACTCGATCGGCGATGCCGCGCGGATGATCCGCGACGATGATGCCGACGTGATGCTAGCGGGCGGGGCCGAAGGCACGATCAACCCGCTTGGCGTGGCCGGTTTCGCGCAGGCCCGCGCGCTCAACTGCAGCTTTAACGATCGCCCCGAACAAGCTAGCCGTCCGTACGACAAGGACCGTGACGGTTTCGTCATGGGCGAAGGCGCGGGCGTGGTGGTGCTCGAGGAATACGAGCATGCCAAGGCACGCGGCGCGAAGATCTATGCCGAAGTGGTCGGCTACGGCCTGTCGGGCGATGCTTATCACGTCACCGCGCCGCACCCCGAAGGCAAGGGCGCCGAACTGTCGATGCGGATGGCGCTCAAAAAGGCCGGGATGGGCTCGGGCGATATCGACTACGTCAATGCGCACGGCACCTCGACCATGGCCGACACGATCGAACTGGCAGCGATCAAGCGCGTGCTGGGTGACGATCTGGGCGGCGCTTCGATGAGCAGCACCAAATCGGCGATCGGGCATTTGCTCGGCGGGGCCGGGGCGGTCGAGACGATCTTCTGCATCCTCGCGATCCGCGATCAGATCGTGCCGCCGACGCTTAACCTCGATAACCCGGATGAGGGCACTGAAGGCGTTGACCTGGTGCCGCACACCGCCAGGAAGCGCCGCGTTCGCGCCGCGCTCAACAACAGCTTCGGATTTGGTGGGACCAACGCCTCGGTAATCGTCAAAGCGGTCGAAGACTGATGCTCGGCACGCGGTGGGGCTGCAAGCCGCTGCTCGCCGCGGTGGCCCTGTTGTTGGTCTTGATTGGCTGGCTAGGCGGAGGTTGGGTGTGGAGCGGCCCGCTCAAGGCGGACGCCGCGTTCATCGTCCCCGACGGTTCGAGCCTGTCGAGCGTTGCCGAGAAGCTGGAAAAGGAAGGCGCGATCAGTTCTGCTGCGGCGTTCAAGTTGCGCGCGCGAATCTTTGGGCTGGGTTCATCGATCAAGGCGGGAGAGTTCAAGCTGCCCGCGCATGCCTCGATGCGCAGTGTCTTCTCGATCATCGCCAGCGACGAAATCCTGCGCCGCTTCGTGACCATACCCGAAGGCATGCCCTCGGTCATGGTCTACGACCGACTGATGGCCAACCCCGGGTTGACCGGCGAGATCGAAGTACCGGCCGAGGGCTCGGTGCTGCCCGATACCTACGAGATCCAGAAGGGTGAGACCCGCCAGGCCGTGCTGCTGCGCATGCAAGCGGCGATGCAGCGCGTGCTGGCCGAGGAATGGGCCAAACGTTCGCCCGACAGTGTGGTCAAAACGCCTGAGGAAGCCGTGGTGCTGGCCTCGATCGTCGAGAAGGAAACCGGCAAACCCGGCGAGCGACCGATGGTCGCCGGGCTCTATTCGAACCGCCTGCGCACCGGCATGCAGCTGCAGGCCGACCCGACGATCATCTACCCGATCACCAAGGGCAAGCCGCTTGGCCGCCGGATCAAGCAGTCGGAGATCGAGGCGGTGGACGATTACAACACCTATTCGATGTTCGGCCTGCCCAAGGGACCGATTACCAACCCGGGGCGCCTGTCGATTGCCGCCGTGCTCAATCCGGCCAAGACCGACGCGCTGTACATGGTGGCGGACGGCACCGGCGGACACCAGTTCGCTGCGACCTATGCCGAACACAGTGCCAACGTCCAGAAGTGGTTCACCATCCGCAAGAACCGCGGCGATTTCTAGCGTCCGGTGGCGGCTTCCATCGCCGGGAGATAGCGCGCACCGACGATTTCGATGGCCTTGCTGGCCTCATCGATTTGGTGGAGTTGCTCGGCATTGAGCGCGAGTTCAGTCGCCGCGAGATTCTCCTGCAACCTTGAGAGCTTAGTGGTCCCCGGAATCGGCACTATCCAGGGTCGCTGGGCGAGCAGCCACGCGAGGGCGACTTGCGCAGGACTCGCGCCGATCTCGCTGCCGATGCCCTGAATCAGCCCAACCAGTTTTGTATTGGCAGCCATCGCATCCTGCTGGAAGCGGGGCAGTTGGGCGCGGAAATCGTTCTTGGCAAACTCGGTTTCGGCGGTGATCGCTCCAGTCAGGAAGCCGCGGCCGAGCGGGCTGTAGGGTACGAACCCGATGCCCAGCTCTTCCAGTAGCGGCAGGATCTCCTTCTCGGGTTCGCGCTGCCACAGCGAATATTCGCTCTGCAGCGCGGTCACTGGCTGCACCGCGTGCGCACGACGGATCGATTGCGCTCCGGCTTCGGACAAGCCGAAATGCTTGACCTTGCCCGCCGCGATCAGCTCCTTCACTGCGCCGGCGACGTCTTCCATCGGCACGTCGGGATCGACCCGGTGCTGGTAAAGAAGGTCGATGCGATCAGTCCGCAGTCGCTTCAATGAGGCATTTACAACCTCTCGGATATGGTCGGGCTTGCTGTTGAAGCCGGGACCCTTGCTTCGATCCACAGTGAGATCGAACCCGAACTTGGTGGCGATCACCACCCGGTCGCGCAGCGGCTCCAGCGCCTCGCCGAGCAGTTCCTCATTGGCGAAGGGGCCATAGACTTCGGCGGTGTCGAAGAAGGTCACGCCCATTTCGACCGCGTTGCGCATCAGCGCGATCATCTCGGCCTTGTCGGGAGCGGGGCCATAGGCCCAGCTCATCCCCATGCAGCCGAGACCAAGGGCGGAGACTTCCAGGCCGGACTGGCCGAGGGTGCGCATTTTCATCGGGTGTTTCCTTATGGTTCGGCGATGGTGAAGCCGCCTGGCACTGGATCTAGAGCAGCCTGCAGCGCTTCAATCGCATCGGGATCTCCTTCCACTTCCAGCCCGGCAGCTTCGAGTTGAGCGACTGGCAATTTGAGGAACAGCAGGCCTAGAACAAGCCTACGCGGTCCCTTGATGATAACGGCCGGGTTTCCCAATGGTTGCCCTACTCGGGCCAGCAGCACGGTTTTTCCAGCTTCAATCCCGATCATCTCTTTGCGGTCGGTCAACTCTACGTTGATTCCGACCTTGGGCCAGACCATCCGCGATGGATCGTAGCGCGTGGCCATTGAATCCATCAGCAGCTGGGTTGGGACCGCGGCGATCATGTCCTGGCTCTGGGTGTTCGAACCGCTGGGCTTGTAGCCAGTGCGCAGGTCCTTCGCCGCTGACAGGAACTGGTTGCGCCAAATCCCGCTCTCCGCCTGATAGCCCTGCTGCTCGTAGCTGTCGGCCAGCAAGGCGCGCGCCGCCTGATTGGCTGGATCGGCAAAGACCAGCTGGTTAAGCAGGTCGGACGACCAGCGATAGTCGCCCACCGCCATTGCCTTCCTCGCCATGGTAAGCACCTTGGGAGCTCCGCCCATTGCCTCGACATATTTGCGCGCGCGCACCGCTGGCGGCCATGGATTGAGGTTGGCCGGGACCGCATCGTACCAGCCGAGATAGAACTGGTAGACCGCTTTGGAATTGTGACTGTAGGTACCGTAATAGCCGTGGTTGAACCACTGGCCGGCCAGCTCCGGCGGCTGCGTCACCTCCTCGGCGATTTCGGTCATCGTCTCGCCCTGATTCATCCGGCGGCCCATCTGTTCGTGAAGGTAGCGGTAGTTGTCGCGCTGGCTGGCGAGCATCGAGGCGACCTCGCCTTGCCCGAAACGCGGCCAGCAATGGCTGGAGATGACGACATCCGAACGCTGCCCGTAGAGTTGCAGTGCCTCGTCGAGATAGCCAGCCCAGGCATGGGTATCGCGCACCTTGGCCCCGCGCGGGGTGAGGATATTATGGAGCGAACACGTCGACATTTCGGCCGAGAGCAACACCTTGGGCGGCACGATGTAGACGTTGAGCTCGCTCGGTGCCTCGCTGCCCGAGACCATCTGGAATTCGAGCGGCACCCCGTCAACCGTGCGGGTTTCACCGGTTTTGGAGATCGTATCGGTTGGCGCGATCAGGGTAATCTCACCGCCCGCGACGCCCATTCCGATCCCGCTGCCCATCTGGCCTTGCACCCCTGGGGAGATGCCGGTGCCGAACTGATAGTTGGCACGGCGGCCCATCGCCGGGCCAGCCATCACGTTTTCGGATGCGGTCTCCTCCATGAACTTGGCTGGGGCGAGAATCTGCACTTTGCCCGCGGTAACATCGGCTTCGCTGACCACCCCGCGCACGCCGCCGAAATGGTCGGCATGGCTGTGGCTGTAGATCACCGCCACTACCGGACGGGCGCCAAGCTGCTGGTTGACCAGTTCGAGCGCGGCGGCGGCGGTTTCGCGGTTGGTCAACGGATCGACCAGGATCCAGCCGGTCTTGCCCTGGATCACCGTCATGTTCGAGACATCGAACCCGCGGACCTGCCAGACCCCGTCGGCCACCTTGAACAGGCCGTTGGCGCGCAGCATGGTCATCTCGCGCCACAGCGAAGGGTTGACCGTGGCCGGGGCCGGACCATTCATCCACTGATAGGCTGCGGTATTCCATACCGGCTTGCCGGCGGCGTTCTTGATCACCGGATCGCTGCGCGTGGCGATGAAGCCGCGCTGGGCAAAATCGGTATCGCGGCCGTCTTCGGCGGGAAGGTTGGCTGTCACTGCCTTTTGTGCGGCAACGGTCGCAGAGCTGGCGGGCTTGGCCGACATGTCCGGAGCCGGAGTTCCTGCGCTGAGCGCGGCTGCGGTGAGCATGAGCGGCAGCATGCCGAATTGCACGATTGATCTGGCCATTGGTGAATTCCTCTCCCTTGCCCCAGATTGCGATGTGAAACGCGGGGAAGCAAGCGCGAAGACTGGCCTTGGCCGCTCGCAGCGGCTAGCGGGGGAGGGTGGTTCACGCACCCGACAAGGCCCCGTTCATCGTCACCGCCGAATTGCCCGGCGACGTGTTCGCCTGGGCCAATGGCTTGCGCACCGAGCACTTTCCGCCGGAACGGAATCACCTCAAAGCGCATGTCACCTTGTTCCACTCCTTCGCGCCCTCGCTGCGCGCCGAATTGCCGCGCGAACTGGCGCGCCTTGCTGGCGAATATTCGCCGCCAGTCTGCCGCACCAATGGTCTGATGGACCTCGGCGGAGGCACCGCGATTGCCCTGCACAGTCCCGAGATGCTCACTATCCGAGAGGAGATCGCTGAGACGTTTTACGCCATGCTCACCGCGCAGGATCGCGGGGGCAAAAAGCTCCACATCACTGTGCAGAACAAGGTTGAGCGCGGCGTGGCGAAAACACTCCAGCAAGAGCTCGCCGGACAGATCGGGATCCGTGAATTCCGCTTCATCGGGCTCGGCCTTCACCTCTATCTCGGCCCGCATTGGGAGCAGGTGGGAGTGTGGAAGTTTCGAGGACATAACCACGCTTGACCGCGCCCTAAGCGCACCCTATGTGCGCCGCCTGCGCAGCGGCCTCAGGCCCGATGCGATCTGGTATGGCGGAGTAGCTCAGCCGGTTAGAGCAGCGGAATCATAATCCGCGTGTCGGGGGTTCGAGTCCCTCCTCCGCTACCAGAACCTTCCCGATATCGCGCTTATGGAACAGTCGTTGCGCTGAAGGTGGCGGCGTAGCTGTTGTCACCGACCTTTCCGACCAAATCCTCACGCAGCGGTAGTTCGGGATAGATCGCCGCCGCAACGGAGCCTTGCTGCCCGCTGCCTTTCCAGAAAGCGAGCGCGTTGGCGCGGCATGGGAAGCGCAGGATCGCTTGTGCGGTAGCGGCGTCGCCTGAAAGCGCATCGGACGCCTTGGCACCGTTCAGTTCGTACCCCCCGAGTTGCCTGAAATTCTGGTTCGAAGCCAAACTGCGGCGGAAGGTGGCGAGGACGTCGGTGGACCCGCTCATCACCAGCAGCGCGGGCTCGTCGCACAGGCTGTCGCTGGGCGCCGCAGCGCGCGCGGCGGCGAGAGGCTTGCTTGGGGTGACCGCCGGATCGATCGCCGGTGCTCCCGCCTGGGCGAGCAGCGCGAGTGAGAGAACCAGTCCATTCATGCGATATCTCCGAACTTCATGTGCGGTATCCTTGCACTCGGGTTCGCTTGCTGCCAAGCGCATCGGATGCAGAACCGTGTCCTGACACTCGAAGGAGTCCACAATTTCCGCGATTTCGGCGGGTACGCTGCGGCGGGCGGTGCCAAAATCAAGTTGGGCCTGTTGTGGCGATCGGCCCAGCACGGCGATGCGAGCGAACTCGATCTCGATCAAATTCACGCACTTGGTATCCACACGATCGTGGATCTGCGCGGCCCCAGCGAGCGAGAGAGCAAGCCATGCCGCCGCCACGCGGACTTTTCCTCGCAGGTCTATACCTATCCGGAAGAGACTGCGGGCTTGGCGCTGCACACCGAAGCCGCCGATGGCGTAATCACCGCAGCCGAAGCGCGTGCTGCGATGGTGCGGCTCTACGAGGGCATACCGTTCCGCGAAAACCTGATCCCGATGCTGCGCCTGTACGTGGAAGTGCTCCGCCGCAACGAGGGGCCGAGTCTGGTGCATTGCGTTGCCGGCAAGGACCGTACCGGTTTTGCGGTTGCATTGGTGCAGAGCCTGCTTGGCGCGCATCGTGAAGATGTGATGGCTGATTACGTGCTGACCAACGAGGCGAGCAATCTCGACGCGCGGATCGCCTCAGGCGCATTCCGTGACATGCCGCGTTACGAAGCCTTCGATGAGCGAACGGTCCGGACCTTGTGGGGCGTCGAGGCGGAATACCTCGAGAAAGCGTTTTCGGCGCTGGAAGAACGCCACGGCACGATCGAGGCCTATGCTGAAGCGGTGCTGGGCGTCGATGCTGCCGCGCGCGATGCGCTGCGCGCGGCCTATCTCGAAGCTTAGAGAAACGCCCGCACTTCGGCCATGAAGCGGTCGAACTGGTCGTGGTGGAGCCAGTGCCCGGCATTTTCGAATTCGACCGTGCGGTGGTTCCTGAAAATGTCCGCGCGGCCATCGAGTTCGGGGTTCGAGGCCCAGCTGTTGGCGCCATAGAGCAGCAGTACCGGGCAGCTGATAGCGCCCCACAGCTCGTTGGTGCGATCGTCCGGCACATCCTCGAATGGCCAGACGTTGAGATAGGGATCGAATTTCCAGCTCCAGGTCCCGTCCTCATTGCGGCTTGCGCCGTGAATGGTGAGGTGGCGCGCCTGTTCGTCGGTGAGGAAGCCGTTCTCCTCCTTCATGCGGGCAAAAGCGGCTTCGATCGTCGGATAGCGCCGCGGCACCCGCCCGGCGGCCTTGCGGCGATCGTCGATCCACTTGCGGAAGCGGTTGGCATAGCCTGCAGCCTCGCGCTGGGCGCGGACCTTGGGCGAGGGGCCGAGCCC
>JBJTLY010000182.1:0-7538 GCA_046063275.1 Novosphingobium sp. | reverse complement strand
CCCGACGTGCTGGTGCTCGGCCCCGCCCCCGCCCCGCTCTCGCTGCTGCGCGGGCGCTATCGCTACCGCCTGCTGATCAATGCACGCCGCTCGGCCCAGATTCAGGCGATCATCCGCGACTGGCTGGACCCGCTGAGCTTTCCGCAAGGGGTGCGGGTGGCGGTGGATATCGATCCGTACAGTTTCGTATGAGCGAGCAAACGATCCTCATTCCGGTCCTTGGCGACCAGCTTTCACTCAGCCTTGCGAGCCTGCGGGATATCGATCGGGCAAAGGCGGTCGTGCTGCTGGCCGAGGTCTGGGACGAGGCAACCTATGTGCGGCACCATCAGGCCAAGATCGCGCTGGTGTTCTCGGCGATGCGCCATTTCGCGTTAGAGCTGCGCGCGGAAGGATGGGCGGTCGATTACGTCAAGCTCGATGATCCGGCAAATACCGGATCTCTGCACGGCGAGGTAGAGCGCGCACTCACCCGGCATAATGCGCACGGCATACGCGTGGTCGAACCGGGTGAATGGCGTCTGCAGCAAGACTTCGAGCAATGGGGCGCGACGCTGGGTTGCCCCGTCGAGATTCTGCCCGACACTCGCTTTTTGTGCAGCAAGATCCAGTTCTACACCTGGGCCGCCGCGCGCCGCGAACTGCGCATGGAATACTTCTACCGCGACATGCGCCGCCAGACCGGCTTGTTGATGGACGATGGCAAACCCACTGGTGGCAAGTGGAATTTCGACGCCGAGAACCGCGCAGGACCGCCCGCATGCCTCACTGTTCCAGCCCACCCACAGTTTACGCCAGATGCGATCACGGCGGAGGTTCTGGCGTTGGTCTCGGCCAGGTTTGGTGACCATTTCGGCTCGCTCGATGGCTTTGCAATGCCCGTCACCCGCGCCAATGCCGAGGCTGCCTTCGCGGATTTCCTCGAACACCGCTTGCCCATCTTTGGCCAGTATCAAGACGCGATGATCGCGGGTGAAGACTTCATGTTCCACGCCAACATCGCGGCTGCCATGAACCTTGGCCTGCTGGATCCGCTGGCTGTCGCGCAGGCTGCCGAAGCCGAATACCGCGCGGGCCGCGCACCGCTGAGTGCAGTCGAAGGCTTCATTCGCCAGGTGATCGGCTGGCGCGAATATATCCGGGGGATGTACTGGCTCGATATGCCGGGCATGGCACAGGCCAACGCGCTGAATGCGCAGCGTCCGCTGCCCGAGTTCTACTGGACCGGCGACACGGAAATGGTCTGCCTCGCCGATTGCGTGCGCACCACGCGCGACAACGCTTACGCGCATCATATCCAACGCTTGATGGTACTCGGCAATTTCGCGCTGCTCGCCGGGATCGATCCGGGGCAAGTCGCTGACTGGTTCTTGGTGGTTTACGCCGATGCCTACGAGTGGGTTGAACTTCCCAACGTCGCGGGCATGGCGCTGCATGGCGACGGTGGGCGATTGGCGAGCAAGCCTTATGCGGCGAGCGGTGCCTACATCAACCGGATGAGCAATTACTGCCGGGGCTGCCGCTATGATGTGAAGCAAAAGGTGGGGCCGGACGCCTGCCCGTTCAACGCGCTCTATTGGGATTTCCTCGCGCGGAACGAGGCCAAGCTTGGGCGCAACATGCGCCTCGCCAATCCCTACGCCATCTGGCGGCGGATGAGCGACGAACAGCGCGCGGGCTATCGCGATAGCGCGGCGCGGTTCCTTGAAACCATCAAACCGGCGCAGGCTGGATGGGCGCGAAGCTAGCTTTGCCGCCGCCACATCGGCGGCTTGATTTCGCCGCGCCGCGCTGCCCAGACAAGAAGCAGCACGCCCGCTCCTGTCGCCACCAGCATCGCAATGACGCTGGCTTCCAGCCCAAAATCCCCGCCGGTCAGCCAATCCGGCCCAAGTCGCCGGGTGATCAGCAAGCCCAGCGGCGCTTCTCCGCCTGATACCGGCACCGAAAAGACCCACCCCTGGGAGAAGTTCCACGCGGCATGAATGCCCGCCGCGAGCCACAAGCGCCGGGTCACCAGATAGGCCGCACCGAGCAGGATGCCCGCCTCCATCGCGATGGCGAAGGCGGCAAACCAGGTCGCACCGGGATTGGTGAGGTGGGCGGCTCCGAACAATACTGAGGTTAATGCCAAGGCGGCCCAGGTGCCGAGCATCGTTTCAAGATGACGCAGCAGGATGCCGCGAAACAGGATTTCTTCGAAGGTGCCGCTGGTCACCGCCATCGCCAGCATCGCCCACAAGGCACCCTGCCCGCGCACGCCCATGACCTCGAACCCGCCAAGCAACGCTACGATCCCCGTCATGACGCTGAACAGAACGAAGCCGGCCAAGAGACCGAGGCCGAGTTCCCGCCCCGCTCCTGATAATGCGAATTCGCGGTCAGGGCGGCGCTCAAGCCAGCGCTGCAAGGCTTTCCACGTCAGCACGAGCACCACTGCCAAGGCGGCTCCGCCCGCGAAGTAGGCGGCACCATCAGTCTTTGCGATGAATCGGTGCGCAAGTTGGGTGAAGCCGGTCGCGATGGTTGCGATCACGACAATCTCGATCAGCAATAGGCTGAGCGGGAACGAAACGATCCGCCGGATCAGACCGGGGGCCTTGCTTGCAGCATGGTGTATTACTTCATCCATACACCTTCATCGCGCAGCCCTGCGCAATTTGCAATCGGTTTTGCGATCAGCGAGCGTAAGGCACAATCTCGCCCGCGAACACCGCCTTGGCTTGCCCCTCAAGCCAGTTCATCGCCGCCGCCCACGGCCCATGGCCATAGCTGATCCGCGCGACGCCCAGTGCGGCGAGTTCGGCTTTGGTTCCGCGTCCCGGTCCCCACAAGATGTTCACCGGCAGTGGCGAGGCGGCGCAAATGGTCCGGATCGTCGGGTGATCGCCGAGGAACGGGACGAACAGTCCGCCGGCGCCGGCTTTCGCATAGGCCTCGGCGCGTTCGAGCACCGCATCGATCAAGTGTCGCCCATAGTCTTCCGGTTTGAGGCCGCGATAGACATCGCAACGCGCATTGACGAACAGTCCGGCCGCAGCCGCCGCCGCGAATCGCTCGGCGGCCTCGGCCACCGGCAGCAAGGCGGTTTCGCCGGGCATGCGGTCTACCATGTTGATCCCCGCAGCACCCGCCGCGAAGGCCAAGGCGGCAGACTTGCCAACCTCTGCGGCAGTCGCGCCGTAACCCGATTCCATGTCGAAAGTGACCGGCAAGTCGACCGATTTCACCACGCTCTCGACCACATCGAGTGCGCGCTCCAGCGGGAAACCCTCGCCATCGGCGTAGCCCTGCGATTCGGCCACGCCGAAGCTGCCGGTGGCGATGGCTTTGGCGCCAGCCCGAGCAACCGCCTTGGCACTGCCCGCGTCCCAAATGTTAAACAGCACCAGCGGATCACCGGGAACGTGGAGCGCCTTGAACGCGGCAACGGTGTTAGTCATTTGGCTTCCTTTTCGAGCAGCTTACGCTTGATATCGAGGCCCCAGGCGTAACCGCCCAGTCCGCCCCCGGTGCGGATAACCCTGTGGCACGGGATCAGCACCGAAACGTGGTTTGCCCCGTTGGCCGATCCTGCCGCACGCACCGCCTTGGGCTTGCCCACCGCTGCGGCGAGTTCGGCATAGGTCCGTGTCTCGCCCTTGGGAATGCGCCGCAGTTCGCGCCAGACGGCTTCTTGAAAAGCCGTGCCTTTGACGTCGATCGGGATGTGCGCGGAATCGCCCGGAGCTTCAACCGCAGCGATAACCTTGGCCAGCAGTGCGGAGAACTCCTCACCGCCCTCAATCAGTTCGGCCTGCGGGAACCTTGCCTCCAAGGCTTCACGACCTTCGTTGAAAGACAGCCGGCACACCCCCTTGTCGGTCGCGGCGACGAGCATCGCGCCAAGCGAGGTCGGGACGACTGCCCAATGGATTGTCGCACCCTTGCCGCCATTGGCCCATGCCGAAGGCTTCATCCCCAGTCTCCCCTGATTGGCTTCATAGAACCGCGACGGGCCGGAATAGCCAGCGGCATATATCGCTTCGGTGACGCTGCCTTCGGCGCTCAGCGCCTGCGCCGCGCGTTCAGCCATCAGCGCCCGGCCATAGGCGGAGGGCGAAAGCCCGGTGGCGCGGGTGAAAACCCGCTGGAAGTGCGCCGGCGAATAACTGGTCTCCGCCGCCAAGGCGGCCAGCGCGAGCGGTTGCTCCGCCGCCTTGATCGCGGCGATCGCGCTCAGCACCGCGCGCTCATCGCGGCTGACATCGTCGGGGGAACAGCGCAGGCAGGGGCGCAGACCAGCCTCTCGTGCTGCAGCGCCATTGGCGAAGAACCGAACATTCTCGCGCTTTGGGTGCCGCGCCGGGCAGCTCGGCCGGCAATAAATCCCGGTCGAGAGTACGCCCGACACGAACCGACCGTCATACGACCGGTCGCGCGCCAAGGCAGCATTCCAGCATTCTTCATCCGGGATCGGGCATTCGGTCATCGCGTCAGTCATGGCATAGCTCCTGCGTTTCGCAAGCTATGCCGCGCGTCGTTGCGCCCCGCGTCCCGACGCTTGCGGTCAAAGCAGATTCAGGCCGCGAGTGGCTCCCCGCTCAGGGTGATCCGGTGCATCACCCGGCGGTGGCCGTGGTAATCGTTCATCGCCAGATGCCAGGTCGAGCGGTTGTCCCAGATCGCCACCGAGCCGGGTTCCCAATGGAGCCGGCAATGGTACTCCTCTCGGCTCGCCATCTGATAGAGGTACTGCAGCAGCGGCAGGCTTTCTTCGCGGGTCCAGCCTTCGAAATGGAGCGTGAAGGCGCCGTTGACGTAAAGCAGTTTCCGGCCCGTCACCGGATGGCGGATCACCACTGGATGCACTGCGCGGGTCGAAAGGTCCTGCCCGCGCATTTCATCGGCCATGTCGGACTGCGCGTAGTACCCGCCCGGCTGGTAAATGTGGTCGGCCGAATGAACCGCACGCAACGAAGCAAGTGTGTCCTTGAGACCATCCGATAAGGCATCGTAAGCTGCGCCCATGCTGGCAAACAGCGTGTCCCCGCCCACCGGTGGCAGTTCGCGCGCGACCAGGATTGAGCCCATCGCCGGCACCTGATCGAACGAGTGATCGGTATGCCAGCCGCCGCCGATATTGCTCTGCTGCTTTTCGGCTTTTCGCACCTCGGCAATTTCGGGATAGCCACTGTTGGTCGGGAAGAACGGATTGACGTCGATCCCGCCCCAGCGCTTGGCGAAGGCGATGTGCTGTTCGGGCGAGAGGTCCTGCCCGCGCAAGGCAACCACACCGCGCTCGGCCAGCGTCTGGCGCAGCGTGGCCAAGTCTTGGTCCGAGATGCTGGCAAGCTGTACCCCGGTGATTTCGGTGCCGACGTGCGGCGACATCGCTTTGAGTTGCACTGCTCTGCTCTCCCTTTTCTCGTGCGGCAGCTTAGGCCAGCAGTTCGCCTAGCCGCAAGGCCAGTGTCCAGGCATCGCCTGGCCAGCGCGCGGAGAGGTACTTGTCGTCCTGCACCACGAAGCCAGCGTTCGGTTTCTTCGATCCGGCGTAGCGCGGGAACAGCGGGCCGCGTTCGAACTTGCCGCCGGGCCTGATCCGCTGGCGCACCTCGTCCTCCACGCTGATCGGATAGGTGCGGTAGTGGCCGGGCAGCGCCTTGTCGGTAAGGCGCACCGCGATCTCTTCCTGAATATGCGTGAGCGCGGTAGTGCGCCGCCCCTTGAGCACACCCGCGCGGGCGAGCGGGAGCACCCCGTGACAGATCGCGCTGACCGGCTGGTTCGCGGCAAAGGCTTCCTGCGCCAGCCGCTGCACCTCGGCGTTTTCGCAATAGCTCTTCATCCCGGGGGCATGGCCGCCGGGAAAATGCAGCGCGGCGAAGTCCATCGCCCGAGCGCTCGCCCAGGTCTGCGGCCGTTTGTAATTCGGCGCGGCGATCATCGCCGCATAGGTGGCCTCGCCCTCGAGCCGGCAGCGCAGCGATCCGGCAAGCAGCGGCAGCCCCTCCCCGCTCAACGTGACCGGATCGCAAGTGGCGGGCTGGCCGGTCTCGGTCGCGAAACAGACGTCATGCCCCGCCTCGCTCCACACCCGCCACGGCAGCGCGACCTCGGTCGGATCGAAGTCAGTCTGCGGCAGGACGATCAGGATCTTTGCCACGTCAGCCACCCAGCGCCTTGAACAGCATCAGGGTGCGCTCCTTGGCCAGTTCCGCGCTTTCGGGATGCCAGTCCTTGCGGCGGTCGGAATTGAAGCCGTGACCGGCTTCATAGATGAAGTGCTGCGCGGTGGGATGATTCTTGGCGATCAGCTTTTCAACCGGCTCAATCGGCACCATCGAATCGAAGCGGCCGAAATGAGTGATCGTCGCGCACTTGGGCGCTTCGTCGGCGAAGCGGGTGGCGAGGTAGCCGCCGTAATAACAGCTCGCCGCGTCGAGATCGTCCGAGAGCTGCGCCATGCGCCAGGCGACCGAACCGCCGAAGCAGTAACCGGTGATGAACACCGGACCGCCCCGCGCCTTCATCCACGCGATTACGCGCGTGGTATCATCGATCCCCTGGTCCCAGTCATGCTCGGTCCGCGCGATCTGCACCGCGCGTTCCCAGTCCGCGCCCGAATAGCCGAGTTCACACCCCGGTTGCTCGCGGTCGAACAGGCCAGGGCTGATCACTTCATAACCGTCTAAGGCATACTCATCGCACAATTCGCGGATGTGATCGGTGACCCCGAAGATCTCCTGCACCAGCACCAGCCCGCCACGCCGCTCGCCTTCCGGCATCACATGATAGCACGGCATCGAGTGCCCGTCGGACATCTCGAGGTAGATTGTTTCGCCCATATTTTGCGCCGCCTCCGCTTGCACTCCGCTAAGTTCCTAGCGCCTTCTTGCATCGCAGCACAATCATGGCTATGCGCGCCCCCGTCCCCGGGGCTGTCGCGCGCTATGCATGGCACCCGCCCCGACAACGCACCCGATGTAAGGAAGCGACACGCGTGGAGAATTCCGGCGGCATTACCGCAAGTTTGCAAGGGCGTTACGCCTCTGCGCTGTATGAACTGGCGGCAGAGAGCAAGGCCGTTGCCGCGGTCGAATCCGATCTCGAAAAGCTGGGTCAGGCGGTCGCCGCGTCGGGCGATCTGGCGGCGCTGATTCGCAACCCCCGGCTGACCCGCGAAGGCGCGCATGCCGCGATGATCGGGCTTGGCGCGCATCTCAAGCTTTCGTCGCTGACCCAGCAGTTCCTCGGCGTACTGGCCGACAACCGCCGCCTGTCGAAGCTGCCGCAGATCGTCTCGGCCTTTGCCGGGATCGCCGCAGCCGCGCGCGGGGAACTCAATGCCACGGTAACCAGCGCTCATGCGCTCGACGCCAAGCAGATTGCCGCCATCGCCGCCAAATTGAAGGCGCGCGAAGGCAAGGACGTGAAACTTACCGCCACGGTCGACCCCGAGATTCTCGGCGGCCTGATCGTCCGGATCGGCTCGACCCAGATCGACAGCTCGATCCGCACCCGTTTGAACACCCTCGCTAACGCGATGAAAGGCT
>JBJTLY010000181.1:0-12315 GCA_046063275.1 Novosphingobium sp. | reverse complement strand
CGCGCGTGCAACCAAGTGCATAGGAACAAACCATGATCGCCAAGCTCACCGGCACGCTCGACGATTTCGGCCCCGATTGGGCGGTGATCGACGTGGGCGGGGTGGGCTATCTGGTCCACGCCTCGGCCAAGACTTTGGACGCGCTGGGGGTGCGCGGGGAGGTGGTGACGGTCCACACCGAACTCCAGGTCAGCGAGAACGACATGCGACTGATCGGCTTCGCCAGCGGCGAGGAACGCGCGTGGTTCCGCCTGCTCACCGGCATTCAGGGCGTGGGCAGCAAGATGGCCTTGGCGGTGCTTTCAGCGCTGTCGCTCGACGAACTTGGGCGGGCCTGCGCTGGCGGGGATGCGGCGATGGTCGCCCGCGCGCAGGGTGTCGGACCGAAGCTCGCGGCGCGGATTGTCAATGAATTGAAGGACAAGGCCGGTGGGATCGCCGGGGTCCCCGGCACGCCCTTGGCGGCCGTCCCCGCCGGCTCGGCCAGCGCCGACGCGGTCTCGGCGCTGCAGAATCTCGGCTTTAAGCCCAACGTCGCGACCATGGCTGTTGCACGGGCGGTCGAGGAACTGGGCGAGGGGGCGGGGCTCAACGAACTGGTGCGCGTGGCGTTGAAGAGGGTGGCGGGGTGAATAGTTTGCGGATTTGGCTGAGTGTGATTGCGGCACCGATCTTGATTGGCGCTGCTCATGCCAAACCAAAACCGCCTATGTTGCCTGCTTCAACCAACGATAGTTCGCTCGACATCCTATATGAGGTCGGCGAGCGGCCGATCTGGCAAACAGCACAATCCAATCACCGCATCCAATATCGATTGTCGCTTATCGGCATAAACTGCCGAATTCACGTCGTCACATTTTCCGAGCGAAACGATGGAAGCGCCAGCGGCGAATTTAAGGTCTGGAATCGGTGTTCTCGGGATGACGCTTACGACGCGCAATCATTTCGCCTGAGTGCTTCGAAGTTTGCCTCGGTGAAAGCGGCAATGGCAAAGGCGGGATTGTGGCAAAAACCCGCTTCCTATTGGACTGTCCAACCAGACGAGGCAATTTGCGTAGATGGCATCGATGCCACGTTCGAACGCCGCGATGCCAGTGACTACCAGATGGATCAGTCCAATGTGTGGTGTGAGACGACAGCCGATTTTGTGCTGGCTGCGCATGCGGTGCTTGAAGCGGCAGGCGACAAAGACGGATTCAAACTATTACCGGACGTAAAGTCCACCGCGACACAGTCGAAATCATAAGAAGGGTCCGATGGCGGCCATCTTGGTGATGGATTCGTTATAGCTGAATTACCCGCCCCAAGCATCCCGATAGACCCGCAGGAAGTTCCCGCCGAACAGCTTCTCCAGCCGCGTCTGGCTCCAGCCGCGCTTTGCCAAGTCTCCCGCCAACCGCCGGTAGCGGTCGATCGTGTTGTAGGCCGCCACCAGCGTATAGACCCCGACCGCCTCGCCGGGTGAGGCGATGCCCCGTTTGATCCGCTCGGTGGTCCAGTCGTCCATCGCCTTCTTCGATTTCTCGTCGAGCTGGATCGGGAGCACGCCGTTGTCGGTGCCTATGCCGACGTGGTCCTCGCCCGCCACCTGCGCGACGTGTTCGATATGCGCGATCAGCGCAGCGCCCGCGGGTTTCATGTCGAGGCTGAGGAACGGCATGAAATAGACCCCGACCACGCCGCCCTTGTCGGCCACCGCCCGAATCGTCGCGTCGGCGGTGTTGCGTGGGTGGTCGGTCAGCGCGCGGGCGCCGGTGTGGCTGATCACCAAGGGGCGTTTCGCAAAGGCCGCCGCCTCGGCCATGGTCCGCGCGCCGCCGTGGCTGAGGTCAAGCAGGATCTTTTCGGCTTCCATCCGCTCGATCGTCGCCTTGCCCAGTTTGGTCAGCCCAGCATCGCGCGGTTCGAGCGCGCCGTCACCGCACAGATTGCCGTTGTTGTAGGTCAGCTGCAGCGTCAGCACCCCATCCTTGCGCATCGCCGCAACGCGGTCGAGATCGCCGCCGATCATGCAGGTATCCTGCGTGCCAAGCAAAATGCCGAACTTCTTGTCGCGCTTGGCTGCGAGGATGTCCGCGGCGCTCCTGATCATTACCAGCCGGTCGGGGTTAGCGGCGAAGGCCTCGCGGTAGCTCTCGATCGCCTTCTGGTACTCGCCCCACGGATCGGCGACATTGCCCACCGGCATCAGCGTATCGCGCAGCATGGTGACGCCGGTTTGCATCATCTCGGCGATCGCGCGGTCGGACAGGCGCGAGACGCCGTCCGCGCCGTAAGGATCGCCCAGCCCGCCCAGCGCATCGATCACCACCGCCTGGTCGAACCAGCTTGCGGCAGGTTTTGGCGTGGTCTTGGCGACCAGCGGCGCGGCGGCCAGTGCGGCGCTGCCCGCCAGCATCGATCGGCGTGTAAACATGGACGGTCCCTCCCAAGGAAATGCTGGCCTCACCCGCATCCCATGCTATTTCCCCGGCGATGGCAAGCCAATCCGACCGCGTGACCTCGCCCGAGCGTATTGCCGAAGACGCTGACGCGGCGCTGCGGCCCAAGACGCTTGCCGAATTTGTCGGGCAGGCAGCGGCCAAGGACAACCTCTCGGTGTTCATCCAGTCGGCCAAGTCGCGGCGCGAGGCGATGGACCATGTGCTGTTCTATGGCCCGCCAGGGCTGGGCAAGACCACGCTCGCGCAGATCGTCGCGCGCGAACTGGGGGTGGGGTTCCGCGCCACGTCCGGCCCAGTGATCGCCAAGACCGGCGATCTGGCTGCGCTGCTGACCAATCTCGAAGAAGGCGACGTCCTGTTCATCGACGAGATTCACCGGCTCAATCCAGTGGTCGAAGAGGTGCTATACCCGGCGATGGAGGACCGCGCGCTCGACCTGATCATCGGTGAAGGCCCCTCGGCACGCTCGGTGCGGATCGATCTGCCGGCCTTCACCCTGATCGGCGCGACCACCCGGCAGGGTTTGCTGACCACGCCCTTGCGCGACCGGTTCGGGATTCCGGTCCGGCTCAATTTCTATTCTGTGGCCGAGCTTGAAAAGGTCATCACCCGCGCCGCCGGGCTGCTTGGCATGGGCATCGCTTCGGATGGCGCGCGCGAGATTGCGCGGCGCGCACGTGGCACGCCCCGGGTCGCTGGCCGGCTGCTGCGGCGGGTGCGCGATTTCGCCCATGTCGCGGGCGACGCGGCGATTTCGCGCGAAATGGCCGACGATGCGCTGACCCGGCTCGAGGTCGACAGCCTCGGCCTCGATGCGATGGACCGGCGCTACCTGACGATGATCGCGGACATCTACAAGGGTGGCCCGGTGGGGGTTGAAACGCTCGCTGCTGGCCTTTCCGAACCGCGCGATACGGTCGAGGATGTGATCGAACCGTTCCTGATCCAGCTTGGCCTGATCGCCCGCACCGCGCGCGGCCGCTGCCTCAACGACGGGGCCTGGCAGCACCTTGGCCTGACCCCGCCGAGCGGCAGCCAAGGCGGGCTATTCTCCGAGGGAAAATAGCGCCTCCACCGGTTCGCCCAGCGCGGCAGCAAGCTTGAGAGCGATCACCGTCGAGGGCACAAATACCCCGTTTTCGACCGTGTTGATTGTCTTGCGGCTGACCCCGACCAGTTCGGCCAATTGTGCCTGGGTCAGCCCGCGCGCCTCGCGCTTGTCCTTGAGCGTTGTGACCAGCTTGTCAGTCAAGGCCGCGGCGCTCCAACATGGCAAAGCGCATCAGCAAGGTGATCGGCCCGGCACTGACGATCAGGTGGATAGCCTCGCCCGCGGTCAGCTGAAGCCATCCCTGCAGGACATAGAGCGTGATCGCCGCGAGCATGCTGGCGATGAACCCGGCGCTCATCGCGGCGCTGCGGTTGGCCAAGGTCTGCTCGTCGTTGACCATCGCCCTGACCTCGGGCTTGCGGCCCCAGAACCCGCCGGTTCCCACCGCGAATAGAATGACCAGCGCCATCAGCGCCCAAGCGCCGAGGCGGACATGATCCACCAGCCGCTCGCCCGGAGGGTTGGACCAATAGGCGCTTTGCTGGATAATAAAGAACACCGCCAGCACGGGCAGCGTTCGGGCGCGGCGACGGCTCAGGTTGTCGGCAACTTCCGCGTCGGACGGTGTGACGGCCATGATTCTCTCCCCTTTGTGTAACTCTGAGGTTACATGTAACCTTCGGGTTACTTCGAGTCAAGCCGGTTAGCTGACGGTGTCCGCATTCCATGCCGCTTCAGTGCCACATTGGGACAGGTCGCCTCTGCGCTGCATGCAAAATGCATAATTCCCGGTCCGGGACTGGAGAAACAGGGTTAACGCGATTGTCGGCTTAACTTTCCTCTGGCTTTTTCGCTCTATGGACGTGCCCCGGCTGCAATGTGTGGTCGGCAGGGTTCGCCGAACAGGGTGAAGAGAGAGCGGTTATGTCAGTACGGATGGCTCTGGTTAAACTTGCAGCGTTCGCAGCCGGCGGCGCGGTGCTGGGCGGCGGCGCGGTCCATGTGGCCGAAGCTCCCGCGGCGACCGTGCAATATGTGAAGCACAAGCGCGCCGCACCGACGGTCAAGCGCGTCGCGGTCAAGAAGCACAAGGCTCAGCGCCTTGCCGTGGCCCGCCCGCACGTGCGCAAGATTCGCCGCGTCGTCACCCGCACCACCACCTGCTGCGACACGCCGCAGATGGCGATGATGCAGGTGCCCCAGCTTCCCCAGCAGCCGATGCCCGAAGGCGGCAGCGGCGGCCAGACGGTGATCGTCGGCGGTGGCGGCTTCGGCGGCGGCTATGGCGGCGGGTTCTTCGGCGGGTTCTTCGGGGGCAGCAGCGGCGGTTCGAGCGGTTCGATCGTGATCACCTCGACCAGCAGCGGTTCGACTTCGAGCTCGGGTGGTTCGACCTCGACCTCGGGCGGTTCGACTTCCTGCTCGACCGGCGGGCTCACCAGCACCACCACAACCGGCGGCATCACCTCCAGTTCGACCACTTCGACCGGTGGCGTCTCAACTTCCACCGGTGGGGTTTCGACCTCCACTGGCGGCGTGACCAGCAGCTCGGGCAATGTCAGCTCTAGCTCGGGCAACTATTCGTCGACCTCGTCGTCGGGCAATGTGTCCTCCTCCTCGTCGACCTCGGGTAACGTCTCGTCGTCCACTTCGACCTCGAGCAGCACCTCGGGCAACGTCTCGACTTCGACCAGCTCATCGACTTCGGGCAATGTCACCTCGTCGAGCTCGACCTCGTCGTCGACCAGCACCTCGACCTCGAGCGGCACCGACACCAGCACCTCGACCAGCACTTCGACCTCGAGCGGGACCGACGTTCCCGCCCCGCCGATGCTGCTGCTGTTTGGTGCGGCCGCGGCCAGCGTGGCGGGCCGCCGCCGCTTCGCCAAGAAGGCGGCTGCGTAACATCGCATAACCCGGCTTTTGGGGGCAAGGGCGGTTCGCGAGAGCCGCCCTTTGTTTTTGGCGTCAGCGCGTTTTGCCGCACAATGCGCTCGGGCTAACCCGTCAGGGCTAACGTTTCGGCGCTTTGTTCATTTACAGATAACGATTGTCGCAGCAGGGCGGCCCGGATTTTTGGGGGCGTAGGAGTAAGCTTGATGAATCTCGTACCCGTGAAGCCTGGTGCACTTATTGTTGCCGCGTTGCTGGCAACTTCTCTTCCCGCTGGTCTGTCGGCCCAGACGCAAACCGATCCCACGATCGTGGTGACTGCGGACGTACCCCCGGCTTTCGCCGGTCTTGCCGCCGGTCCCGACATCAAGGGCGTGATCACCGCGCGCACCCAGGAAAAGGTCAAGATCACCACTGCCGACGGGCAGAGCACGGTGGTATATATCAGCCCGGCAACCAAGATCAAAGCTAGCAGCGGCCTGTTCGGCGGCGGCGCCAAGCTGGGCAGCGATGCGCTGCTCAACGGCCTCCCCGTCACGGTCAAGACGCTGCAATGGGCGAGCGGGCTCGTCGCCAGCCAGGTCACCTTCAAGAACGGTGACTACAAGACCGCGATGATGATCCGCAACGGCACCGAGCAGCGCTTCGCCGAGCAGACTGCGGCGACCGAGGCGCTGCGCAGCCGGGTTGGCGATATCGACAACTACAACATCAAGAGCACCACCAACGTGTTCTTCGATACCGGCAAATCGGCGCTGTCCGAACAGGGCAAGGGCGAACTGTGCCAAGCCGCAACCCAAGCCGAGAATACCAGCAACGCGCTGCTGCTGGTGGTCGGCTACACCGACACGGTGGGCAGCGACGAATACAACCAGACGCTCAGCGAAAAGCGCGCCGGCGCGGTGATCAACTACCTGCAGCAGGCCTGCCACTGGAAGCCGTGGCGCGTGCTGACCCCGACCGGCATGGCCAAGGCCGATCCGCTCGCCGACAACAACACCCCTGAAGGCCGCGCGCAGAACCGCCGCGTCTCGGTCAACGTGCTGGTCAGCAAGGCCGCCGACGGGATCTAAAAAAGTGATCGGGGTGGGCTTTGCTGCCCACCCCGCCACTTATAGCGCCTTGCCCAGCGCCAGCGTGAGCCGGTAGTCGCCCCGAGCATGGCTCGGGCGAATATCCTGCCACAGCGGCACCTCTGCAGCCACGGTCAACGAATAGCCCGAAGCAGTGTTGAGCCGCGCGCCGGTGGTCAGCCACACGGCGGTGCCGCCGGTAGCGTCCTCAGTCGTCCCGGCAACGGTTTGGCGCCCCTCCCATTCTGCGGTTGCTTCGCCGAACAGGTCCCACGAGCGATGGCCGTGGTCATGTTCGTCCGCCTCATCGTGATGGTGGTGCTCGGCCGCGCCGAGATGGTGCGACAGGGCGATTCCGCCTTGAAGCCGATTGCCGAGCCGGGTCTGCTGCGCACCGGTTGTGGTGAACTGATAGAGCACGCTGGCATCCAAACTTACCGGGCCTAGCTCTGCCCCTGCTGCCGCGCCCAGATAGGTGTCCCAGCTGCCGCTGCCGGGCTGGTGTTCGGCTTTGAGCAGTTCACCGTCCGTGCTGAGCCGGTGCGTCGCACCGCTCGGCAGCTTGATCCCGCCGATTAGCGCGAAGCCGCGCTCGTTCGATCTGGCGAAGCGATACTTGGCGAGCAGACTGGCGTCACCGATACCCGATACATCGCCAAGACGATTGACCCCGGGCGGCACCGCCACACCTTCGCGCAGGCCCGCGCGGCGGATGAAGGGCAGTTCGGCGGTCAAGGTTAGCCGGTCGGTCACACCATAGGCCAGCCCGATCACCCCGGTGGCCATGTAATCGATATCGTGCGCGTGGACATCCTGCGCTGCTAGGGCGGCAAGTTCGGCGGCGCTGCGCTGCTCGGTACGCAGGTAAGTGAGCTGCACACCCGCTGCGGCTTTGCCAGCCTCAAGCGTGTCGGGCCCCTGCACCGCGAGCCCGCCACCGTTACCGCCGATCCCGGTCGGGCCGGTGTGATGGGCAAGGGCGGGTGCGGAAATGAAAGCTGTAAACACGGCCAAAAGGCTCGCGCCGCGGGCAAGCGGCGAATGGAAATAGGTCATCGATGTAAACTCTCGCATGACCGCGCGGCCTTTCGGCACGGCGCAGTCGATCTGACTTCAGGTTCGAAGGTTCAGGCGAGAAGGGGTGGTCCGCGCAGCGGCGGGCGCAGGTAAATGCGGCGCTGCAGGCGGGGCAGGGCAAGCGGCAGGAAGCCCAGCGCGACGATGAAGGCCAGCGCCAGCGCCAGCAGCAGCGGATCGGCCCCGGCGAGCGATGCGTGCGTGAGCGAGGAGTAGGGGCAAGTACCCTTGGTATGGTCAGGTGTAGGCTGGCCCGAACCAGGTTTCGTCGGAATGGCAATTTGCGCGGTCGGATGGCCAGCGCCGGTATCGTCGCACAACTGGACCGTGATGACCTTGGCCCCGGCCGAGACCATATAGCCTCCGGGGATCAACGCCTTCATCGCAAGCGCCGCCAGCCCCAGCCCCAGAGCCAGCCAGCGATGCCCGCGTATGAAGGCGCGAAGTTCGCTCAAACCGCCAGCTTCCGCAGTACATACTGCAAAATCCCGCCGTTGTTGAAGTATTCGAGCTCGTTGGCGGTATCGATCCGGCACAGCGTCTTGAAGGTGAAGGTCGAGCCGTCCTTGCGGGTGACTGCGACTTCGACTTCCTGGCGCGGCTGGAGCGAGGCGACACCCTTTATCGTGAACACGTCATCCGCACCCAGGCCCAGCGTCTGACGGGTCGTGCCATCGGCGAACTGCAGTGGCAGCACACCCATGCCGACCAGGTTCGAACGGTGGATGCGCTCGAAGCTTTCGACGATCACCGCGCGCACGCCGAGCAGCTTGGTGCCCTTTGCGGCCCAGTCGCGGCTCGATCCGGTGCCGTATTCCTTGCCCGCGATCACCACCAGTGGCACGCCGTCGGCCTTGTAAGCCATCGCCGCGTCGAAGATCGACATGGTCTCGCCGCCGTAGACGGTCATCCCGCCTTCGGTGCCGGGGACCATCTCGTTCTTGATCCGGATGTTGGCGAAGGTGCCGCGCATCATCACTTCGTGATGCCCGCGCCGCGCGCCGTACGAGTTGAAATCGGCCTTGGCGACCTGGTGCTCCATCAGCCATCGTCCGGCGGGGCTATCGGCCTTGATGTTGCCGGCCGGGCTGATGTGATCGGTGGTGATCGAATCGCCGAGTACTGCCAGCGGACGGGCTTCGATGATATCCTGTACCGGGGCCGGGGTCATGCTCATGCCGTCGAAGTAGGGCGGGTTGGCGACATAAGTCGAACCAGCGCGCCACTGGTAGGTTTCGCTCCCCGTCACCTGGATCGCCTGCCAGTGCGCATCGCCTTGGTAGACGTTGGCATAGCGCGCCTGGAACATCGAGCGGTCGATACAGGCCGCCATGGTGTCGGCGACTTCCTGATTGGTCGGCCAGATGTCTTTCAAATAGACCGGGTTGCCGTCGCTCCCGGTGCCGATCGGTGTCGTGACGAAGTCTTCGACCACCGTGCCCTTCAATGCATAGGCCACCACCAAGGGCGGCGAGGCGAGGAAATTGGCGCGTACGTCGGGGCTGACACGCCCTTCGAAGTTGCGGTTGCCTGAAAGGACCGAGGCGGCGACGATATTGTTGGCGTTGATCGCTGCGCTGATCGGCTCGGCCAGCGGCCCCGAGTTGCCGATGCAGGTGGTGCAACCATAGCCGACGAGGTTGAAGCCGAGCGCGTCGAGATGTTCGGTCAGCCCGGCCTTGTTGAAGTAGTCGGTGACGACCTGCGAGCCCGGCGCAAGGCTGGTCTTGACCCACGGCTTGGGCTTGAGCCCCAGTTCGTTGGCCTTCTTGGCGACGAGGCCGGCAGCGACCATCACGCCGGGGTTCGATGTGTTGGTGCAGCTGGTAATCGCGGCGATCACCACGTCGCCGTCGCCGATATCGAAGTCCTTGCCTTCAACCGCGACGCGGGTCGCCGACTTCTTGTAGACCGAGTCGAGATCGCCGTTGAACACGTCATCGACCTGGGTCAGCGCGACCTTGTCCTGCGGGCGCTTGGGCCCCGCGAGGCTGGGTACGACCGAGCCCATGTCGAGTTCGAGCGTGTCGGTGAAGATTGGATCGGCCGCAGTGGGATCGAGCCACAGCCCCTGTTCCTTGGCATAGGCCTCAACCAAGGCGATCTGCTCTTCCTCGCGCCCGGTCAGGCGCAGGTAGTCGAGCGTCTTGTCGTCAACCCCGAAAAACCCGCAGGTCGCGCCGTATTCGGGCGCCATGTTGGCGAGCGTCGCGCGGTCGGCGAGGGTAAGGGCGGCAAGCCCCGGTCCGTAGTATTCGACGAACCGCCCGACCACGCCCTTGGCGCGCAGAATCTGGGTAGCGGTCAGCACCAGGTCGGTCGCGGTGACGCCTTCGGGCAGCGTGCCGGTGAGCTTGAACCCGACCACTTCGGGGATCAGCATCGAGACCGGCTGGCCAAGCATCGCCGCCTCGGCCTCGATCCCGCCGACGCCCCAACCGAGCACGCCGAGCCCATTGACCATGGTGGTGTGGCTGTCAGTGCCGACGCAGGTGTCGGGGTAGGCGACCGTCGCGCCCGAAGCATCGACCGAAGTCCACACCGTGCGCGCGATATTCTCGAGGTTGACCTGATGGCAGATCCCGGTGCCGGGGGGCACCGCGTAGAAATTGTTGAGGCTCTTCGATCCCCACTTGAGGAAATCGTAGCGCTCCATGTTGCGATGGTATTCGATCTCGACGTTCTCTTCGAACGCCTTGGCATGGCCGAATTCATCGACCATCACCGAGTGATCGATCACCAGGTTGACCGGGACCAGCGGGTTGATCTTGGAGGTATCGCCGCCCAATTTGGCGATCGCATCGCGCATTGCGGCAAGGTCAACCACGCAGGGCACCCCGGTGAAGTCCTGCAGCAGGACGCGGGCCGGGCGGTACTGGATCTCGTTCGATGATTCGGCGGGGTTCTTCTGCCAGTCGACCACCGCCTGAACATCAGACGTCGCCACGGTGAAGCCGCCATCTTCAAAGCGCAGCAGGTTTTCGAGCAGCACTTTCATGCTCATCGGCAGGCGCGAGACGTCACCGTACTTGGCCGCGGCCTTCTTGAGCGAATAATAGGCGTAATCCTTGCCGCCGACGCTGAGCGTCGAGCGAGTGCCGAGCGAGTCCTGTCCGACCTGGGTCATGGGTAGCTTGTCTCCTGAAATGTGGAGCCCCTGCTGTTCGCGCCCCAATCGCGAATGCAGCAGGACTGGCTGTCGGCGCCGCCGATGCGCGGGAATCTGCGCCGCGTCAAGGGCCGGAAGGGCCAAATCGGAACTAAAGCGCGGTCGCCTCGATATGGACCTTCGGACCGGGCCGGGTGGCGATCCAGCAGCCTGCAACGATCAGCACGGCGCCGGTCACGGTTGGCGCGGTCAGCGCCTCGCCGAACATCAGCCAGCCCATGATCGCCGCCCAGATGAAGGCCGAGTATTCGAGCGGGAGCAGCACCTGCGTCTCTTCGCGGCCATAGCCCCACGAGATCAGCATCAGCGACACGGTCGCCAGCACCGCCGATCCGCCGAGGTTGAACCACACGCCGCTCGGCGGGATCTGCGCCAGCCACGGGCTAAGCAGGCCGAGGAACAGCGCGGTGAACACCGCCTGGAACGCTGCTACTTCGCGCGGAGCCGCCAGCTGCGCCTGCTGGCGCTGGAGGATGAGGTTCCACGCGTAGAGCACCGCCGAAGTCAGGATCGCGGCGATCCCCAGCGCCGCATCGTGGCTATAACCATCGCCGCGCATCCGCGCCCCCGCGATCACCACCACCCCGGCGAGGCCCAGCAGCGAGGCGAAGACCGCGCGCCTGCCGATAGTCTCACCCAGCAGCACCGCGGCTAGATAGAGCGCGATCAGCGGCGCGATGAAGCTGATCGCCATCCCCTCGGCCAGCGGCAGGTACTTGAGCCCCCAGAAGAACGCCGTCGCCATCAGCGATGAATTGAGCCCGCGCACCGCGTGCAGCCGCAGTACCTTGCCGCGCGGCCAGTCCCCGCCGCTGAATTTCCATAACGGGAGCATCACCAGCGCGCTGGCGAGCGAGCGCCACAGCATCGCGTTATAGGCGCCGACCGCAAGGCTCGCGCCCTTCATCAGCGCGTCCATCACGCTGAACGAGGCGATCCCTGCGGCGACCGCGAGGAATGGCATCAAGGGGTGATGGGGGCGGTTCATGCGCCTCCAGTAGCCACCGTCCCAGCGCTTGGCGACTTAGAGCGTCTTGATGATCCCCGAAAAGTCGGTGCCGCCGCCGCCCGCTGCGGTGAACTCGGTATAGAGTTCCTCGGCGCGCTGGCCCATCGGCGTCTTTGCGCTGACGCTGGCTGCGGCTTCCATCGCGAGCTTCAGATCCTTGAGCATCAGCGCCGCAGCGAATCCGCCCTGATAGTCGTTGTCGGCAGGCGATTGCGGACCGACCCCGGGGACCGGACAGTAACTGGTCATCGACCACGACTGACCCGAGGCCTTGCTCGAGATGTCATAGAAGGTCTGCAGGTCGAGCCCAAGCTTTTCGGCCAGGGCAAAGGCCTCGCAGGTGGCGATCATGGTCGCGCCCAGGATCATGTTGTTGCAGATCTTGGCGGCCTGTCCGGCGCCGCTGGACCCGGCGTGGATCACGGCCTTGCCCATCGCGGCCAGCACCGGTTCGGCGCGCTTGAACGCGGTGTCCCCGCCGCCCACCATGAAGGTCAGCGTGCCGCCGTTGGCCGCGGCGATCCCGCCCGAAACAGGGGCATCGACCATTTCGTATCCCGCCGCCGCCGCCATGCCTTCCACGCTGCGCGCGGTGGCGA
>JBJTLY010000180.1:0-2966 GCA_046063275.1 Novosphingobium sp. | reverse complement strand
CTTCGATGACCGAGCTGGCGGGGAATTGCTTGACCAACGCCCGCAACAATTCGCCCCTCCCCGGTGGGGAGGGGTTGGGGTGGGGGTTCGACGCCGATGTGGAACCCCCACCCCCAGCCCCTCCCCACCGGGGAGGGGAGTCTGAAGTCGTCATTTTCTCCTGCAACGAGATCGTCGCGGCCAGGTTGTGCGGCGCGTCTTCGATCGCGTTAGGGCTGAACACCAGCACGTAGTTGAACCCCATCGAATCCCAATCGATCCGGCGCAGCGAGGCGATCCGCGCGGTGCGTTCGACCCCGAGCAGGCCGATCGTCAGTTCGTCGCCGATCTTCAGGTTGAGCGCCTGTCCAAGCTTTTCGTCGATCGAGACCAGCGGTTCCCCAGCATAGTTCTTGGGCCACCACTTGCCTGCGGTCACCACATTGCCTTCGGGCACATCGTCCGAATAGGTCAGCCCGCGTTCGCCGCGCAGCGGCCAGGCCTCTTCGGGGATTTCCTTCATATCCGCGACGCGGGTCATCGCGTTCTCGGGCCCGTAGGCGAGGATCGCGCCGCGCAGTGCCGGTACGAGACGGACCTTGGCGGCGGGCGCAACCTTGTCCACCGTGGCAACAAATTCCGCGCCGCGCGCCTTTGGCACATCGAGCACAAAGTAATCCGGCGCGCGCTGCGGCACCCGCGCGGCGATGTTTGCATCGAGGCTGGTCTGGATCGCCGCGAGCGTCACGAAGGCGGCAAGCCCGAACCCCAGCGCAGTAACCAGCGCGCCGGTCTGCGCGCCGGGACGGTGGAGGTTGGCGAGCGCAATCCGCAGCAGCGGAGCCTTGGGCCGGGGCAGACGCGCCGCCAGCCAGCGGATCAGCCAACCAAGGCCGCCGAGCAGCAGGAGCAAGGCCAGCGACCCCCCAAGGAACCATGCGGTGACGACCTTGGCCTTGGTTGTCAGCAACGCCAGCGCGGCGATCGCTACCATGCCCAGCCCGACCGGCAACACCGCATCGCGCCAGTTCTGCCGCAGCGGCGATACCCGTGCGCGGAGCAGCGCCATTGCCGGGAAGCGCCGCGCCGAAAGCAGCGGCGGCGCGGCGAAGACCAAGGCGATCAGCAGGCCGTAGAGCGCGGCCTTGGCCAGCGCGCCCGCGTCGAACACCAGTCCGGGCGAGACCGGCAGCAGGCTACCCAGCGCCGCAGCGAGCAGCGGGGTCACAAGGAAACCAGCGACCAAGCCAAGAGTGGAACCCACGACGGCCGCCACACCGATCTGCAACAGATAGATGCGGGCAATATCGCCGCTAGTCGCGCCCAGCACCTTCAGGGTTGCGACGCTGCCACGACGCGCCTCAAGGTACGAGGACACCCCGCCACCGATACCGATCCCGGCAATCGCCAAGGCGGCCAGCCCGACCAGCACCAGGAAATCGCCCATTCGGGCAACGAACCGTTCGGCGCCCGGCGAGGCATTGTCGCGGGTGCGCAGCTCGAAACCCGAGGAGGGGAACTGCTTCTTGAGCCGGTCGGCCAGTGCTTCTGCATCGCCGCCTTTCGCCATGGCGATCCGGTACTTGCTGCGGTACATCGCGCCGGGCGCGGTCAGTCCCGCGCGTTGCGGCACGTCGGCGGCAACGATCACCACCGGGCCGAGTGTAAAGCCTTCACCCAGCCGGTCAGGCTCCTCGGCAATGATCCCGCCAACCTTGAGCGGCAGACTGCCGATCGTCACGCTGTCGCCGGGCTTCACCCCCAGCCGCTCGGCCGCGCCTTCGGCGAGCCATGCGTTGTCGGCTGGCGGGGCACTGGCAGTGCGACCATCCTGCAGCTTGAACTGCCCGACCAATGGCCAGGATGTGTCGACTGCCTTCAACTCAACCGGCGCGGCGAGATCGCCCGCGCGCGCCATGGCCTGCAACCGGATCCCGCCCGAAACCTTGCCGGACTTGGCAAAGGCAGCGGTTTCGGCAGTACTGGCCGCCCGTTGCCACACTGCCACCTCGACATCGCCGCCCAAGATCGTGCGGCCTCGCCCCGCCAGTTCGCGCTGGATCGCGCCGGTCAGCGTGCCAATTGCCGCCAGCGCGCCGACGCCCAAGAACAGGCAGACCAGCAGCAGCCGCAGCCCCTTGAACCGCGCCGACAGGTCGCGCCGGGCGATGGTCCAGGCGGTGCGCCAATCCTCCCCGAATCGGGGAGGGGGACCATGCGCAGCATGGTGGAGGGGTACAGGCGAGTGGTCCAGACCTCTCGGCGGAGCAATCACTGCGCGTACCCCTCCACCATCCCGTCGGGATGGTCCCCCTCCCCCGGTGGGGGAGGATTGGTGTCGCTCGCGATGCACCCGTCAGCCAGCGTCACCACGCGCTCGCACCGCGCGGCGAGCGACGCATCGTGGGTAATCACCACCAGCGTTGCCCCGCTCTCGGCGCGGCGCGCGAAGAGCAGGTCCATCACGCTTACCCCGGTAGCGTGGTCAAGATTGCCGGTGGGCTCATCAGCGAAGACCAGCGCGGGCTTCGGCGCAAGCGCGCGGGCGATGGCGACGCGCTGCTGCTCGCCGCCCGAAAGCTGCGCCGGGTAGTGACCGAGCCGCTCGCCAAGGCCGACCGCCTTGAGCTCCGCCTCGGCGCGCGCCTTGGCGTCGGGCATTCCTGCCAATTCGAGCGGGGTCATCACGTTTTCGAGCGCGGTCATCGTCGGCAGCAGGTGGAAGGCTTGCAGCACCACCCCGATCTTGCCGCGCCGCGCGGTGGCCAGCGCGTCCTCGTCCATGGCCGAGAAGTCCGCACCGGCGACGGTAAGCTGGCCCGACGTCGCGCGCTCCAGCCCGGTCAGCACGGCCATCAGGCTGCTTTTGCCCGAACCCGATGGGCCAAGCAGGGCCAGCGTCTGGCCTTGCGGCACGGTCAGGTCGATACCGCGCAGCACGTCGACCGTGCTGCCCGTTTCGCCAAGGGAAAGGGTAAGGTTTCGGG
>JBJTLY010000179.1:0-2884 GCA_046063275.1 Novosphingobium sp. | reverse complement strand
ACAACACCAGCCCGCTCCCCCTGCCCGACCACCCCAAGGGTACCATGTCACGGGTGGTCGGGCGGGGGGAGCGGGCTGGTGTTGCAAGCTATTCGCGGAGGCGAATGGCGCACTCAGACAATAACTCCGGCATCAGCCGGAAATCACCCGCGTCCCGGGGTGGTGCTTGTCGAGGTGCTTGCGCACGATCTTGAGGTTGCGGGTGTTCGAGCGGAAGGCAAGGTCGAACAGGTCGCCCGCCACCGGCACCGCGCCGACCAGGCTGTCGATCCCGACGTTGCCGGCCATACGCCAGAGCTGCCATTTGGACATGCCGAGGTTGCTCGCCTCCCATACCATGTAGAGGCCCATCGCTGCCGTAATCAGGTCACCGGCGACCGGGATCAGCCCGACGATCGCATCAAGCCCGATCCGGCGGCCGCCCATGCCCGGCACCTCGAACAGGCCTTCGAGCAATCTCTCCATCGCTTCGATGCGCTGGCGGACCGAATGGGGATCGGTCCCGAGCGGCAGTTGCGCGGTAATCGGCTGTGGTTTGACAGGCATGGTTGCGGCACCCAGGCGCGGGGCATGGCGCCCGCCCGCCTTATTTGGGAATGAAGGCCAGCGGCATCAAGGGATGAACACCCCAGCGGTTCGGCGCAAAGCCGCTGATCGTCCCGATGAGCGACCAACGGATCGGCACCCCGAAAGGAATGTAGGTGTTTTCGGTGGTGAGCTGCGCTTCGGCCTGGGCATAGAGCTCGGCGCGCTTGGCCATGTCGGGCTGGGCCTCCGCGTCACTCACCAGCTTGTCGGCGGTGATGCTGCAGAGCGCGCGGGCATTGGCGCAGCTGAGCTGGTTGAAGAACCAACCTGGCCGGTCATAGCGAGCGATCCGGTCGACCAGCCGCAAATCGGCATCCGCATTGGCGCCGACCCGCTGGGCTTCGAGCCCCGCCGCTTTGAGATCGGCCGAAAGCCGTTCGAACAGCAGGTCCGACCCCGGCCCAGCGGGCAATGCGATGCGGAGAATGACCGGGCCATGCGCAGCCTTCCACTGGGCGACCCGGGTCGCAGCCTGAGTGCGCCGCTCTTCGATCGAGCGTCCCGCCCAGCGCTCGCCCACCGTGCCGTTGTCGCCTTCAAGGCCCGGGTTGAGCACCCGCGCGGTCGCGGTCCAGCCGCCGATGTTGAACGCCCCGATCAGCGCATCCCGATCGACCGCCATGGCGATTGCCTCGCGGTTTTCAGGCTTCGAAAGGAACCCGTCGCCATGAACCACCGCAAGCCCGAACAGTCCGGCCACCGGATCGAGGCGGATCGAACCACGCCCGATCCCGGCAATGTCGAGCCGGGGGAAGTCGGCAAAGCCGCCGCCCAGCACCAGGTCAATTTTGCCCTGGTTGAACAGCTCCACCGCGCGCGCTGCCGGCACCGCGGAAAGGCGCAGTGGCCGGACCAGCTTCGACCAGTCTTCCTGCGACGGGAGGCCGCGGTCCTCGGGCGGGATGGCGCGGAGCAGCACTCCGCTCAGCTGGCGTTCCTTGTCACTTTGCCGCTGCGCCTTCATCGGCCCTGCCCCGCGTCCGTCATAAGACACCCCCAGTTCGGGCTGGGCGAGAAGCTGGAGCAGGTCGGGCATCTGACGGCTGAGGCGGATCTCGATCACCCGCCCGGCCATGGCGCGAACTTCCTCGATTGCGCTGAGATCGGCACCAAGCGGTTGGCCCGCCTGTCCGTGGATCGCCTGCAGCATAGCGGCGCGCGCGCTGTCGGCCTGGATTGGGGTGCCATCAGGCCAGGTGCCGTCACGCAGGCGAAAAATGTAACTGAGGCCGTCGTCGGTGACGATCCAGCGATCCGCCAGCGCAGGGACAACGCGGCCCTGTTCGTCGAAGGCGACCAGTCCTTCGGTGGTCGCCGCACGGAGCAACTGCGCGGCCAGCGGCAATTGCCCGCCGCTAACGAAGGTGGAGCCGGGATCGCCGATCGCCAGAACTTCGACCGGACGATCGTCGCTGCCGATACAGCCCCACAGCGCGAGTGGCACGGTCAGCGCGAAGGCAGTCAGCAGGAAACGGAACGACGGCATGAGGCCGGGTCTTAACGGAATTTGCGGAGGTGGCCCAGTCGCATTGCTGCGAAAGGTTGAGGTCGGCTGTTCAAAGCTTGCGCAATGCACCCGGATCGAAGTTTGCCAGCGGCGGCCGTACATAGCGCGGGGTCGAATCACCAGCATCGACCGGCGCCCGAGCCACCCGCGGGTCGATATCCTCACGGAAGGCAATGCCGAAGCGACTGTCCTGGACCCAGGCGACCGAGCCTTCGACCCAACCGATGTTGCGCACGTTTACCCAGGCCATCTGGCCGCGCTGCACGGCGGGGCCACCTTCAGCCATCAGGCCGCCAGCAGACAGGTTGCGCACGCGGATACGATGATCGCCTTCGATCCCGTCGATCCGCAAGTCAGCCATGACGAACAGGCTGTCACGCGTGATCTGCCGGTGGTCGTTTGCGGACATGGCGGTACGGTCTCTCCTGGCGCAGCTATCGCTGGTCGTATGCGCTGGTGCACATATACGACCGGCAATCTGATCGAACCTTAAACCCCAGTGGCAAAAAAGCAGTTAACGCCCGATCAGGATTTTCAATCATCGCGCGAGATTTTTTCGCGCCGCTCGTGCGCTTCCTGCGCTTCGACCGTCATAGTCGCAATCGGTCGCGCCGAAAGCCGGCCCAGCCCGATCGGTTCGCCGGTCACTTCGCAATAGCCGTACTCACCTTCTTCGATCCGGCGCAGTGCCGAATCGATCTTGGAGATCAGCTTGCGCTGGCGGTCGCGGGTGCGCAGTTCGATACCCCAATCGGTCTCGCTCGAAGCACGATCGTTGAGGTCGGGTTC
>JBJTLY010000178.1:0-2735 GCA_046063275.1 Novosphingobium sp. | reverse complement strand
CACGTACCATTCGGGTTCGGCGTACTCCTTGCTCTGGGTGATCCCGAGCAGGTAGCCGGTCGCGGCCAGCACGATGAACAGCTGGTAGCCCCAGAACACGAACCGGGCGAGCGCCGGGAAAGCGAGCCGGACGCGGCAGGTGCGCTGGACGACGTAGAAACTGGTCGCGATCAGCGCGTTGCCGCCAAATGCGAAGATGACGGCGCTGGTGTGCAGCGGGCGGAGTCGGCCAAAGTTCAGGTAGGGTTCTAAATTGAGATAGGCCGGAAAGGCCAGTTGCAGCGCAATCACCAGCCCGGCGAGGAACCCGGCCATGCCCCAGAACACTGTGGCAATCGTGGCCCAGCGAACCGGGTCATCGTCATAGCGCGATTCGCCGTCCGGCATGTGAAAGAAGCCGCGCGCCTTGCCGGCGGGATCGAACCGCGATGCGGTCATGAACACCATCACCAGCGCGAGCACGGCGATCATCCCGGCCTGGATGGCAAAGGGCGTGTCCTTGGCCCCCAGCATCACGCCGATCGAACCCAGCAGCAGCAGGAACCACAATCCGATACGCCCCAGGGCGGCTTCAGCCTGCATAACAATCTCCGTAAGTCATGGGGCGGCGCTAGGCCGGGCCGGGCGGTTCAACATTGATCCAGCGCAAATTTGGATGAAAATGCAGGGCCCAAATCCGCGAGGTGTCCGGCCCGCTCCTGCAGCCCTTGAAAATCGAGCAGGAGGACCTTGGAACGCCCTACGGTGGCAATCTGCCGCGCCTCACGCAGCAGGCTGAATTGGCGACTGACCGTCTCGATCGTCAGCCCCAGGCTGTCGGAGATGTCGCGGCGCGACATCGGCAGGTCGAGCTGCACCGCGTCGCCGCGCGGCACGCCGATCCGCGCCGCCATCATCACCAGGAAACCAGCCATCCGCTCGGATGCGGTCTTGCGCCCGATCATCAGCGCCTTTTCGCGGCAGCGCGTGAGTGCGGCATCGCTATTGTCGAGCAGCAGGCCGAGAACTACCGGATCGTCCGCCACTGCCTTGCGCAGCGCCGCGTAGGGAACGATGGTCAGCGCGCACTCGCTCAAGGTGTGGAGCACGTAAGCGTGCGGCCCGCTGCCAGGGACCATCACCAGATCGCCGGCAAAGTTGAATGCCGTGACCTGTTCGCGTCCAGCTGCGGCGAGCGCGACCAGCTTGGCCGCACCGCTGACGATATGAACCAATGCGCTCTCTCCGCGCGGCAGCGGCACGGTCACTCCCGGGCCAAGGTGCAGCGTTTGCGCCAGCGCCGCACACGCCGGGAGCGGCCGCTCTCCGGCTGCCCCGGTCATGGACCGGACGAGACTTTCCGCCTGTGTCATTGTTGCCGCAGTGGCTGGACAAGCGCTCTGCGGCATTGATCTGGGTCAAGGACGCGGTGCGGCTTCGCGACCAATTGGCGGCTCGACGGTGCAAACAACCTGGGCTGCAAGGGGCAGCCACTGCGCCGCCAGGACAAGAAGAATGACCAAGACGCTGAAGACGTCCCTCGCCGCCGCAGCAGCGGCTGTTGCCATGCTCGCCAGCCCGGCAGTGGCCGGTAGCAACGACGGCAAGATCCAGATCAAGGTGCTCGCCACCGCAGTGCTGCCCGATGGCAAAATCACCAGCAAGCCGGTCGACCTCGTGCCGCTTCCGGCGACGACCCGGACCGCGGCAAGCGACAACTACGTACCAACCGTGGCGGTCGAATACTTCGTCAGCCAGAACTTCTCGATCGAAACGATCTGCTGCATGACCGAGCATCACGTCACCGGCACTACCGGCCTCCCCGGCGCCGAACTGGTCAGCCATGCCAAGCTGATCCCGGCGACGCTCACCGCCAAACTGCACTTTCCCATAGGTCCGCTAAAGCCCTATGTCGGCGCTGGCGGCACGCTGTTCCTGTGGGTCGATAGCAAGCCCGGCGCGGCCACAATTCCGCTGGGTGTGACCAAGACCACGCTGTCGAGCAAGGTTGGCGCAGTCGTTCAGGCCGGGGTCGATGTGCCGCTGGGCAACAAGGGCTTCGGGCTCAGCCTCGATGCCAAGAAGTATTTCGTCAGCACCACGGCGCGCTGGTACGCGGGCAACACGCTGGTGATCCAGACCGACCACAAGCTCGATCCCTGGGTGCTTTCGGCGGGCGTTTCGTACCGCTTCTAGGATAGGCTAGGCGGCCATATCCTCAAGCACACCGCGCTCCAGGATGGCCACCTCGCGACGCGACGGAAGGTCGATCAGGCCGTCCTTCTTCATCCGCGTGAACTGGCGGCTGACGGTTTCGATCGTCAGCCCCAGCACGTCGGCGATCTGCTGGCGTGACAGCGGCAGCGACCATGCGGCGTTGGCCGCAGGCGCATCAGCGCAGCCGACATTGGCGCGGCGATCCGACATTTCGAGCAGGAAATTCGCCAGCTTCTGTTCGGCGTTCATCCGCCCGAGCAGCAACATCCAGCGCCGCGTACGATCGAGCTCACTGAGCGTGCGCTCGAGCAATTTGTGCTCAAGATCAGGGTGCTTGCGTGCGATTCGGTCAAAATCCTGACGCTGGAAAATGCAGACGTACGCATCGGTCAGCGCCTCGACGCCATAGGGAGTGCTCTGACCGAACGGGCGGCCGAGGAAGTCGGAGGGATAAGCCAGGCCGAGTATCTGCTCCTTTCCGTCCATCGTTTGAGTCGAAAGCTTCATCACGCCTTCGATCACATTGGCGACGACCGCTG
>JBJTLY010000012.1:0-27114 GCA_046063275.1 Novosphingobium sp. | reverse complement strand
CTCGACAAGGACCATGACGAAGTGGTTGAGGTCGGATTTCCCTACTTTGGCAACCGCGAGCACGACCACTTCTAGGGCACCGACCATCCCGATGTGCTGCTGAAGCGCGTCCCGGTTCGCGAACTGGAGCTGACCGAGGGCCGCACCTATGTCGCCACCGTGTTCGACCTGCTGTGCGCCAACTACGGGCTCGATCGCGGGCTCGGCGGTGAACACGTGGCGCGCGATTATGGCGATGCCAGCCCCTACACTCCAGCCTGGGCCGAGACGATCACCGGCATTCCGGCCGATCACATCATCACCGTCGCGCGCGAATTCGCCGCCAATGCCGAAGCGACCAATGGCAAATCGATGGTGATCCTCGGAGCCGGGCTCAACCACTGGTACCACATGGACATGAACTACCGCGGCATCATCAACCTGTTGGTGATGTGCGGTTGCATCGGCCAGTCAGGCGGCGGCTGGGCGCACTATGTCGGTCAGGAAAAGCTGCGCCCGCAGACCGGTTGGTTGCCGCTGGCCTTCGGGCTCGACTGGAGCCGTCCGCCGCGGCAGATGAATTCGACCAGCTTCTTCTACGCCCATACCGACCAGTGGCGCTATGAAACGCTGGGAGTCAGCGAAATCCTCTCCCCCACAGCACCCGATGGCGATTGGGATGCCAGCCTGATCGATTACAACGTCCGCGCCGAACGGATGGGCTGGCTGCCGTCGGCGCCGCAGCTCAAGACCAACCCGCTCGATGTCGGCAAAGCGGTCAAGGCATCAGGCAAGAATCCCGGAGACTATGTCGCCGCCGCGCTCAAGTCCGGCGATCTCGAAATGTCGTGCTTCGATCCCGACGATCCGGCCAACTGGCCGCGCAACATGTTTGTCTGGCGTTCGAACCTGCTCGGCTCTTCGGGCAAGGGCCACGAGTATTTCCTCAAGCACCTGCTCGGCACCGCGCACGGTGTCCAGGGCAAGGACCTTGGCGAAATGGGCCACCAGAAGCCCAAGGACGTGAAGTGGCATGACGAGGCACCCAAGGGGAAGCTCGACCTGCTGGTCACGCTCGACTTCCGCATGTCGACCACCTGCGTCTATTCCGACATCGTCCTGCCCACCGCCAGCTGGTACGAAAAGGACGATCTCAACACCTCCGACATGCACCCGTTCATCCACCCGCTGTCGGCCGCGGTCGATCCGGTGTGGGAATCGCGCAGCGACTGGGAGATTTACAAGGGGATCGCCAAGACCTTCTCGGAGGTCGCTCCCGAAGTGCTGGGGGTAGAGCAGGACCTGGTGCTGACCCCGATCTTGCATGATACCGCGAACGAGCTTGCCCAGCCTTTCGACGTGGCCGACTGGGGCGAGGGGGAAGCCGAACCGATCCCCGGGAAGACCATGGCCAATGTCGCTTTGGTCGAGCGGGACTATCCCAACCTCTACAAGCGCTTCACCGCGCTGGGCCCGCTGATGGACAAGCTCGGCAATGGCGGCAAGGGGATCGGCTGGAACACGCAGATCGAGGTCGAGAACCTGCGCAAGCTTAACGGCGTAGTGACCGCGGAAGGTCCGACCAAGGGCATGCCGCGGATCGAAAGCGCGATCGATGCGTGTGAAGTGCTGTTGATGCTGGCCCCGGAAACCAACGGCGAGGTTGCGGTCAAGGCGTGGGAGGCGCTGTCGCAGTTCACCGGGCGCGAACACGCCCATCTCGCCTTGCCCAAGGAAGACGAGAAGATTCGCTTTCGCGATGTGCAGGCGCAGCCGCGCAAAATCATTTCCTCACCAACCTGGTCCGGGATCGAGAGCGAGCACGTCTGCTACAACGCCGGCTATACCAACGTCCACGAACTGATCCCGTGGCGTACGCTGACCGGACGGCAGCAGCTCTATCAGGACCACAAATGGATGCTCGCGTTTGGCGAAGGCCTTTGCGTCTACCGACCCCCGATCGATACCAAGGCGGTGGCACCGATGCTGGGCGAGGCTGCAGGGCAGAAGCACGTCGTGCTGAACTTCATCACCCCCCACCAGAAATGGGGGATCCACTCAACTTACACCGACAACCAGTTGATGCTGACGCTGTCGCGTGGCGGGCCGATCGTCTGATGAGCGAGGTTGACGCGGCCAAGGCAGACCTCGTCGACAACGACTGGGTCGAAACCTTCAACGCCAATGGCGCGCTAGTCGCCCGGGTGGTGGTCTCGCAGCGGATGAAGGAAGGCACGCTGTTCATGTACCACGCGCAGGAGAAGATCGTGAACGTGCCGGGCTCGCCGCTGACAGGACAGCGCGGGGGCATCCACAATTCGGTGACCCGGGCGATCGTCAAGCCGACCCATATGATCGGCGGCTACGTCCAGCAGGCCTACGGCTTCAACTACTACGGCACGGTCGGATCGAACCGCGACGAATTCGTCATCGTCCGAAAGCTGAGCAAGGTCGACTGGCTCGAAGGGCCCTTGGCCGAAGGGGAGCATGCAGCATGAAAGTCCGCGCCCAGATCGGCAAAGTGCTGAACCTCGACAAATGCATCGGCTGCCACACCTGCTCGGTCACCTGCAAGAACGTGTGGACCAGCCGCGAAGGCATGGAATACGCCTGGTTCAATAACGTAGAGACCAAGCCCGGCATCGGCTATCCCAAGGACTGGGAGAACCAGAAGCGCTGGAACGGCGGGTGGGAACGCGCCGCCAGCGGCTCGATCCGGCCCCGGATGGGTGGCAAATGGCGGGTGCTCGCCAAGATTTTCGCCAACCCGGACCTGCCCGAGATCGACGATTACTACGAACCTTTCACCTTCGATTATGGACACCTGCAGAGCGCTCCCGAAAGCAAAGCTTTTCCCACCGCGCGGCCGCGCAGCCTGATTTCGGGTGAGCGGATCGAGAAGATCGTGGGTGGTCCCAACTGGGAGGAAATCCTCGGCGGAGAATTCTCCAAGCGCGGCGCCGACTACAACTTCGAAGGCGTCCAGAAAGAGATCTACGGCGAGTTCGAAAACACCTTCATGATGTACCTGCCGCGCCTCTGCGAACACTGCCTCAACCCGACCTGCGTCGCGGCCTGCCCTTCGGGTTCGATCTACAAGCGCGAGGAGGACGGGATCGTCCTGATCGACCAGGAGAAATGCCGCGGCTGGCGGATGTGCATCTCGGGCTGCCCCTACAAGAAGATCTATTTCAACTGGAAGAGCGGCAAGAGCGAAAAGTGCATCTTCTGCTACCCCCGGATCGAGGCCGGACAGCCGACCGTGTGCAGCGAAACCTGCGTCGGGCGAATCCGCTACCTGGGCGTGATGCTCTATGATGCCGACCGGATCGAAGCGGCGGCCAGCACCGAAAATGTCGCAGACCTCTATCAGGAGCAACTCGATATCTTCCTCGATCCCAACGACCCGGCGGTGATCGAACAGGCCCGCAAGGACGGCGTGCCCGAAGCCTGGCTTGAAGCCGCGCGGCATTCGCCGGTGTGGAAGATGGCGATGGAATGGAAGGTAGCATTCCCGCTCCACCCCGAATACCGCACCCTGCCGATGGTCTGGTACGTGCCGCCACTCTCGCCGATCAACAATGCGGCCAGCGCGGGCAAGATCTCGGCGCGCAACGGCATGCCCGATGTGCGCAGCTTGCGGATCCCGCTGAAATATCTCGCCAACCTGCTGACCGCGGGCAAGGAGGAACCAGTCGCCGACGCGCTTGAACGGATGCTGGCGATGCGTGCCTACATGCGCGCCAAGACTGTGGGCGGGGTGATCGAGGAAGGGATCGCCCGCGAAGTCGGGCTGACCGGCGCGCAGATCGAAGAGATGTACCAGATCATGGCCATCGCCAATTACGAGGACCGCTTCGTAATCCCCAGCGGTCACCGCGAGGATGCAGAAGACATGTATGACGAAAAGGGCGGTTGCGGCTTTTCGTTCGGCAACGGCTGCTCGGGCGGGTCGAGCACCGCCAACCTGTTTGGCGCGCCGGCGCGCAAGAAGCTCCAGACCCCTTCGGAGGTATTCTGATGCAAACAACTCTGCGAGTACTCTCGGCGCTGTTGCGCTACCCCGATGCAGCGGTGCAGGAGGCCGCGCCGTTGCTTTCGGCGCTGCTTGCCGAAGACGGCGTTCTGACCGCCGATCAGCGGTCAGGCTTATCGCCTTTGCTGGAACTGCTCGCCCACGGCGATCTGCTCGATTGCCAGGAGGCCTATGTCGGCTTGTTCGACCGCGGCCGCGCGGTCTCGCTCCACCTGTTCGAACACGTTCACGGCGAAAGCCGCGACCGCGGCCAGGCGATGGTCGACCTGCGCGAGCGGTATTCTGCACAGGGTCTGGAAATCACTGCCAAAGAGCTGCCCGATTACCTCCCGCTGTTCCTCGAATACCTCTCCGTGCTGCCGCCGGAGCAAGCCATTGAAGAACTCTCCCAGCCCGGGGTGATCCTGTCGGCGCTGGCTGAGCGGCTTGAGGAAAAGGGCACGCCCTATGAGGCGCCGATGCGGATCCTGGCCGATCTGGCCGGGGCGGGAGGGGAGGCCTTCGTGATCGCGCCGGCGGACGATCCCGACGATCTGGCCGCGCTCGATGCCGCCTGGGCCGAAGAGCAAGTGCGCTTCGATGCCCCCGCCGCCCCCGGCGCGGCGGACGAATGTCCGCAGGCTGCGGCCATGGTCGCCCGCTTCCAATCTCCCCAGCCCGACAGGAGCCCGAACCATGGCTGACTTCGTCAATGCACTGCTGTTCGGCATCTATCCCTATATCGCGCTGGCCGTGCTCGCGGTGGGATCGGTGATCCGTTACGATCGCGAGCCCTATTCGTGGCGCGCCGGATCGAGCCAGCTGCTCAGGCGCAAGCAACTGATGATCGGATCGGTGCTGTTCCACGTCGGGGTGTTGTTGATCTTTGCCGGTCACGTCGTCGGGCTGCTGACCCCGATCGCGATCTGGGATGCACTGGGTGTGCCGCACGGCGCCAAGCAGCTCCTCGCGATGGGTGCCGGCGGAGTCGCCGGGGTCATGGCGATCATTGGCGCCACGCTGCTGATCCACCGCCGCTTTTTCGATCCCCGTGTACGTGCAGCGTCCAGTATCAGCGACAATCTGGTGATCCTGCTGCTGTGGCTGCAACTGGCGCTGGGGTTGGCAACGATCCCGGTTTCGGCCCAGCACCTCGACGGGCACGAAATGGTCAAGTTCATGACCTGGGCGCAGGGTATCTTCACCTTCCGTGCGGGCAGTGCCGATCTGATCCGGGATACCGCGGTGGTGTTCAAGCTCCACGTGACGTTGGGCCTGACGATCCTGCTGTTGTTTCCCTTCACCCGGCTGGTCCACATGCTCTCGGCCCCGGTTCGTTATATCTGGCGACCGGGCTATCAGGTGGTCCGCTCGCGGAAGCTGGCGGCATGAGCGCCGGGCCGGTTCCAGATCCGGTGATCGTTGGTGGGCGCGAAATCCCTGCCGCCGACATAGCCGCCGAGGCGCAGAACCACCCTGCTCCGAGTGCCGAGGCGGCTTGGGCAGCAGCGGCGGAGGCACTTGCCGTTCGGCAACTGCTGCTCGACGAGGCCGAGCGGCTTGGGCTTGGCACCGACGAGGCCGAAACAGCAGGCGGTCCGGAACTGACCCGCGAGGATGCGCTGATCGAAGCGCTGCTGGCCCACGCGATCCGGACCCCCGAAGCCGATGCGGCAACCTGCCGCCGGTTCTATGACAGCCATCCGGAACGGTTCGTCACTGCACCGCTGGTCGAAGCCGCTCATATTCTGATCGAGGCCGATCCGGCTGACGATTTCGCTATGGGGCTGGCCACCGGCGATGCCCGCACGATCATCCGCCAACTGCAAGCCGACCCCGCCCGCTTCGCAGAACTGGCGCGAACTCGTTCGGCCTGCCCATCGCGTGAGCAGGGCGGCAACCTCGGGCAGGTTCAGCCTGGGCAAATGGTCAAACCCTTCGAAGAGGCCCTGTTCGCGCTCGAAGAAAACACCCTCTGCCCCAATCCAGTCCGCAGCCGCTTTGGCGTGCATATCATCCGCAGCGGACGCCGGGCGCAAAGCCGCCAATTGCCGTTCGACATCGCCGAAAAGATGATCGCCGAATACCTTGAGGAAGCCAGTTATCGCCGCGCAGTGGCGCAGTACATTGCGGTGCTGGCCGATCAGGCCGGGGTGAGCGGCGTGGCGCTGGCGGCCTAGTATGCGACCGGGACTCCATGACGGCCAAGGCAGGCGATTCGAATATCTCCGCCTTTCGCTGACCGATGTCTGCAACTTTCGCTGCAGTTATTGCCTGCCCGATGGCTATCGCAAGCAGGCCGGACAGCCCGAAAACCTCTCAGTCGATGAAATCCGCCGCCTGGTTACTGCCTTTTCTCGGCTGGGGCTTTGGAAGGTCCGCTTGACCGGCGGTGAACCCAGCCTGCGCCGCGAACTGCTGGACATCGCCCGCACCGTTTCCGCGGTTCCGGGTATCCGCAGGCTGGCGATGACCACCAACGGTTACCGGCTGGGCGAGCGCGCAGCTGGCTATGTCGCCGCCGGAATCCAGGCGCTGAATGTCAGCGTGGACTCGCTCGACTCATCGCGGTTCGCGGCAATCACCGGCCACGACCGACTGAGCGAGGTGCTCGGCGGCATCACCGTCGCACGGGCTGCCGGAATCGGCGCAATCAAGCTCAACAGCGTGCTGATGCGCGGCGTGAACGAAGATGAACTGAACAGCTTCGCCGAATTCGTTGCCGAACATGATCTGACGCTGCGCTTCATCGAAGTGATGCGCACCAACGACAATCCCGGCTTCTTCGCTCAGCACCACTTGGCCGGTGCCGTGATCGCAGACCAGCTCGAACGGACAGGCTGGCAGCGGTTGGCGCGTGAGGCAGGTGCCGGTCCGGCAATCGAATTTGCCGCTCCCGGCGGGCGCGGCCGGATCGGGATAATCGCACCCTATTCGAGAGATTTCTGCGCCAGCTGCAATCGGCTGCGGGTTTCAGCAAAGGGCAAGCTGCACCTGTGCCTGTTCGGCGATCTGGGCATCGATCTGCGCCCGTTTTTGCAAGATGACACGCAGATTGACGCCCTTACGGCCCGGATCGCGGCGATGACTGCCACCAAGATGCCCGCACACCGGCTTCACCATGACAACAGTGGCGCAACCCCGCATCTCGCGTCGATCGGAGGATAGGGGCGATGCCGGGAATTGACTTGTCGCTGCTGTTTCATCCGTTGGGCATGGCGGTGCTGACCATTTCCGACACGCGGGACTTGGCAAGCGACACTTCAGGCGGGCTCCTGATAGAGCGTCTCGTGACGGCCGGTCACACCTTGCATGACCGGGCGATCGTGAAGGATGATATCGGCGCGATCCAGGCGCGACTTCGTAGCTGGCTGTCGCGCCCCGAAATTGAGATCATACTGACCACCGGCGGCACTGGCTTCTCGCCGAGGGACAATACGCCGGAGGCGGTGAGGCCGTTGCTGCGGCGCGAGATGGATGGTTTCTCGATCGCCTTCCATCGGAAGAGCCTGCAAACCGTCGGGGTCGCCTCGATGCAATCGCGGGCTTTTGCCGGGCAGGCAGGGGATGCCTTCATTTTCTGCATGCCGGGCTCGACCGGAGCTTGCCACGATGCCTGGGATGGGCTGCTCGAACTCGAGCTCGACAGCCGACACAAACCTTGCTCGATCGCGGGTGCCCTGCCGCGACTGCGAGATGTCTGTGCATGATCGGCTTCGATGAGGCCCAGCTGCGGCTCGCCGAAGCGGTCAAGCCGTTGGCAAGCGAAGAGGTTGCGCTGGTTGACGCCTCTGGACGGGTGCTGTCCGAGCCAGTCATTGCGGCCGTGTCTTCGCCGCGCCGGGATGTATCGGCAATGGACGGCTTTGCCCTGCGCAATGCCGACGCTGCGCTGGGCGCGCGATTCCGGGTGATCGACGCAAGCTTTGCGGGGGGAGAGCCACCGCCGCAAGTCGGCCCAAGCGAAGCGGTGCGGATCTTCACTGGTGCGGCAATGCCGCAAAGCGCCGACCGGGTCGTCATGCAAGAGAATTGCGCGCTGGAAGACCAGACAATGACGATCACCGCGGATTACGGTCCCGGCTGGCATGTCCGCAAGTTAGCCAGTGATTTCGCGACCGGCGACCTGCTCCTGCCAGCGGGTCGGCTGCTTGATCCTCGCGCCATCATGCTGCTGGCCGGGGCGGACCGCGCAAATGCGATCGTCCACTGCCGACCGCGGGTCGCGATCATCGCAACCGGAGACGAACTGGCCGCGCCAGGCACAGCACATGGCAATCCGTTGCTGATACCGGAATCGGTGTCCTTCGGCGTGGCAGCAATGGCAGAACAGTTCGGCGCTTGGATAGTTGCCCGCTATTCGGGCGCTGACGATCTGCCGGCATTGCGCCGTCTCGCCGGTAAGGCTTTGGCCGCAGCAGACGTGGTGATCGTAACCGGCGGCGCATCGGTTGGCGAACGCGATTATGGCAAGGCTATGTTCGCCGGGCAAGAACTCGAACTGTTGTTTGACAAGGTTGCGATCAGGCCAGGCAAACCGGTGTGGCTGGGGCAGGCGCAAGGCCGCTGGGTGCTGGGACTGCCCGGAAATCCCACCTCAGCAATGGTCACGGCGCGGCTGTTTCTGGCACCTTTGCTAGCGGGCTTGCAAGGGCGCTTGACGTCGGACGCGCTGAACTGGGAGTTCGGAAGACTGGCTACAAGTCTAAGCACCGGCGGCGAGCGTACCAGCTTCGTGCGAGCCAGCCTTTCGCCGGAAGGACTGCGGCCGGTCACCAGCCAGGATTCGGCGGGGCAGGCGGCTTTGTCTACGGCAGAATTCCTGGTTCGCGTCGATCCAGGGGCACCCGAACAAAGTTTCGCGGGGCTGGTGCAAGCCCTGAGATTCTGAACCTTCCACCTGAGAATTCGAACCGGGCCAAGCCCTGAATCATCAAGCCATCTGGATGGCAGCGTTCCGTCGCTATGCTCCCAAAAGCAGGTTGTTCGCTTCCGGCGCAGTGTCCGCCTTTTTGCAGGCCTAGAATGCCAGACTGCTCTCGACGAGCCAATCCGGATCGACGAATATCGGCTTTGCTCACTATATCGGTCTTTGGTCACGATGTCCGCTCTCGGGTCGTGAGCCGACTGTCTGCTTTTGGGCAGATTTGGGCGAAAGCGGACGTTCATTCGCGACCAATGGCCGCTTCGACATTCTGAAAGCAATGGTGTCGGAATTCGCAGTTTGGGCGGACGCAATGCGGGCCAGGCCTGATCGCCGGTTCAGCGCCTTCGAGCGCAGCCCCAGCCGCCACTACGATGGTTTCCCGGCCGGGCACGAGACGTTGTGCATCCGGAGTGACATCAGCGTCGAGGAAGCGGACGGTGGGGTTTCGCGAATTGAGGCGCAGCGGTCGTTCAACGTGGCGAACGACGATGGCCGAGATGCAAATGCGGTTGCCGTGCAAGACCCAGGCTTGGGTCGCGACATCACGGATCTGGTAGGCTTTGACGCTACGACTGTTTTTGACTTCGATCAGGCGCCAGCCGCCCCAATGATCGGGTTCCAGGATATCAGCACGAATGATCACGCCTTGACGTTCGAACGCCGCTTCAAAGATCGGCAGCCCGTCAGGGGCTGCCAGAAGTTCGCTGGTGCGGGATATGGCTGCCGGGATTTCGAGATGGGTTTCTGCGACCAAGTGGCCATGTCGGTAACGGCGTCGCGCCATTTCGCCGACCGCATGGCCGCATTCGAACAGTGCGAGGGTCTGCTCGTCGAATTGTCCGAGCTCCCGCCGATGAATTTGTAGCCACAATCGCCGCGGACATTGCTCGAAGCTAGCGATTTTGCTTTTGGATAGGCGCGGCTGGGCCGCTGCCGGTGAATTGATCAGTTGAGACATCAGGATGAGCGCTCCGAAGCAATGAAGGGTGTTCACTTGGCGCTGATCAATCGTGCCCGGCAGCGGCCTTGGCAGCAGTGCGCGCCTCGGTAAGTTGGTGGGGCCAGGTCTGCGCAGCCTTGGTCGTTAGATCGAGTAGGTAGTCGGCGGCTTGCTGGGCCTTGCTGGCGGCGGTCAGGATGGCCTTGGGGTCGCTTTTGAGGACCTTGAGCCAGGAAGCGATGTAGACAGCATGGTCGTGACGCGGTTCGCGGCTCAGCCCCAGGTGCGCGGCGAGGAAGGCTGCTCCGAGCTCGGCGATCAGTTCTTCAAAAGCGTAGGCTTCGTCGCCGAAACGGCCATCGAGCGGGCGATCGAGGCGATGCGTGGCACCGGTCCAATGAACCAGCTCGTGCGCTAGGACAGCGTAGTAGCTTTCGAGATCACGAAACTGCGCGTTCTGGGGTAGCCAGATCTGATCAATGCTCGGTGCGTAATAGGCCCGGTCGCCGCCATGACGGATCTGTGCGCCGGTCCTGCCGATGAAGTGGGCGGCGGCGGTGACAGTTTCGGTCTCGGTCAAGTTGCACAGCGGCAGGGGCTCGGCGCCTTCGACTTGGTCGCCGTTGAAGACGAAGTAAGTGCGGGCAATCAAGCGGCCCGGGCGAGTGCCAGTGTCCTCATCGTCATCAACGCATGTAGGTGCGCCGGTTGAGGTCTTCCAGAAGATGATCGGGGTGGCTTTTGCCCCTTTGCGAACCTGGGCCCCGGTTGCGGTCCATTGCCGGTAGGTCGCCCAGCGCCCGAATGAATAGCCCTGGGCCTCGGCCGCGGCCCACAGCAGCACGACGTTGATGCCGCGATAGTTCCTGCCGGTGGAGGCGTTGGTGGGGCATGAAGCGCTTTGCCCCCAGTTGTGCCAGGGCATGCGGTAAGAAGCGGCACTGGCCCCGGCCTCGATGGCGTCAATGATTTGCTGGGTGACGCGCTGGTAGATGTCGGCGGTGCGCATGGCCACAATTCCCCGCTTGCATCGGCTAAAACCAGCCGCAGAGCGGGTAATTCAAACATCATATCAATATGTTAACGCCGCTCAAGCCACGATCTCCGACTGGGGCGGCTTAGTCTTACGTGGCGGTTTGAAACGCTCTGGCAGCTCGGGCTAAGTGTTAGATACGTGGTTGCCTGCCCTATGTATGGCCTCGAACAGTTTGGGGCCCTACACAGGAGTTGCCCATGGGTAGCAAAATCCCCGCCGAAACCACCCTTCGCGCGCTCGACGCCGTAGCCTTTCTCAATGGTGAGCATGGCTACGCGTTCAACGGCATGTTGACGGTCAACTTCGAACAGCTTGGTCTCAACAAGGAAAGTGAGGTCAAGTATGCCGTTCGCCGCTTGAACGAAGGCATCAGCAAGCTGATCGCTCGCCATACTGAACGTTGGCGCTATCCAGCTACGCACACCTATCTGTATGTGCATGAAGATGTCGCGACCTCGCACGGCCATCACTTGCATGAACTGGTAAAGATTCCGCGCGGTCTTGCGCCCGAGCTTCCGGCCTGGCTCTACCGCTGGGCGAGCCGCAACTTTGGCGAAGTTCCGAAAGCCGCCGTGCACTACAAGGGGCAATACCACTCGGATCTTGAGAAGCAGGCCGAGAACCAGGGGCGGCTGGTGCGCTATGTCCTCAAAAGCAGCGACGATGCCTGCGTACGTTCACCGTCTCACGAACCGACGACGTTGCACCATGTCCTGGATGTGGCGCGTCATCCCCGTGCGTACTGCGCCAAAGTGAAGCGGGTGGTCGGCGTATCGCAAAACATTAGCGAGCTTGAGCAGCTGAAGGCGGGATTCTGGCGCGTCGAGTACCCGGAGCTGGCCTTGGGCGACCATTATCTCAAGGAGCACCGCCGTCGACTGAATGCCGACGAACTGAACGAAGTCCTTGCCCGCATGTGGGATGACTGATCGTCGAAGTGCGGCGGGCGCGGGAGAAACTTCCGCGCCCAGCAAGGCCAACATGATGATTCACAAACAGAAATAGTTAGACGGTTGCTTACAGCGGAAAACTAGCCTGCCGAGCTCAGTCTTCGGAGACCGGGATGTAGCAGCATGGGTCGTCGGGATCGTAAGTGCAGTGCCCGCCAGGGAGCAAATCCTGCAGGTCACCCCGGCTGACCCACAGGTGGCCATCGCAATAACAACCATCAAGCAGCCCGTCTCGAACCGCACGGTCGATCAGACCGGCGCGAGACGGGCTGAGATCGTTGGTGTTGACGTCGAAACGTGCCGGCGGGCAGCTAATCGGCAGTGGCAGAGCCAGAGATTTAAAATAATTGTTCTTCATGTTATTATAAAACCTAAACAAACCTCCCCCGGAAAGGGGGTAATATAAGTGTTGATGGAAAGGGAATAATGCTAGTGATCAGAGAGGTGTTACACAGATTGATCTTGTAAGGGACAGTGAAGGGAGCTTCTTGAAAATTGTCTCTAGTCAATAGTTTTGCAAGTCTAGATTTTGGTAACTACCCTAGCGTTTAACGATGTCGGAAAGGCCCTGTTCGTCGAGCCAGATTTCCATGGCGATCTTGAAAGCAGGAAGCCCGAAGCCCCGGCGTCGTGGGTCACCATCATGGTGGAACGAGCCCTTGGTATAGTAATTCCATGGGCCCACTTTCAGCTGGTACGGCGAGCAACGCTTGATAGGAATCCCAAGGGATTCACACCATTCAACTGCCGCGCGAAAGGCGAGAGGGTCGGAGGGTTGCGAGAGCGGATAGGCCTCCTTCTTACTCACTTTTGAACTCCGCGCTGCCAGATTGAGGGGAAAGATTGACGAAGCGTTCGGCGAGAAACGCAGCGAAAGCCTTCGAAGCCAAGGGTCCGTAATGGGCGGTTCTTTGGCCGGCGATAAACGCCAGTCGCATCGCATTACGGAAGTCAGACCCGGCGTTGATTGCGTCAACCGGCGGCGGGCAGATTTCGAAAGTCTCTAGACGACGAATAGCCATCAGCGCTTCCATTCGGGCATGAGCGGCTGGCTATTGAGCCAGGCAAGCGCGTCGTCACTTTTGATGAAAGTGCGACGACCGATCTTGGTTGCACGAAGTCGGCCGAGGCCGATTTCTTGGTAGGTCTTGGTCCGGCGGATGCGGGCCCAGTCAAAGAATTCAGGAATGGAAATAAGGTCGGGCATGTGTGCAGCCTTTTGTTATTGGGCCGCGATATGGAAAAGCCGGGCGGGGGCGGTGATCGCATCGTTTGCCAACCACGACAGCGATTCAGCCTCCGCTAACATAGCTGCCGTCAGGACTGCGTTTGGTGATCTCCTAAAGCTGCCATCTGTTCAGCGGTGGGCCGCCGGCTACTTCCCTTGAAACACTGCCGCCCGGCGCTCCACGAACGACTGAATTCCCTCAGCCGCATCAGCGCTGTTCATGACCTGATCCTTGATCCCGGGAATCGCGTCGATCGCAGCTTGCTCTCCCGCTTCGATGAATTTGCGTCCCGCAGTCTTGGTCACGCGAATGCCGAGTGGCGCGTTCGAGGCGATGATTCGGGCGAGTTCCATTGCACGGTCGATCTGTTGACCTGGTTCGACAACCTCTTGGACAAGGCCGATCCGATAGGCCTCTGCCGCGCTGAATTCGTCGCAGAGCAACAGGTGGTACATTGCATTGCCCCACCCGGCGCGGGTCGTGTAGCGAAAGTGCGCGCCGCCCAAGGGTGCAATCCCGCGCTTTGATTCCATCTGGCAAAAGCGGGTGTCGCTGGCTGCGACAACAATATCGCCCGAAAGCATCAGCTCGATGCCGATGGTGAAGCATATCCCCTGCACCGCTGTCACGATTGGCTTGGTGCATTGGTTGGCCAAACCGAACGGGTCGATGTTGCCTTCGGGATCGGGCTTGACCGTGGCGGTGGGGCCGAAGAATTTCGGCATATCGAGACCGGCGGTAAAGGCGCTTCCCTCTGCGCAGAGCACGCCAACCCAAAGATCATCCTCATTTTCCAGCACCGTGAGCGCATCGGAAAGCTGCGCCATCATTTCAGGGCTGAAGGCGTTCTTCTTCGCGACATTGGCGATGACGATCTTCAGAATGTGATCGTGCCGTTCGGTGTAGACGCGGCCTTCGGACATATCGGACATTTTTGTGCTCCCAGTTCGATTGAGTGATTGCGCTGTCAGAAGAATGATGTGCGAAATTCGGCTTCTATGCAGCTCTTGCGAGCTTGTTCAGGAGATCTTCGATCTGCCCCAGACGCTCTTTGCCGAAGAACATTTCGTCACCGACGAAGAAGGTTGGAATGCCAAAGACACCGCGTGCGACCGCTGCATCGGTGTTTGCAGCCAGTTCCGCTTTGACCTCAGGGCTGTTGGCCAGTTCGATCAAGCGCTGACCGTCGAGACCGCCGCGAGTCAAACAGGCCAAAAGAACCGCCGGATCATCCAGCTTCTCGCCATCTTCCCACATTCCGGCGAGGACAATTTCCAGATACCTGCCTTCGACCCCAAGGTGCTGCGCGGCAACCATCCCGCGCATCAGCGTCAATGTGCTGATCGGAAAATGGGGGTTCATCCGAAATGCGGTCAACTCATGGCGCTCGACGAAGCGCTGCATTTCCAGACGATCGTAATCCAGTTTGCCCTTGATGCCCGCAAAGGCGGAAAATGGGGCCTGATTGCCCGTTGCCTTGAAGATGCCGCCAAGCAGGCACGGGATCAGCTTTATCTCGGCGCCATGCCACTCGGCGATCAGCGGCAGGACCTTGTGAACGAGGTAGGCATTCGGACTACCAAAATCGAAGATGAATTCGATGACGGGCTTATTCACCGCAGCGCTCCTTACCATTGTTCGCGCCAAGGGCGCAGATCGAGTTCATGGGTCCAGGCCGAACGCCCTTGGCGATGCAAGGCGACATAGTTGCGGGCGATTTCGTCGGGCTTCAGGATCAGGTCGTCATCCAGAAGCGGCGTCACATCCTCAACCCGCGAACGCGTGAATACTCCGTCGATCGCGCCGTCACAGATGACATGGGCGACGTGGATGCCCTGCGGCCCCAGCTCACGCGCCATCGACTGGGCAACGGCGCGCAGGCCATTCTTGGCGGCGGCAAAGGCCGCCAGCCGCTCGCGCCCTCGGATGCTGGCGGTTGCGCCGGTGAAGATGATCGTGCCCTGTTGGCGCGGGACCATGACGTTCGCGGCTTCGCGCCCGGCGAGGAATCCTGCGAGACAGGCCATTTCCCAAACCTTGGTGAAGACACGGGTCGTCGTCTCGCGGATGCCGAACTGAACGTTTGCGCCGATGTTGAAGACCACCACGGCGATCGGTCCAATGTCCCGCTCGATTGCGGCGAACAGTTCGATCGTTTCCTGCTCGGACCGCGCATCGACGCCGAATGCATGCGCCTCGCCACCCGTGCTACGGATGGCTCCGACGAGCGCCTCGAGCTGGTCCAGGTTTCTGGCTCGGCGGGTGACGCATACGGTCATGCCTTCGGCCGCAAATGCCCGGGCGATGGCACCGCCAACGCCGTCTCCCGCGCCGATTACCAGGCACACTTCCTTCGCTGGCGCTTGGTTCAAGGTTCGCTCCTTCACAAGGCCGGCTTGGTGCGGGCAAAGATCGAATTGCTCTGCTCGCCTGGTTTGGCCCTTGACCATCTGTATGATGCTTGTCATGCAGATGGTCAAGGGCGTTGCTTGAACGAGGGCAATGCCATCTGAAAGGAAGCCGGATAATGCCTATCGCAATCGTGACGGGTGCCTCTGCGGGCATCGGCAAGACCACAGCAGAAGTCCTGGCGCGGGAAGGCTATCGTGTCTTCGGCACCAGCCGAAAGGTCAGGGCGGACGGCCCGCATGGGGTCGAGATGGTCGCATGTGACGTGACCGATCAGCAATCGGTAAATCGGCTGATTGCCCATGTGATGGGCGAAGCGGGGCAAATCGACCTGGTCGTGAACAACGCCGGGCTTGGACTGGTCGGTGCCGCCGAGGAATCGTCAGTAGGTCAGTCCCAGGCCCTGTTCGACGTCAACCTGTTCGGGGTCATGCGCGTAACCAACGCGGTTCTGCCCGCCATGCGGCAACGCGGTTCCGGTCGGATCATCAACATCAGTTCAGCGCTGGGACTGATCCCTGCGCCCTATCTGGCCCATTACGCGGCAACCAAGCATGCGGTCGAGGGCTATTCCCAATCGCTGGATCACGAACTGCGCGAGTTCGGTATTCGAGTGCTGGTGGTCGAGCCAGCTTACACCCGAACCGAAATGGAGAGTAACAGCCTTGAGGTTGATGCCCCCTTGCCGATCTATGCGGAGACCAGTGACAGGATGTTCGCGCTGAATGCCAAAATGCTGGCGACTGGCGACGACCCGGTGGTGGTCGCAGAGACCATTCTGCGCGCGGCGCAAGATAGCGATCCCAAGCTGCGCTATCCTGCTGGCAAGGCCGCCCGGCAGATCAGCCTCCTGCGGCGCCTCGTCCCCTCCCGAATGTTCAACAAGAGCCTGCGCAAACAGATGGGCTTGCCCCTCTGATCGCGCCAGAGCCACTTACCACGCCTCTATCGAAAGCAATCGTGATGAAAGCCTTTATTCTGGACGGATACGGCCACGGCAAGCCGCTGCGCTTCGGTGACCTGCCGCAGCCCGAACTCAAAGACACCGACGTGCTGGTGGAAATTCACGCCGCCAGCGTCAACCCGATCGATTACAAGATCCGCAGCGGTGAGTTCAAACTGATCCTGCCGTTCAAATTGCCGGTCGCTCTGGGCAGCGATCTGGCAGGGGTCGTGGTCAAGGTTGGAACCAAGGTCAAGTCGTTCAAGCCAGGCGATGAAGTGTTCGCGCAAACGGGATCAGATCCAATCGGCACCTTTGCCGAATATATCGCCGTCGACGAGGCCAATGTCGCACTGAAACCCAAATCGCTCTCGATGGAAGAGGCCGCCTCGGTGCCGCTGGTGGCGCTGACCGCGTGGCAGGCGCTGTTTGACCGGGCGCGGATCAAGCAGGGCGACAAGGTGTTTGTTCAGGCTGGCTCTGGCGGTGTCGGGGTGTTCGCGATCCAGCTGGCAAAACACGCCGGGGCGACCGTGGCTACCACTGCGGGTGCGGCGAGTGCCGAATTGGTCAAGTGGCTGGGGGCCGACACTGTTATTGATTATCGCAACGAAGACTTCGCCAGGCTGCTGAGCGATTATGACGTCGTACTCAACAGTCAGGACGCGGCGGCATTGACAAAGTCCATCGGCATCCTGAAGCCCGGTGGCCGCGTCGTATCGATTTCAGGTCCGCCCGATCCAGCCTTCGCCAGTGCGATTGGCGCAAACTGGTTCGTGAGCCAGGTGATGCGCCTGCTCAGCTTGAAGGCCAGAAGGCAGGCCAAACGGCAAGGGGTCGATTACTCGTTCCTGTTCATGCAAGCGAACGGCGCGCAACTGGCAGAGATCGCTGGCCTGATCGACGCAGGAGCACTGCGCACGGTCGTGGACCGGGTGTATCCTTTTGCCCAGACCAACGAGGCAATTGCCCATGTCGAAACCGGCCGGGCGAAGGGCAAGGTCGTCATCAAGGTCAGTTGATATTGGCGGGAATTCCCTAGCTCGCGCATTAGCCGCATTGAGTGGATCGTAGTATCTGCTGGCCTTTCATGGCGACGCGCTGTAGCTGGCCGCTTGAAATCAGCATGATTATTGTCATGTTGCCCGATGAAAGCGCTACAGACGGAGGCAAGCAGTGGGACATTCGAGGGCCGAAAAGGCGCAGAGCCGCAAGCGCATTCTGGCTGCTGCGGCGACGCGTATTCGCGAAGCCGGGCTCGATGGCATCAGCGTGGGCGAGCTGATGAAGTCGGTCAATCTGACCCACGGCGGATTCTACGGGCATTTTGAATCGCGGTCGCACTTGATCGCTGCTGCACTTGAACAGGCGTTGGCCGACGGGGAAAAGGCCTCAGCGGCCCACATTGGCGAGCGCAGCAGCATGACGATCAAATCCATCGTCAACAGCTACCTCAGCCCCGCGCATCGCGATCACCCCAGCAGTGGCTGCGCTATACCCACGCTTGCCGGCGAAGTCGGCCGCGCCGATCCCGAAGTGCGCGCGATCATGGCGCAGCAGCTCGCAAAGTCTTTCGAGACGATGGAAGAAGCGCTCGGCGACGGCGGACAAGAAGCAGAACAATTTGCCGTTTCGGCGTGGTCGATGATGGTCGGCGCGATGATGATTTCGCGCATTATGGCTGATGATCCGCAGGCCGACCGGGTCCTGGCCCTCACGCGCAAGACAATTCTGGAGCTTGCGGAGATCCACGGCGGCCGCAAGAACTAGGACGGTTACGTCGATGGGCGGGCAAGGCTCGCCGGGCCCTTGTGCGGACTTCAAGCCTAGTTTGAACGTTCCGACATCTGAGCAGCGGCCGCTTCCAACGCGGCAATTCGGCGCTGCAGGCGCTCGGCCTCGGACAATTCAATAGCTTCGCCAAGCATCAGGAAGTTTTGCCAAAGGCGTCCCAGCCATGATGTGGTTTCTGGTTCTGACCCGGATTCCAAAGGCATGCTGATCTCCATTTCAATATGACATACATCATACAAAAATCGGGAGCACGCGTCAAACTATACTGAATTATGGCGTTGACCACAAATCTGGCTTGCTTTGACATGATGCGCATCATACTCATTCGCCGATCTGGCAAGGAGATGAGTCGTGGCTGCAGTGGCATTCCATTTCGACTACCGTAGTCCCTACTCATACCTGGCGATGACGCAGATCGGTGACCTCGAACTGACGCTGCACCCGTTCGACGTGATCGATGTGATGAACCGGGTCGGCAACACGCCAACGACAATCACCTGCAAAGTGAAAGGTGCCTACGCGTCAGCGGATCTTGGCCGTTGGGCTCGCCGCTACCAGATGCCGTTCAATCGCAACCCGCAAATGCGCGAGATCGACGGGCGCAGGCTGCTGCGAGCAACCCTGGCAATCCCAGAAGGCCCCGATCGACGCAAAGCAGCCGAAACGCTGTTCAAGGCCATGTGGGCAGACCCCGCTCCGCTCGGCTCTCCGGCGGAAATCGCGACACTGCTTGCATCAAGCGGAATGACCGTCGACGACACGCTGGCCGAGCAGATGGACAGCGTCGAACTGGAGGCAAAGCTCGATGCTGCGAATGCAGCCGCCGCGGCACGCGGTGTGTTTGGATCGCCGAGCTTTTTCGTGGGGGACGAGATGTTCTTTGGCAATGATCGGCTTGAATTTCTGCGCGAAGCGCTGGCGGTGGCGGCATGAAGCCGCTCGCGATCGTCACCGGTGTTGGCCCCGGCACTGGCAGTTCGCTGGTCAGGCGCTTCGTTGATGGTGGATATCAGGTTGCGATGATCGCGCGCGATAATGCGCGACTAGATGCGCTCGCGGCCGAATTGCCCGAGGCCTTCGCGGTGCCATGCGATGTGTCCGACACTGCGGCTCTGCACGTAGCGCTTGAGGCAATCAAGGCGCGCGCTGGTGCCCCAGAAGTCGTCGTGCACAATGCGGTCGGAGGAGCCTTTGCCGATTTCATGGAAGTCGCCCCTGAGACGCTGCAGAAGAATTTCGACGTCAATGTGATGGCGTTGTTCCACCTGGCGCGCTGGGCTGCCCCGCAGATGGTTGAGCAGGGCAAGGGCGCGATCATCGTCACCGGCAACACATCGGCGCAGCGCGGGCGCGCCAAATTTGCCGGTTTCGCGCCTACCAAGGCCGCCCAGCGTATCCTGTCGGAATCGATCGCGCGGGACCTTGGCCCAAAGGGCGTCCACGTCGCATATCTGGTGATCGACGCGGTGATCGATGTCCCCTGGGCGAGGAAGCTCTACACAGAGGCTGAGGACGACTTTTTCATCAAGCCCTCTGCCATCGCCGACGAGGTCTTTCATCTGGCCCATCAGGACCGGTCCTCCTGGTCCTTCCTGGCCGAGGTCAGGCCCTACAGGGAAAATTGGTAGGAGCGGATCATGCCGGAAACCGTCACTCGCAAGTCGGCTTGCATCCTGTGCTATGTCAATTGCGGCATCGAGGTCGAGATCGAAGACGGCTGGATGAAGCGCGTGAAGGGCGACAAGGACAACCCCAAGTCGCAGGGTTATATCTGCCAAAAGGCTGGCCGGCTGCCGTTCTATGCCAACGACCGGGCGCTGCGCCTCACCAGCCCGCTGCGCCGCAAGGCCGACGGCGAGTTCGAGGAAATTTCCTGGGACGTCGCGATCGCCGAGATCGCGGCGAAGCTGAACAAGGTCCACGAAATCGGCGGCGCGCAGACTTTCGGGTACTATGGCGGCGGCGGCCAGGGCAGCGTCATGGGCGGCGTGTTCGGACAGGCGCTGCGCGGAGTGATGGGCAGTGGTCCCTATTTCAGCGCCGTCTCGCAGGAAAAGACCGGTGATTTCTGGGTCAACGGACATATGTTCGGGGCGCATAACATCCACACTGCAGAGGATGTCCACGGCGCGGAGCTGACCATCGTGCTCGGTTGCAATCCATGGATGGCAAATGGCTTTGTCCGGGCGCGCGATGCGATGTCGACCATCGGCAAGGATCCCGCTCGCAAGATGATTGTGATCGATCCGCGGCGCACCGAAGTTGCCGATCTGGCCGATTTGCACCTGGCCTTGCGCCCCGGCACTGACGCGTTCCTGCTGGGTGCTTTGCTGGCGATGATCGTGGCGCGCGGCGGCCAAGACGATGCCTTCCTCGCCGCGCGCACCACCGGCTGGGAAGAGGTGCGCACTGAACTGGCAAAGGTGCCGGTCGATGCCTGGCTGGCCGCAGCTGATATCAGCCGCGATCAAGCCGAAGCAGCAGTCAGCATGATTATCGAAGCCGCATCGATGACGGTTCGCGCCGACGTTGGTGTCCAGCAATCGCGCAATTCGACGCTGAATGCCTATCTCGAGAAACTGCTGTTCCTGGTCACCGGTAACTTCTTGCGTCCCGGCTGCAACGGCCTCCACACCTGGTTGGCACCGATGTGGGGCCATTCGCGGCCTGGCTCGGTCGATCTCGCGACCGGCCAGATCCGCATTGCCGGCCTCTCCCCGCCCAATGATCTCCCTAAGACGATCCTGACCGATCACCCCGAACGCGTCCGCGCCATGTTTGTTGATGGCGGCAATCCGGCTAACACCGTGACCGACACCACCGCTGTTGAGAAGGCCCTGTCCAGTCTCGATCTGCTGGTCGTGGTGGAAGTCGCAATGACCGAAACCGCGCGGCTGGCCGACTATGTTCTGCCGGCCTGCAACCAGTTCGAGCGGTGGGAAAACACCCTGTTCACGTTCGAATACCCGCACAACGTTTTCCAACTGCGCGAGCCCCTGTTCGACCCGTTGCCGGGCACTCTGCCAGAGCCGGAAATCTACGTCCGGCTGATCCGAGAAATGGGCTTCATGCCGTCGGATGAAAAGCTTGACCATCTGCGGCAACTTGCCGCAGCGGATCGCGCGGCTTTTTCAGATTCGTTTGCCGATCTCCTGAAGGAAGAGCCGCACAACCGCTTCATCGCCCCGGCCATACTCTACGAAACGCTGGGCAAGATGCTAGCTCCCGGGGCAGCGGCAACAGCGGTCTGGTGGCCCGCCGCGCATCATTGCGCCCGCGTGAACCGCGCCGCCGTGATCGGAGCAGGTTTCGAAGGTGAAGGGCCCGCGCTTGGCGAAGCGCTGTTCGAGGCGATGATCACCCGGCGCTCCGGGGTGGTCTTCACCGATGAAAAGCATGAGGACCTGTGGCGGCTGATCAGCAATCCTGACGGCAAGGTGCACCTGGCTATCCCCGAGATGTTTGACTGGATGGCGCGGCTTGATGTCGGGGATGTCAAACCCGATCCGGATTACCCGATCATGCTGATCGGCGGGCAGCGCCGCCATTACAACGCCAACCAAGCCATTCGTGACCCGCGCTGGCGCAAGAACGATCCGGCCGGTGCGCTCCACATGCACCCTGATGATCTGGCCGCTGCGGGCGGCGCCCAAGGCGGCTGGATGGCCGTCGTCACGCCCGCTGGTCGGCTGGTGGTGCGGGTTGAGGCCGATCCTCGTCTCCGCGTTGGCCAGGCATCACTGCCGCACGGTTACGGGCAGATCTACGATACGCCGCAAGGCAAGGTCACGATCGGCCCGCGATTGAACGTCATCACCATGACCGAAGATTGCGATCCGATTGCACGCACGCCGCACCATAAGAATGTGGCGATCCGAGTTGAACTGCCGACGCCCGACGAAATCCTGTTCCACGAGGAGCAGGAAGTCTGGGCAAAGCAAGTCACCGGTTGAGCACAACGACAAGTTTGGGAGAAGTGCAGATGGCGACAACGGCCCCCGCGTCGGTCGACGTAGACCTGAAGGCAACACGGATTGATCCGCTCGACCTGACCAGGGCGGAGCTGTGGGCCGAAGATAGCTGGCATGAACCGATGCGGGAACTGCGCGCCAAGGGGCCGATCCACTGGAACGACGCATCGAAATTCGGGCCACACTGGTCTGTCGTGCAGTACAAGCCGATCCAGCATATCGAGGCATTGCCAAAGCTCTTCTCGTCGAGCTGGGAATATGGCGGGATCACCGTCGAGCGCGATGACACCAAGGGCATGCGCGACTTCAACGTGCCGTTGCCGATGTTCATCGCGATGGATCCGCCGCAGCATACTGCACAGCGCCGCACCGTCGCCCCGGCATTCGGTCCTGCCGAAGTCCAACGCATGCGCGCCGATGCTGTCACCCGGACAAGCGCGGTGCTCGATAGCTTACCCATTGGAGAGCCGTTCGATTGGGTCGAAGCGGTGTCGATCGAACTGACCACGCAGATGCTCGCGATTCTGTTCGATTTCCCCTGGGAAGAGCGCCACAAGCTGACGCATTGGTCCGATGTCGGGGGCGACATCGAGATCGGCACTACGTCCGCAGGACGTCGCTATCGCCAGGAAACCGGGGCCGAATTGGCCGGGGCTTTCATGGAGTTATGGCAGCGCAAGGCGCAGAATCCCGGCGGCAACGATCTCATCTCGATCATGCTACAATCGCACGCGATGTCGCACATGGACCCGAATGAATTCCTGGCCAACCTGATCCTGCTGATTGTCGGTGGCAACGATACCACCCGCAATTCGATGAGTGCCTACGCTTGGGGACTGCACCAGTATCCCGACCAACGCGCAATCCTCGAGCAGAACCACTCGCCAGACCTGGCGGTCAACGCCATGCACGAGATCATCCGCTGGCAAACGCCCCTATCGCATATGCGGCGGACCGCGACCGAAGATACTGAATTGTTTGGGCAACAGATCAAAAAGCACGACCGGATTGCACTTTGGTACACTTCGGCCAATCGCGACGAGAGCATCTTCGATGATGGAGAACACATCCGGGTCGAGCGCGAAAATGCCCGGCGTCATCTTTCGTTCGGCTACGGCATTCATCGCTGCGTCGGCGCGCGCGTGGCCGAGCTGCAACTGACGACGCTTATTGTTGAACTGCAAAAACGGCGCCTGCGGGTGAATGTAATTGAAGCGCCGGAGATTGTTCCGGCCTGCTTCGTTCATGGCTATCGGAAGATGCTGGTCGAATTGGAAAGATATTGATGACTGTCACTTCGGAGGGCACGGTCAAGGCTCACCACAACTAGCTGAAACGTCAGCTATTCGCTTGTGAGGCCTCGAAAGCTGCCGTTCCGGAGTGTCCGACAAACCGGACGCTGCACCGCGATGGAGTGATGCAAGTAGGAACCTACAGCACACTTGAGCATCAGGCCTATGACGAGGGTGCACACCACAAGGATTGTATGCGTGGACCCCGATTCGGCCCCAGTACCCCAAAAGCTTCCCCTTGAGGTTGCCGTCCACCCCGCAATGAATTGATTTTGTTTAGAAAAATGGAGCGGGCGAAGGGATTCGAACCCTCGACCCCAACCTTGGCAAGGTTGTGCTCTACCCCTGAGCTACGCCCGCTCTGAACGTCCGATGCCTGTTGCACTTGCTGCCACAGGCCGGGGAGAGGCGCGCGGTTAGCATCGGGTCATGCCCTTGCCAAGGGAAAAATGCCGCGCACCGTCACAATGCATTATCCCTTGGCAAATCACAACAAAGGCCCAAATTGGGCCCTGACAACCCGCCTATCGCATTCCCCCCTTACGGAGACCTCAGTGGCAAGCCTCGGCCTCAATCTCGACGAACAGAAAGCGGTCGATCGCTTCCGCACCAACGTAGTCGAGCCCTCGATGACCAGTCTGGTGGTGCTCGATTTCTGGGCCGAATGGTGCGGACCGTGCAAAGCGCTGGGGCCGACGCTGGAAAAGGTCGCCGTCGACTATGCCGACAAGGGCGTGCTGCTCGCGAAGATCAATGTCGACGAGGAACCGTTCATCGCCTCGCAGTTCCAGGTCAAATCGATCCCCACGGTCTATGCGATCTTCCAGGGCCAGCCGGTTGCCGACCTGACCAATGCGCGCAGCGAGAGCCAGATCAAAGGCCTGCTCGACCAGCTGCTCGCCAAGCTGCCGATCCAGCCCGGCGGCGCAGCGCCCAAGGAAGACATCACCCCGCTACTGGCGATGGGCGAGGAGGCGTTGGCTGGAGACGAGGCGGACCGCGCGGCCTCGATCTTCTCGCAGATCATGGAGATCGACCCCGAAAGCGGCGCGGCGATGGGCGGTTTGATCCGCGCGCTCACCACACTTGGTGAATTCGAAACAGCCGACGGCGTAGTGGCCGCGCTCGCCCCTGAACTGGCCGCCGACGCCGAAGTCGTGCGCGCCTGCACCGCGCTCGATCTCGCGCGCAACAAGCCCGACGATGGTGAACTCAGCGCGCTCAAGGCCGCGGCCAGCGCCCCGGGCAACATGGACGCCCGGCTCGCCTATGCCGAGGCCGCCTTCGCCGTGGGCCAGCGCGACGAGGCTGCTGAGGCTCTACTCGCCATGATCGGCGAGGACCGTGAATGGAACGAAGGCGCGGCGCGTGCCAAGCTGCTGCAGATCTTCGAAGCGATCGGCCTCGAAGACCCATGGGTCGCCAGCCAGCGCCGCCGCCTGTCGCTGCTGCTGTTCGGCTAAGCTGGTGCGGGTTTCGATCTTCCCCCTGCCCGGCGCAATCCTGTTCCCGGGGTTGCAACTGCCGCTGCACATCTTTGAGCCGCGCTACAAGGCGCTGATCAAGGATGCCCTGGCGCGCGACCGATTGATTGGGATGATCCAGCCGCAGCGCGCCGAGGAAGGCGCGCCGCTCTATTCGGTCGGCTGCATCGGCAAGATCGGCGAGTTCGAAGCGCTCGACGACGGGCGCTTCAACCTGGTGCTCGAAGGCCAGGCCCGGTTCCGGCTGCTCCGCGAACTCGATGCCGCCACTCCGTTCCGCCAGGTCGAGGCCGAACTGCTCGAAGAAGAGGCAGAGCCGGCGCTCGCTGCAGTCGAGCGCGCCGGATTCGAACGCGAGGCGCGGCGCTTCGCCGATGCCCAGGGCTATGCGGTCGATTGGGAATCGGTCGCGCGGCTCGACGACGAATCGCTGATCGACGGCGTCAGCCAGATTGCCCCGTTCGACGCCGCGGCCAAGCAGGCGCTGCTTGAGGCTGATAGCATAAGTGCAAGGTGCGAGCTATTGGTTCAGCTGATGCAGTTCTTCGGAAGGCGGGATTCAGACGATGGCCGGGTGACGTTGCAGTAAGCCTCGCCTGACGCACCAAGCCCGTTCGTCCTGAGGAGCCGCTTGCGGCGTCTCGAAGGACCACGCGTTGCGTATGCCCTTCGAGACGGCTTCGCCTCCTCAGGGCGATCGGAAGTAGGTCGGACCAATCTCGACCGGTCCCCTAGACCCCTGCCAACACCGCCTTCACCCCGTCGATCACATACTGCGCCGCCAGGGCCGCGAGCAGCACCCCGAGCAGCCGGGTGATCACCGCTTCGACCCGCGTGCCGAGCAGCTTCATCAGCGGTCCGGCAGCGGCAAGCGAGGCCAGCGTCAGCACCATCACCGCGCCGAGCGCCGCGAGCACGATCAGCGTCTGCTCGGTCCCCTGGGCGCGCTGGGTGAGCAGCATGATCGTGGCGATCGAGCCGGGACCGGCGATCATCGGCATGGCCATCGGGAAGACCGAGACGTCCTCCACTTCCGGGGTGGCCTTGATCTTGTCGGCACGTTCCTCGCGGCGCTGGGTGCGCTTTTCGAAGACCATGTCGAGCGCGATCACGAACAGCATGATCCCGCCGGCGACGCGGAAGGAGTTGAGTTCGATGTGCAATGCGCCGAGCAGGTCTTCGCCGAACAGCGCGAAGACCAGCAGGATCAGCGTGGCGATAAAGCAGGCGCGCACCGCCATGACGGTCGATTGGCGGTGGCTCGCGCCCTTGACGAGGCCCGCGTAGATCGGCGCGCAGCCGGGCGGATCGACCACCACGAACAGGGTGATGAAGGCCGACAGGAACAGGTCGAGCATGCTACTTCGCCAGGATCACTTGGCCGGTGCCTCGACCTGAAGGTCCTGCACCGTCTGCACCTTGCCGTCGCTCATCAGGCTAACCACGAAGTGCCGCGCACCGTCGGGCTGCACGGTCACGTCCCAGTTGAGCGTGCCGTCGAGCGATGCCCCGTTGCGGTGCGCAGGATCGAGCGCAGGGAGGTTGCCCTTGAAATCCTTGGGCTTGGCCGCGCGTTCGGGGCGATAACCAGCCGGGCAATCGGCAACCTTGGCCGCGATCATCTCGGGCTCGTCGAGCGGAAACGGCATGCTGTCGCCCTGATCGAGCACCCATTTGTACGAAAGGTTCTTCTGGCGCTGCCACACCGTGGTGAAATAGCCGGTCGAACCATCGGCGCGCTGCCACGCGCCGCGGGTCACCGCCAGGCTGCCGTCGCAGCTCGACCAGACCTGGTGCGGCTGCCACTTCACCGCCGCGGGCGGATCGGCGCGGTCTTTCAGGAACGCCTGCGCATAGGCCATCTGCGGCACGAACATCACCGCGTCCTTGGTCGCGGTTGAGCGGAAGGCGGTCCACTGGCCTTTTTCCTGCGCCAGTTTGGCAAAGGCGATCTCGGCGGCGATCACTGCGCTGGGGTTGGCGTTGCCGTTGCCGTTGCGCGCGTCCTTGTCCGGGCGCCGCTGGGCGGCGGCCGGACCGGCGATCAGGCCGAGCACGGCGAGAGCGAGAATCGTTTTCTTCATGAAGGCGATAGTAGTCGCCCCGTTGAAGCGTGGCTAGCGCGCGATCAAAGCGCTCCGTCGG
>JBJTLY010000177.1:0-5112 GCA_046063275.1 Novosphingobium sp. | reverse complement strand
GGCCGCGTGGTGATCTTCGCGGCTGGAGTAGGGGCGCCCTACTTCACCACCGACAGCGGCGCTGCCTTGCGTGCGGCGGAAATGCAGTGCGATGCACTCTTGAAAGGTACTAGCGTCGACGGGGTCTATGACAGCGACCCCAAGACCAACCCGCAGGCAAAACGTTACGATACAGTCGATTACGATACAGTTCTCGCCGATAACCTGAAGGTAATGGACGCCAGCGCCGTGGCCCTGTGCCGCGACAACAACATTCCGATCGTCGTCTTCTCGATCCGCGAAAGGGGCAATCTTGCCAAAGTGCTCGCGGGTGAGGGCACGCAGACGGTCGTCAAGTAAGGACATCTGCGATGGCAAAGTATGACAAAGCCGATCTCGAACGCCGGATGAAGGGCGCGGTCGAGGCGCTGCGCCACGATCTCGGCGGCCTGCGCACCGGGCGCGCCAACACCACGCTGCTCGAGCCGGTCACGGTGACGGTTTATGGCAGTCAGATGCCGCTCAACCAGGTCGCGACCATTTCTGCGCCCGAACCGCGGATGTTGACGGTGCAGGTGTGGGAAAAGACCAACATCGGGCCGGTTGAAAAGGCGATCCGATCAGCCGGTCTTGGGCTCAACCCGATCAACGATGGCAACACGCTGCGCCTGCCGATCCCCGACCTGACCGAGGATCGCCGCAAGGAACTGGCCAAGCTCGCGCACACCTACGCCGAGAAGGCCCGCGTCGCGATCCGCAACGTCCGCCGCGACGGGATCGACAACCTCAAGACCGACGAGAACAAGAAGGAAATCTCGGAAGACGACCGCAAGCGCGGCGAAACCGAGGTGCAGAAGCTGACCGACGAGCAGATCAAGGCAGTCGATGAAGTCGCCGCATCCAAAGAGCAGGAAATAATGGGGCGGTGAGCCTGCGCCAGGTCCAGGACAAGACATCGGGTAGCGGCACTTCGGCCCGCCACGTCGCCATCATCATGGACGGCAACGGACGCTGGGCGAAGAAGCGCCACCTGCCGCGCGCAGTGGGACACCAGCGCGGGGTCGAGGCGGTGCGTGCGCTGGTCCGCGCCGCGCGCGAGATGGGGCTCGAAGTCCTCACGCTTTACGCCTTCTCGACCGAGAACTGGAGCCGCCCTGAGGAAGAAGTCTCGGCGCTGATGGGGCTGCTCAAGCGCTACATCATGGCCGACCTCAAGGAGTTCGTTGAGAACAACGTCCGGCTCAAGGTCATCGGCAACTGGCGGGCGATGGCCCCTGACGTGGTGGCCTTGCTTGATGATGCGCTGGCGCAGACCGCTGCGAACGACGGGACCACGCTGGTCGTCGCGCTCAACTACGGAGCGCAGGACGAAATCGCGCGTGCCGCTGCGAAGGCGGCAGAAAAGGGAGCAATTACGCCTGAATCGATCGGAGCCGAACTCGATACCGCCGGCCTGCCGCCGCTCGACCTGCTGATCCGCACTTCAGGCGAGGTGCGGCTGTCGAACTTCCTGCTGTGGCAGGCGGCCTATGCCGAGATGATCTTCACCGACGTGCTCTGGCCCGACTTCACCCCTGAGCATCTGCGCGAAGCGCTCGATACCTTTGCCGGACGGGAGCGGCGCTATGGCGGACGCTAAGAAGAGCGACCTCCCCGTGCGTGCGGCATCGGCCGTCGCGATGGTCGCGGTCGCCGGCGCAGCGCTATGGCTGGGCGGCTGGTTTTGGATCATGTTCGTCGCCGCCATCGCGCTTGGCGTTTTGTGGGAATGGTGGGAGCTGGTTTCGGCCTTTGAAAGCCGACCATGGTCGCAGTCGCTGTGGCTAATTGGCGGCGTGTTCTATGTGGGTCTTGGCGCGGTGGTTCTTGCCGAACCTGCAATCAGGGACATCGAATTCGCCAAGATGAATCCGGAAAATGCGGCTTCGCTTGCCATTTGGGCGCGGTTCAGCGTTATCCTTCCGCTGCTCGCCGCCATCGTCGCCACCGACGTTGGGGCCTATTTCGCCGGGCGGCTGATCGGCGGGCCGAAGATCGCACCACGCATCAGCCCGAGTAAAACCTGGGCCGGGCTGATCGGTGGCATGGTCGCCAGCAGTTTGACATTCGCCACAGTGAACTGGAAACTAGATTCGGACTGGTCGCCCGATACCTACTGGTTCTTTGCCGCCGTGGGCGCGATCATAGCCATCGTAGCACAAACCGGTGATTTCTTCGAAAGCTGGATGAAGCGGCGCGCCGGCGTCAAGGATTCGGGCAAGCTGATCCCAGGACACGGTGGCCTGTTTGACCGGGTGGATGGCCTGCTTGCGGTCTGTTTCGTAATTGCGCTTATTTCACTGGGAACTGTCGCAAGCGTTCTGCTCAGCGGTGGCTCAATGTTGCCGAGCCCAGAGTGACCCGCTCGATTTCTATCCTCGGCGCGACCGGGTCGATCGGCGCTTCGACCCTCGACCTTATCCGGCGAGAGTGTGACGCGTGGCGCGTGGTTGCCCTTACCGCGAATTGTCAGGCGGTAGAGCTTGCCGCGCTGGCCCGCGAATTCGGGGCCGAGCTGGCGGTCGTCGCAGACGAAACCTGCCTTCCTGACCTTCGCGCGGCGCTGGTTGGCAGCGGGATCGAAGCTGCAGGTGGCACGGCGGCGCTGATCGAGGCCGCTTCGCGCGGCGCGGATGTCACCGTCGCCGCGATCGTCGGCTGCGCGGGGCTCGCGCCGACCATGGCGGCGATCGAGCAGGGCAAGACGGTCGCGCTCGCTAACAAGGAAGCGCTGGTTTCGGCGGGCGAAGTGATGATCGCCGCTGTGGCGCGGTACGGCACCAAGTTGCTGCCGGTCGATAGCGAGCATAACGCAATTTTTCAGTGCCTTGCCGGGAATGACCTGGCGCACGTGCGATGCATCACGCTCACCGCCAGCGGCGGCCCGTTCCGCGATTGGACTGCCGCGCAGCTCGCCGCGGCCACCCCGGCACAGGCGGTCAAGCACCCCAACTGGGACATGGGCGCCAAGATCAGCGTCGACAGCGCGACCATGTTCAACAAGGGGCTCGAGCTGATCGAGGCGCATTACCTGTTCCCGGTCGGGCTCGATAAGCTGCGGATCATCGTCCACCCGCAGTCAGTGGTCCATTCGATGGTCGAATACCGCGACGGCTCGACGCTGGCGCAGCTCGGTCCATCGGATATGCGGGTGCCGATCGCTTCGTGCCTTGCGTGGCCAGAACGGATGGCGACGCCTTGCGCGCCGCTCGACCTTGCAGCAATTGGCCAGCTGACCTTCCGCGCGCCTGATGAGGAGCGCTTCCCTGCGACTGCACTGTGCCGCGAGGCGGCCGAGGCGGGCGGGTCGGCGCCAGCGGTGCTCAATGCGGCGAACGAAGTGGCGGTCGCGGCCTTCCTCGCGGGTCACATTGCGTTCACCCGCATCGCGGTAATGGTCGCGGAAGTAATGTCGCGCTATAGTCCTTCTGCACCCGGTGCCCTGGCCGACGTGATCGCAATCGATTCCGCCGCCCGGGCCGAAACGCGCAAACTTTTGGAGCTTGCCTCAATTGGTTGAATCGCCATCATTCCTGCTCACGATGTTTGCTTTCGTGCTGCTGCTCGGACCGTTGATCGTGCTGCACGAGCTGGGCCATTACTGGGCCGGGCGCCTGTTCGGGGTGAGGGCTGAAACCTTCTCGGTCGGTTTCGGCAAGGAGCTGTGGCACCGCATCGACAAGCGTGGCACGCGTTGGCGTATCGCCGCCTTCCCGATGGGCGGCTATGTGATGTTTGCGGGCGATGCCGATCCTTCGAGCAAGCCCAGCGCGGATACCTTCGACAAGCCTGCATCGCCGGGCACGCTTGCAGCAGCAACCCTGTGGCAGCGGATGATCATTATCCTCGCCGGACCCATGGCGAACCTGGTCACCGCAATCCTGATCTTCGCCGGCTTCGCGATGACTTACGGGATAGCGACCTCGCCCCCTGTGATCGGTGGCTTTTCGCCGGTTTCGGCCGCGCAGGGCGCGGGCATGCAGCCGGGTGATCGCATTGTTTCGATTGACGGCCAGAAGATTGAAGAATTTGCCGACATCGCGCCGCGCGTTGCGCTTTATCCCGGTGCAACGGTTGAGGTGAAGTTTGACCGCGCCGGACGCTCGATGGAAGTGCCGGTCAAGCTGGCGCTCGACGTGACCAAGGACAAGTTCGGCAACGAAATGCGGCGTGGCCTGCTCGGCATTTCCCCCGCCGGAGTTGAGGCAACACGGGTCAATCCGCTGCGCGCGCTGCAATACGGCACCACGCAGAGCTTCGGCATTGCCAGGATGATGGCGATCGGGCTCAAGCAGATCGTCACCGGCGAGCGCTCGATCAAGGAGATGGGCGGGCTGCCCAAGGTGGCTAAATACTCGGGCGAAATGCTCTCGCTGGGCTGGCCCGAGTTCGTCGGCTTTGCCGCGCTCATTTCAATTAATTTGGCATTCATCAACCTGCTGCCAATCCCCACGCTCGACGGCGGGCACCTGGCGATTTATGCCGCGGAAGCGATCCGCCGCAAGCCGCTGGGCCTCCGCAGTCAGGAATTGGCGTTCCGCATCGGTATGGCTTTCGTGCTTGCCTTCGCGGTCTTCGTCACTGTGAATGACCTTGCCGGGATGTTCCTGTGAGCCGTGCTCTGGGGGACTGAACTGCAGGGCAAGACGTTAAAACTGCGGAAGGTTGGCGCAACTTTGCTTGATCGGACGGGACGCATCGGGCAGAGGGCGGCGACTTGCCTGTATGCTGTGGGCGATCGGTCCGGGCCGGGCTTCTGCCGCAGCTCAAATTGACGGGAAATACCGTGTTTAATTCACCTTGCTCGATCGAACGTTCCACTTCTGCCGGAGCCAGCCTGCGGCTCGCTGCACTGCTGCTCGGAACCACGATCCTGGCCGGTCTTCCCGAAGCCGCCTTCGCGCAGGCCCCAGCGCCCGTGGCGCCCGTGGCTGTTGCTCCCGCTCCTGCACCTGCGGTTGAGACCACGATCCAATCGATCACCGTCAACGGCGCCCAACGGCTTGAGCCCGATACGATCCGTTCGTACATCAAGCTGCGCATCGGCCAGCCTTACAGCCAGGTCAGCGCTGACGGCGCGCTGAAGGACCTGTT
>JBJTLY010000176.1:0-5263 GCA_046063275.1 Novosphingobium sp. | reverse complement strand
GCTTATATTTGGCCAGAGCACGCGGTGCGCTTCGAACGGATGGATGCGGCGATCAGGGCAGCGAGTGAGCGCGCGCCCGACCTCGTCGAGATGAACGCGGCGGATTTTGTCGAGAGGGAACTCGCGCGACCGCAGCAAGAGGGCGTCACCCGCGTGCTCATGCATTCGATCGTCTGGCAGTATGTGCCCAAGGACCAGCAGGCGCGCGTGACCGCAGCGATGGAAGCGGCGGGTGCGCGCGCCACGCCTGAGCGGCCGCTTGCCTGGGTTGCGCTCGAAGCCAACCGCGTCCTGCATATCCACGAGATGGTGGCGCGCTATTGGCCCGGCGGCGAGCAAGGCGTGGTCGTGACCCGCGCGCACCCGCACGGCGCGTGGCTCGGCTGGCTTGGTAGCGACAGACTTATCTAGCGCCCAAGTTCCCGCGCCGCCTCGCGCGCCAGCCGCCGTTCGCGGCGGCGCTCGTTGCGGACCCGCGCCCAGGTGCCGATGCGCCAGCCGCGCGCTTCCCAGCGCTCGACCCAACCGCCGTGATAGGAAATCCATTCCTGATAGGCGGTGAGCAGCAGGACCACGGTGCAAGCCAGCGACAGCCCGGAGGTGGTCATCGGCAGCCACCAGTTCCACAGCCCCAGCGGCACGATCAGCATCACCGCGATGAGGTGCGAAAAGGGGAAGTTGCCAAGCGAATTGGCCGAGCGCTTGAACAGTCCGACGCCCACAAGGAACAGCAGCAGTCCGGCGATCTGGACCGCCACGAACGAGCGTGACGCGGCGTGATCCCACTCCTCCAGCAGCAGCGCGTCGGCGACCGCGCAGATGACGATGCCAAGCACGATCGGCATATGCAGGTAAGTATAGGCGTTGCGCGCCACGCGGCCGGGCTGCGCGTGTCCGGCGATCATCCGTGCGCCGCGCTCCGCACCGAGATCAAAATACAGCCACCACATCAATGCCGAGCCGAGGAACGCGACCACCAGCGCGGCGACCCGGCCCATCTCCATCGGCAGGCCAGCGAAACTCGCGCCGGTCACCACGATCCCCTCGCCCAGGGCTATGATGATAAACAGCGAGCAGCGTTCGGCCATGTGGCTTCCCGAAATATTCCAGTCGCTGAGTTTAGAATGGCCCAGGCCGGGCACCGGAAACAGAGCAATCGGGCCGACATATTCGATGGCCAGCGCGATGCCCCAGCAGATGAGCTGCGCACTATGCCCGGCGAGGCCGCCATAAATCCAGAACAGCCCTGACGCACCGAACCATACCGTGATCCGCCACATGTTGGTCGTGTTGTTCGCGCCTTCGCTGCCAAACATCAACGCGACAACTGCGCTGCGACCGACCTGCAAGGCAACGTAAGACGCGGCAAAGATCAGGCCTTTGTCGCCAAAGGCGCGCGGCAGCGCCACAGCCATCGCCAGGCTCAGAAACATCAGTGCCAGAAGGAGGAGGCGCACCGGGATTCGATCCGGATTGAGCCAGTTCGCCGCCCAGGTGGTGTACATCCATGCCCACCACACCGCGAGGAACAGGATGCCGCCTTCGAGCAGCCCCAGCGGATCGAGGTGGTGATGCACGAACCCCGAAATCTGGGTGATCGCGAACACATAGACGAGATCGAAAAACAGCTCGAGGTTGCTGACCGGGGCGTGGCCGCCGCCATGATTGCGCAGGAGCGAGCGGCGCGCAGCCTGCGCCGCGGCGACGACCGCCGCGCCCATTCCGCCGCGGCGGGGCTCAGTCGCCATCGGTGCGCGTCAGGAACTGGTCGAGCGCGGTGTTGACCTCCACCGGCGCTTCCCACTGCACGAAGTGGCCGGCACCCGGAACGCGAACGATAGTCAGGTCATCGATGAGTTCGTCGAGACCCTCGAGGTTTTCGGGCGGCAAGGCGAGATCGTCCATCGCCCAGACCACCAGAGTCGGGATAGTCTGGCGGGGCAGTGGATAACGCTGCCAACCTTCAGGCAATGCAAACGGGGCTTCCATGTCGAGCACTGCGACCGGGCTCGCGCGGTACCAATTAAGCATGGCGATTGCTGCCTCGCGGTTCTCCCAATCAGCGAGCAGCGCAGCGCGCTCCTCCGGCTCCATTTTGGGGTTTTCGCCAGGTGTGCCGAACGCCTTGAGAAGCACACCCGCCAGACCAAATTGCTCGACCAAGGCATCGCTGGCGGGATCGCGAAAGGTCCGAAAATACTGGCTAGCCTGTCGCTGCACGCGGTTGGTGTAGAGCAGCTCCGGGAAGAGCACAGGGTGCGGGGCATTCATGATCACCGCGCGCGGCACCCGGCCGTTCATCTGCCCGGTGATCGCAACGCCCCAGGCAATCGCGCCGCCCCAGTCGTGGCCGATGACCGTGAACTTGTCGATGCCAAGTGCATCGGCCAGCAGGAAGACATCGCCGATCATCTTGTCGGGGGTGTAGTTCTCCACGCCCTTGGGCTTTGAAGAACCACGATAGCCGCGCTGGTCCGGCGCGATGCAGCGGTAACGATCCGCAAGGTGCGCGATCTGATGCCGCCAGGTGCGATGACTATCGGGGAAACCGTGCAGGAAGATCAGTGCAGGCGCATCGCGGGGGCCCAGATCGACCGTGTCGAGCTCGATCCCGTTGGCCAGCTTGACCCGAACCTGCTCCATCATTCTGCTCCTTCGTTCATCCGCTTGGCATAGCCGGCGGCCATGAAGGCTCCGATCTGGTCGAGCAGTGCATCGGGGGTGCGGCGCGCCTCGCCCATCGCTTTTTCCGCACCTTCCGCCACGATGATCTCGCGGTTTCCGGCCAGCATCTCTTCGATCATCTGCGCCACCGCGACGTCCGGCTTGATCCCGTTGTCGATCACCTTGTCGCTCACCCCGCGCCTGCCGCCATCGGCAGTGAGTGCATTGCGCGAAACGTCGGTGGCAATCGAGCCGGGGTAGACGTTGTGGATTTGCAGGCCGAGATGCCCGACCTCGGCACGCAGCGCATCGCCGTATCCCGCGAGGCCGAACTTGGCGGCGCAGTAAGCGGTGCGCATCGGCACACCGACCTTGCCGGCGATGCTCGAAATCATCGCGATCCGGCCCGAACCGCGCGCCACCATTTGGGGCAACAGGGCCTGGGTGAGGGCAATCGGTGCGAGCAGGTCAACATCGATGATCTTCTGGTAAACAGCAAAGTCGGTTTCCTGCGCCAGGCTGCGCTGCGAGATGCCGGCATTGTTGACCAGCAAGTCAATCCCGCCGGACCAATCCCATGCCAGCTCTACGGCGGGGGCGATGGCGGCGTAGTCGGTGGTCTCGAACGGCAGCAGCAAGGTCTCGCCGCAATCCGCCGCTACCACTTCGAGCGCAGCAACATTGCGGCCAGACAGTACTACACGTGCGCCCTGTGCCGCCAGCCCGCGCGCAAGCGCCGCACCAATCCCCGATGAAGCGCCCGTAATCCACGCGGCTTGTCCGGCAAATGTCATGCTTATCCTCCCAAGTGTCTGTTCTAATCGCTGTTGGTCAGTGGCACTTCGGGGATCGGGATGAACTCATCGCTATCCCCCGGCACCGTACCGAACGCACCGCTGCGCCAGTCAGCCTTGGCCTGATTGATCCGCTCGCGCGAGCTTGAAACGAAATTCCACCAGACGTGGCGCGGCGTGGTGAAGGCCTCACCGCCGAGCAACATGACGCGGCCGCCGAGGCTTGAGCCAAGCCTCGCCGCATGGCCCGGCGCCAGAACCACCAGCGAATAGAGTTCCAGCTCGATTCCATCGACCGCAGCCTGACCGCCGACCAGCATGACCGCGCGCTCATCGGCGTCGGCATCGATCGGAATTGAGCCGCCGGGCGCTAGCACGATTTCGGCGTAGATCGTCGCGGCGTGCTGGGTGGTGGGTGCAGTGCGGCCCCACAGCGATCCCATGATGACCCGCGCGGAAACGCAATTGTCTTCAACCAGCGGAAGGTCCGTCAGGCTTTCGAAGGCAGGTGCGATCTCTTCCTGTCCGTCGGGCAGCGCGAGCCAGGTCTGCATCCCGTAAAGATGCGGTCCGTCCACTCGCTCGGTCTGCGGCGAGCGTTCCGAATGGACGATGCCGCGCCCCGCGGTCATCAGGTTGACCTGGCCAGGGCGGATCGTGGCGAAACTGCCGATCGAGTCGCGGTGATCGATCGCGCCTTCGAATAGCCACGTCACAGGAGCGAGACCAATAGGCGGGTGCGGGCGCACATCCATCGCTGGCCCCGGCGGCAAGTGCGCGGGGCCGAACTGGTCGACGAAGATGAACGGCCCGACCATGATCCGCCGCGGCGAGGGCAGCGCGCGCCGCACCTGGAATGCGCCAAGATCGTGGGTCACAGGGTGGATCGTAGCTTCGATCGTCATGTCGCTCATCCATTGTCGCTCTTGCCGGCAATCTGCTTGGCCGCCGCGAGCAGCTCGGTCGGGAACATCGCGATGATCGTGGAATTGTGCTCGACCCCGATCTCGCTCAGCGTCTGAAGCCGTCGTAGTTCAAGCGCGCCGGGAACTTCGCCGATGGTCTTTGCAGCTTCAGCGAGCTTGGCCGAGGCTTCGTTTTCACCTTCGGCCTTGATGATCCGTGCGCGCTTTTCGCGGATGGCTTCGGCTTCGCGAGCGATCGCGCGCTGCATCTGCTCGGGAATGTCGAGGTCCTTGATCTCGACCGCATCGACCGCAACTCCCCATTGCTGGACGGTAGTGCCGAGCAGTTCGAGCAGCCGCGCGTTGATTGAGGTGCGATCCTTGAGGATCAGGTCGAGTTCGCTCTGCCCGATCGCATCGCGCAGGCCCGTCTCGGCGGCCTGAATCACCGCGCTGGTCCAGTCCATCACCGTGGTGACGACCTTGGCCGCATCGACCGCGCGGAACCACAGTACCGCGTTGATCTTCACAGCGACACCGTCACGTGTGACGGTCTCCTGCGTTGCCAGAGCGTAGGTAATGACGCGGAGATCGATCTTGACCACCCGTTCGATCAGGGGGATCAACCAGAACCAGCCCGGTCCCTTCGTCTCCTTCAAGCGGCCGAGGCGGAACACCACGCCGCGCTGGTATTCCTGATTGATGCCGAAGCTCTTGAGCGCGAGCAGCACCACGATGAAACCGAAAAACAGGCCGAAACTGGAAAAAACTGCGGGCATGGGACCCTCCTATTCGCCCGGAGCCCGTGCCTTGATCGCCAGAGTATGGACCCGCTGGCCGGGACTGTCGCCCAGCGCATGATTAATCCTGCGCTAGCGTTCAAGACGCGACAGGCCAGAA
>JBJTLY010000175.1:0-6118 GCA_046063275.1 Novosphingobium sp. | reverse complement strand
AGACCCGCGACTGGAACGCCTGGGGCTACGGCGGCTACGGCCCCAATGCCTACGGCCTCAACGGGGTCAAGACCTGGTCCGAAACCTCGCGTCTGAAGCGTCTCGGCGTCAACGGCACGTTCCAGGCGCGGTTCAGCGATGCGCTGACTATGACGGTCGACGGGTTCTATTCGCACTTCAACGAGAAGCTCGACCAGAAGGGCTTCGAAATGCCCTTCAACTGCGGCGGCTACTGCGGCGCGGACCAGATCGTCAGCTACACCGCCAACGCCAACCAAGTCGTCACCGCGGCCACGATCAACGGCACCCCGGTGATCGAGAACTACGCCACCGACAACAAGAACGACACCTATTCGTTTGGCGGCAACCTCAAGTACGATCAGGGCACCGGCACCCGCGCGATGCTTGATGTCAGCTGGTCGCGCACCGATCGCTATCAGGACCGGCTCGAAACCACCGCTGGCCTGCGACGCGGCAAGAATGGCCCCGACGGCAAGTTCATCTATCCGCCTTCCGGGCAGGTCTCCTACTCGCTCACCGATCACGGTCCCGTGTTCGTCTCAAACTACAACGGCAACAGCTTGGCGCTGGGCCTGACCGACGTCGAAGGCTGGTCGGGTTCGACCAACCAGGCCGGCTATGACAAGATCCGCAAGAGCCGCGACGATCTCAAGGAAATCCGCGCCGAACTCGAGCAGGATGTCGGCAGGGTGCTCAAGTCGATCAAGGTCGGCGTCGATCACACCTATCGCACCAAGACGCTGACCCAGGACGAAGCCGTGCTGACCCCGGCCAACGGCCTCGACGTGCAGCCGATCCCGTCGAGCCTGCTGCTCGCTCCAGTGCAGCTCGACCGCGGCTTCGGGCCGATCCTGTCGTATGATCCGCGCCTGCTCGTGCCGGGCGGCGTGCTCAAGTACAACCCGGTGCCCTACGGTGCATCGCAAGCCTACAACATCAGTGAAAACGTCTGGACGCCCTACGCGATGGCTTCGATCGATGCCGATCTCGGCAACGGCACCTCGCTGACCGGCAACGTCGGCGTGCAGGCGGTTCATACCGACCTGACCTCGAGCGGGGCGACCAAGCCGACCGTCACGAACGGTTTCTGGATGGTCTTGCCCAGCCTGAACCTCAACATCCGCACGCCCGCCGATGTTGTCATCCGCTTCGCGGCTTCGCGTGAAATGATGCGCCCGCGCCTGCCGGACATGAACAATATCGTGAACTTCGGCTACGATCCGCAGCTCAAGGTCTACAACGGCGGCGGCGGCAACCCGCTGCTCCGGCCCTACCAGGCGACCGCGCTCGATCTCAGCGTCGAGAAGTACTTCGGCGGCAAGGGCTACATCGCGGTGCAGCTCTACTACAAGCACCTCGATACCTACATCGATCCCAGCGCCTTCGTGACCAATTTCGACTATTCGGGCTTCCCCAAGCCGACGACTGGTGTGGTGCCGACGACGCCGATCGGCATCTTCAGTGGCCCGGTCAACACCAAGGGCGGCTGGATCATGGGCGGCGAGCTTGCCGGCACGCTTCCGTTCGACGTGTTCAGCTCGGCGCTCACCGGCTTCGGGATCACCGGCGGGCTCGGCTACACCGAGACCAAGGCGTTCGATGCCAACGGTCGCGGCACCGCGATCCCGGGCTATTCGAAGTGGGTCGGCAGCCTCACCGCGTTCTACGAGAACCACGGGTTCAACCTGCGCGGTTCGATGCGTTACCGCTCGGGCTTCCTGGGTGACTTCGCGCTGTTCAGCGGCGGGCTCGATCGTCAGCAGGTGCTGTCCGAAACGGTCTACGACGCGCAGATCGGCTACGATTTTCCCGACAGCTCGGCGCTGCATGGCTTGTCGCTCTATCTTCAGGGCCAGAACCTGACCGACGAGCGCCAGGCGACCCTGGCCGACGTCAACGGGCAGGCTTATCCCGATACCTGGCTCAAATATCAGACTTACGGTCGCCGCTTCCTCGCCGGCTTCACGTACAAGTTCTGATGCGTTCATGAGGGCGCGGCGGGGATCGGATCGGGTCGCACCACCGGTCTCCGCCGCAACCTTCTGGACAATCGTTTGCTTGGCTAGCCCGCTCCGGTCATCGATAAGGCCGGACCTTTGGGCGGAGATGAGCCATGTCTGCTGAGCGATCCTTCCAGTTCGTGATTGCCGGTGGCGGGACCGCCGGCTGGATCGCTGCTGCCACGCTTGCCCGTTTCCTGGGCGATTGCGCGGACATTACCCTGGTCGAATCCGATGAGATCGGCACGGTCGGGGTCGGCGAAGCCACGATCCCGCAGATCCACAACCTGTTGATCGGTCTGGGTATCGACCAGGCCGATTTCCTTGCCCGCACCAATGCCAGCTTCAAGCTTGGGATCGAGTTCGAAGGCTGGCGGCAGAGCGGCGAATCCTACATCCACAGCTTCGGCAAAGTCGGCCGCGGGGTCGGCCTGATCCCCTTCCGCCAGCTTTGGCTGCGCGGGCGCGCCATGGGCGTGGCGGGCGATTTCGGCGATTACAGCTACAATGTGGCGGCGGCGCGCGCGGGCAAGTTCGCGCTCGGTCGCAACGGTCCCAACACCGTGCCCGAATTGGCCTATGCCTATCATCTCGATGCGTCGCTGTTTGCGCAAATGCTGCGCGATTACGCGACCGAGCTGGGGGTAAAGCGCGTCGAAGGCCGCATCAGCGGTGTCGATCGGTTCAGCGATACCGGCAACCTCGCAGCGCTTCGACTTGACGGTGATCGGCGCATTGCCGGCAACTTCTTCATCGACTGCACCGGCTTTCGCAGCCTTTTGCTGGGGCAGGAGCTTGGTACCCGGTACATCGACTGGACCAATTACCTGCCCTGCGACACCGCCTTGGCGGTGCCCAGTTCGGGCGGCCCGTTCCGGCCCTATACCCAGTCGATGGCCCGCCCAGCCGGGTGGCAGTGGCGCATCCCGCTGCAACACCGCACCGGCAATGGCCACGTGTTCTGTTCCTCGTTCATGTCGGTCGACGAAGCGAGCGCGCTGCTGCTCGACAACCTTGAGGGCGAGCCGCTTGCCGATCCGCGTCCGATCCGTTTCGCCGCTGGACACCGCGAGCGGTTCTGGTCGCACAACTGCGTTGCGCTGGGTCTGGCGGCGGGGTTCATGGAGCCGCTCGAATCGACCAGCATTCACCTAGTCCAGTCGGGTATCGCGCGGCTGCTCGAATTGCTCCCGCACGACCCGGCGAACCTTGACGCGGGACGCGACACCTTCAACCGCCTGTCCGCAACCGAGTGGGAACGGGTGCGCGATTTCATCGTGCTGCACTATGTCGCCAACGAGCGGCACGGCGAGCCGTTCTGGGATCATTGCCGCGCGATGGCGCTGCCCGATACGCTAGCCGCCAAGATCGATCTGTTCCGCGAAGCCGGACAGTTTATCCGCGAAGAGGACGAGCTGTTCCTCGACGACAGCTGGGGCCAGGTGATGGTCGGGCAAGGGATCCTGCCGCGGCGCTGGTCGCCGCTCGCGGACAATGTTCCGGGCGAGGATCTCGGGCCATTTCTCGACAGTCTGGCCAAGGTCTACCGCGTCGCAGCGGACGGGCTGCCGGACCATCGCGCGACGGTGGCACAACTGGCAGGGAGCGCCGCATGATGAAGCGTGGGTTGATTGGTGCAGCAGTGCTGTCGCTCGCGCTGGGCTTGCCGCTCGCGGCTGCTTCGGGCGACACTCCCGCAGACTACCGCGCGCGTCCGCCGCAGGATGAAGTGGTCTATTTCGTGCTGCCTGACCGGTTCGCCAATGGTGATCCGAGGAACGATACAGGCGGCCTCAAAGGAGACCGGCTCAAGACCGGATTCGATCCTGCCGCCAAGGGGTTCTATCACGGCGGTGACCTCAAGGGGCTGACCCAGCATCTCGATTACATCCAGGGTCTGGGCGCCACTGCGGTGTGGTTCGCGCCGGTGTTCAAGAACAAGCCGGTGCAGGGGCCCAAGGGCGATGAAAGCGCCGGCTATCACGGCTACTGGATCACCGATTTCACCTCGGTCGATCCGCATTTCGGGACCAATGCCGAATTCAAGGCCTTCGTCGATGCCGCCCACGCGCGGGGCATGAAGGTCTACATGGACATCGTGGTCAACCACACTGCCGATGTGATCCAGTACAAAGAAGGTAGGGATTACACCTATCGCGGCAAGGGCGACTATCCGTTCAGCCGCCGGGGTGGGGCCAAGGGCGCCGCGATCAACGCTGGGTTCGGCGACGACAGCGACCCGAGCGCAGCCAATTGGTCGCACATGACCGATCCTTCGTTCGCCTACACGCCGTTTGTGCCCAAGGGTGAGGAGCACGCCAAGACACCAGACTGGCTCAACGATCCGATCTGGTACCACAATCGCGGCAACTCGAACTGGTCGGGTGAAAGCGCTCAGTACGGCGATTTCTCCGGGCTCGATGACCTTGCCACCGAAAACCCGCGCGTGGTGCAGGGCTTCATCGAGATCTACGGCAGCTGGATCGACCGCTTCGGGATCGACGGCTTCCGCATCGATACCGCCAAGCACGTGAACCCCGAATTCTGGCGTGCCTTCGTGCCGGCGATGCTGGCCAAGGCCAAGGCCAATGGCATCCCCAACTTCCACATCTTCGGCGAAGTTGCTTCGAGCGAGTTCGATCCGGCGCTGCAGGCCGAATGGACCCGCAATGCGGGGCTCCCCGCTACGCTCGATTTCGCCTTCGCCTTCGCCGCAGACACCGCCGCGAGCGGCACCACCGGCACGCAGCAACTGGCCCGGCTGATCCAGGATGACGTGCTCTACGAAGGCGGAGCGGCGACCGCGCTGATCCAGCCGACATTCCTCGGCAATCACGATGCCGGCCGGGTCGGCATGTTCCTCTCGCAATTCAACCCCAAGGCCGACGCCGAGGAATTGCTCGCGCGTGACATGCTGGCGCACGCAATGATGCTGACGATGCGCGGCGTGCCGGTGATCTATTCAGGGGACGAGCAAGGCTTCATCGGCCACGGCGGTGACCAGCTCTCGCGGCAGGATATGTTCGCGAGCAAGGTTGCGGTTTACAACGACCAGTCGCTGCTTGGTTCCACCCGCACCACCGCCTTGGACAATTTCAACCAGCAGCATCCGCTCTACAAGCTGATCGCCGAACTCTCAGCGGTGCGGCGCAGCACCCCGGCGCTGACCTCAGGCCAAAGCGTGGTGCGGCTGTTCTCGGACAAGCCCGGGCTGTTCGTGCTGTCCCGCTTCGATCCCGTAACCGGCCGCGAAGTGGTGATCGCCTTCAATACCGCCAACGAACCGCGCAGCGCCCACGTACCGGTTTCCGCGCGCAGCCTTTCCTTTGCGCCGCTGGTCGGGCAGTGCTCGCTTGCCGCCGACGCCCCGGGCAGCTTCACCGTCACCCTCGCTCCGCTCGGCTTTGCCGTCTGCGCCGCGAAAGAATGAATGAGTTTGCGTGTCTGCGATGAACCACCTTGCCCCGATCTCGACCGCCCCTGAAGTTGCGACTGCTCACCCGTGGTGGCGCGGCGCGGCGATCTATCAGATATATCCGCGCAGCTTCCTCGATTCGAACGGCGACGGGATCGGCGATCTGGCCGGAATCACCAAGCGGCTCGATTATGTCGCCTCGCTGGGGGTCGACGCGGTCTGGGTCTCGCCGTTCTTCAAGTCGCCGATGGCCGATTTTGGCTACGACGTGTCGGATTACTGCGACATCGATCCGATCTTCGGCACGCTCGCCGATTTCGATGCAATGGCGGCACGGGCGCACGAACTTGGGCTCAAGCTGCTGCTTGACCAGGTCTATTCGCATACGTCGGACCAGCACAATTGGTTCAACCAGAGCCGTGCCAGCCGCGATGGCAACAAGGCCGACTGGTACGTCTGGGCCGATGCCAAAGACGATGGCTCGCCGCCCAACAATTGGCAGTCGGTGTTCGGCGGCCCGGCCTGGACCTGGGACGCGCGGCGGCGGCAGTATTACCTGCACAATTTCCTCAGCAGCCAGCCGCAGCTCAATGTCCATAACCGCGAAGTGCAGGATGCGCTGCTGGAGGTGGCGAAGTTCTGGCTGGATCGCGGGGCCGACGGTTTTCGGATCGACGCGCTC
>JBJTLY010000174.1:0-10880 GCA_046063275.1 Novosphingobium sp. | reverse complement strand
TTGACGTATGGGCCGTTACCGAGATTTACGTCCGATTTGTTCGACCAGTCTGGGCAGCCCGGAATCTTTGCGTTTGAGCGGGTCACGATGATGCGCACCGATCCGGGGCTCACGTCGCCCGGGGTTACCGGGGCATCGTCGCTGACCATCATGCCGTAACGTCCCGCCACGGCATCCACTGCGCTGCGGGTCGACGGGCTCTTCATCGGGTCATCGACGTAGATCCGGTCGCCGTACTTGAGGTCCATCGCCTCGAACCAGCCTGACAGGCGGCGTTGTTCGGGGATCGAAACCCCGCCCGGACCGGCCGCGATATCGAGCGTGTAATTGCTCGTCGTCACAACTGCCTGGTGCACGCTTTCAAGGCTGCGGTTCTTCGGCATCCCGCCGCAGGCGCTGAGCCCAAGGGCAAGACCGAGAGTGAGGGCGCTGGCAAGTGCCTTGCGAGTGATTGAATTGCGCATTGTCGTCACCTCTCAGTTCAGGCTGAAGCCGGGGCTGGCATCGCTGTCGCCCTTCGACTTCTTCTTCTTGTTGTCCTTGTCGCCACCCGATGCCGTCTGCGGCGCCGGAGCGCGGGCAGGGGCATAGGCATCGCCGACCTGTGGGCCGTTCGGGTTCTGCTGCGGAGCTGATGTGGGCTTCGGACGATCGCCGCCCGACTTGCCGTCGCTCTGCATGCCGCCGAACACCTGCTGGGCAACGTTGGGAGACTTGAAGCCGTCGGTCGGAAGCTTGATGTCATTCGCGTCGACCGGGTTAACCAGGTACGGCGTGACGATGATCACCAGTTCGGTTTCACCCTTCTGGAAGTGAGTGGAACGGAACAGCGAACCGAGGATCGGCAAGTCGCCGGCGCCGGGCATCTTCTTCAACGTGCTCTGCGAGCTGTTGCTCATCAGTCCGGCGATCATGAAGCTTTGGCCCGAACCCAGTTCCACCGTGGTTTCAGCCCGGCGGATGGTCAGCGCCGGAACCTGGAAGCCGTTGAGCGTCACCGCGCCCTGGCTCGACAGTTCGGACACTTCGGGACGAACCCGCATCGAGATGCGGCCGTTCGAGAGCACGGTCGGGGTATAGGACAAGCTGACCCCGAAGCGCTTGTACTCGATCGAGGTGGTGCCGAGGCCTTGGCTGATCGGGATCGGATATTCGCCGCCCGCGAGGAAGTCTGCGGTTTCACCCGAAAGTGCAGTCAGGTTGGGTTCCGACAGGGTCGAGACCAGACCGACCTGCTCGCCAAGATCGAGCGCACCAAGCAGGTCGAGCCCGAGGAGATGGCCCGCGAAGCCCAGTGTCGAGCCTGAAGAGATCGGGTTGATCGTGTTGCCGGCCACTTCGACCAGCTTGACCGGCACGCCCGTGACCGGATCGACTGCGATGCCCTGGGCATTGATCACATACTGGGCCGTTGGATCGATAATATGCGTGACAACAGAGTTGCCGACGCCGGTCACGGTGCCCGGACGCATGTTGGGGAAGGCACCCGTGCGGCCCTGGCCGATGCCGAACTGGAAGCCGCTGCTGCCGTCGATGCTGGTCAGGTTTGTGCCGATGTCGCGGATCAGCGAGCGGCTGACTTCGGCGAACTTGACGTGCAGGTTGACCTGCAGCGGGGTCGCCAGCTTGAGCCGGGTGATGACATTCGCTTCCTTGCCGACGAAGGCCTGGACCAGGCGCTGTGCCTCGGCCGCATCTTCCGGCGCGGCGACAGTACCGGTGAGCAAGAAGGTGTTGGTGCCCATCGTCGAGACCGAGATCTTCGCATCAGGCATCGCCATATGCAGCATTTGGTCGACGCTATCGATGTTCGAACCGACGCGGACGTTGGCTGACCAGATAACGTCGCCGGAAGAGTTGCTGGCGTAGATCGTGGTTTCGCCGCCGGCCTTGCCGAAGACATAAAGCTGGTGCGGCGACTTGACCTGGACGTCGGCGACCTTGTCATCGGCGACGAACACGTCGGTCATGGTGCCAGCGACGGAAACGAGCTGGCCGCGTCCGATCGAGAGCACCAGATCGTTGGCTGGACGGCTGACCGACTGGGCTTGGGCCGCCGAGTTGGACAGCAGGCCAAGCGGAGCAACCGCACAGGCAGCCGTCAGGAGGGTAATGGCGAGGCGTTTCATCGCTGGGCCTTTCTTCGCGACCGATTGGGCGGAATGAGCATTCATGGTCATGTCAGTTCCCTCCGACCGGTTCGGCAGAGGTGATCTTGCCGCGGGTCACGCGGACCACGCTGCCCGAGCGGGTAGTGACCGAGGTCGAGCTAGCCGGACTGCGCGAGTAGGCCATGGCAGGGCTTGGGCGGTTGTAGCCGGAGTAAGGCGACATCATCTGCGGTGCCTTCGGCTCCTGGCTCGGAGCGGTGCGGCGCTGGAAGCGCGACACATCGCCGCCAGTCACGAAGGTCGTGCTGCCATCGACCGGGCGGTTCATCGCGTCCGACAGGAACTTGGCTTCCTGGGTCTTTGTCGCGCCGGCCGGAACCTTGACGGTGCCGCTGGCGATCGCTTGGTCAAGTTCACCCTGATTGTCGGCAAGGCTGCGCAGCGACAGGCTGAGCGTACCGATGGTCTGGGCGACCTCGATCTTTTCGGCGATCTTCGGAGTGACCTCAAGGGTCACGGTCTGAAACGCGCGGACCACTGTCTTGCCTTCTTCAACAGTCGTTTCGGTCGACTGGTCGGTGGCGAGCACGCGGACGTTGCGCAGGAAGGTTTCCGTCGCCTTGAGCGGCTGGCCGGTATCGGTCGATGGGACCGTCTGGGTCAGCATAAGGTCGACGTGGTCACCCGGGAAGACGAAGCCGCCGACGCCGGTCTTGGCCGACACCGGAACTGTGACTGCGCGCATGCCGGCACCCAGAGCTGCCGCAAGGAAGCCGCGATCGCCTGGGGCAACAAGGCCACCCTGCGTAACCGGCTGGCCCGCCGTGATCGGATAGCGCACGACAGTACCGAGAAGCTTGTTCATGTCGGCTTCGCCGTCGATGAAGTAAGCGTCCTGCACCATGTCCTTGGGCCATTCCTGGAAGGCGACCGAATCAGCGGTGATGATCGTGCCGACCGGAAGCGCGCGCTGCGCCACCAGTACCTTCGGGCCCTTGGGGGCCTGAGCGGCTTCTGCCTTGGGAGCGGAGGCTCCGATGAACAGGCTCCGAGCAGCCATGGCGGTACCGATCGCAATGACCAGCGCGCCAAGCAGCAGCATCAGCTTCTTTTTATCCATGGCTAAACAAGCCCCCTAGAAAATCCCGAGAAACGTATGTGCTTAATCGGGCAAACTGGTTAAAATCCGGTTCACCCCGCTGAGCCCGTTACGGCTGAGCTGGCAAAGGCGGGTACGAATTGCAGTGCAAGAACCCACAAGGCCGCGCTGGAAATCGCGACTCCATAGGGAATGGCCAGCCGCTCTTTGCGGCGGCGCGTGACGTGCCAGGCGCCCATCACAAGGGTCAGCAGGCCGCCGATCAGAGCCATGCCGATCAGCAGGCGGACGAACCACAGCGGCTGGATCCACAGCGCCAGCGCGGTCAGCAGCTTGACGTCGCCGCCGCCCATGGCGCGCAACGCGAAAAGAATCGCCAATACGATAAGAGTCAAAATGGCGACGCCGACCTGCCAGGCCACATCGGGCCACAGCGAAAGGCCGCTGGCCCACCAGTAGAGTGGGGCGGCGGCAGCGATGGCGCCGTTGAGCCAGTTGTCGATCTGGCGGCGACGAATGTCGGTAAACGCAGCGACCAGCAGCGCGATTGCCAATGCACCCAGCAATAGGTAACGAAATTCGAAGTTCGGCATTGACGCCCCCTGGTCCCTGGGAGCGTGTGTAAAGGGCAGGACTTACCAAAAAGTAACCAGTGCCAAGAGGCTGAAATTAGCCAAATGAGTTCAGCACCCAAGCTAGCCTTCGATCGTCGCGCAATTCCGTCTGGCGTGCGGGAAAGCCGCTGGGTCACGGCAGACGGCCACTCCGTGCGGCGGATCGACTGGCCGGCACCGACGGGCGAGGCCCGGGGCTCGATCATGTTCCTGCCCGGGCGCGGGGACTTCTACGAAAAGTATCTCGAAACGCTGGCGCATTGGTCTGCGCTGGGCTGGCGAATCACCGCAAGCGACTGGCGTGGTCAGGCCGGATCGGGTCGGCTGGGTACCGATGCAGTGACCGGGCATATCGATGATTTCGCAACCTGGAACGGGGATCTCGCGCATTTTTGGCAGAGCTGGAAAGCCGAAACACCGGGGCCGCATGTGCTGGCAGGTCATTCGATGGGCGGGCACCTGGTACTGCGTGCGACCGCCGAAGGGCTGGTCGATCCGGACGGCTTGCTGCTGTCCGCGCCAATGCTCGGCTTCACTTCCAGCGTGCTGCCCGAAGCGATGATGCATGGTGCGGCAAAACTGATGAAGGCGTTGGGTGATCCGCGTCGCCCCGCCTGGAAGTGGAGCGAAAAGCCGGGCGAAATACCCGCAGCGCGCGAGCATCTGCTGACTCACGACCGGGATCGCTACGCCGACGAACAGTGGTGGCGCGAAGCACGGCCCGAACTGGTGATGGGGCCGGGGAGCTGGGGCTGGGTCGAACGCGGCTATGCCTCGATGCGGTTGCTGGGGTCGGCAGGTGTGATCGAGCGGGTTGCGGTACCGGTGCTGATGCTGGGTACTGATAACGACAAGCTGGTCGCGTGGAAGGCGATGGCCAAGGCCGCAACGCGGCTGCGCGATTGCGAACTGGTGCATTTCGGCAGTGAAGCTGCGCACGAGATCCTGCGCGAAGCAGATCCAGTGAGGGATCGTGCCCTGGCTGCCTGCGATGCCTTCCTGACGCGGATCGCGGCGGGCTGACCATGTACGATTTCGCCATTGTCGGAGCGGGAATTGCCGGGGCATCGCTCGCCGCAGGCCTTGCCGCGCAGGGACGAGTCTTGCTCCTCGAAGCGGAAGACCGCCCGGGTTACCACGCCACCGGTCGCTCCGCTGCGTTCTGGACCGAAAGCTATGGCGGGCCGCTGGTCTTGCCCCTGACCGCCGCATCGTTCGATTTTCTCCAGCAGCACGATCTGCTTGCCGATCGCGGCGGGCTGACCCTGGCGCGGGCCGATGAGGTGGAGGACTTGGAGGAATTCGCCAAGACATTCGCCGAGCTGCGCGTTCGGGTCGAGCGGCTGGAGCGCGCGCAGCTTGAGGTGCGCCTGCCCGGGCTCAGGCCGGAGTGGGTCGCGGGGGTTTACGAACCCGATTGCAAGGACATCGACGTAGCGGGATTGCACCAGCTCTATCTGGCCATGGCGCGCAAGGCCGAGGCAGACCTGTGGACGAAGGCCGAACTGGCGGCGGCCACGCGGATTGGGGAGAGCTGGAGACTGGAGCTTGCTGACGAGCGGAGCGCCGAGGCGCGCGTCCTGATCAATGCGGCTGGAGCCTGGGCCGACGTGGTTGCCGAGCGTTCGGGCGTGGCTCCGCTCGGCATCGCACCGCTCCGCCGCACCGTGGTGCAGATGCGGATGGGAACGCCTGTTCCCAGCGACCTGCCATTGGTAATGGGCCACGACGGCAGCTTCTATTTCAAGCCCGAAAGCGGCAAGCTGTGGCTGAGCCCGCATGATGAGGTGCCGAGCCCGCCATGCGACGCCGCGCCCGAGGAAATCGATGTCGCCACCGCGATCGACCGGTTTGAGCGGGTGATCGATTGGCCGATCGCCGCGGTAGAGCACAAGTGGGCGGGGCTGCGCAGTTTCGCCCCGGATCGCCTGCCGGTTTACGGCTTCGACGGCGCCGAGCCGAACTTTTTCTGGTTCGCCGGTCAGGGCGGATTCGGCATCCAGACCGCGCCCGCCGCTGCCGATCTCGCGCTGCGCCTTCTGCTGGGTGAGCCCGACGGTGCAATCGATCCGGCGCCCTACAGCCCGTTACGCTTTGTTCATTAGCGAATCAGCTTTCCCCCGCTATTCTGATCGCAGCCAACTAGAGGAGGGTCCAATGGCGCACACATTCGAGATTTATAAGGACAAGGCCGGCGAATTCCGCGTTCGCTTCAAATACAACTCGGAAGTTATGTTCTCGACCGAAGGCTATTCGAGCAAGGCCAGTGCCGAGAATGCAATCGAATCGATCAAGAAGAACGGGCCCGGTGCTGCGGTCGAAGACAACAGCTAACGGCCAGGGTTGAGCGCCGCATCGCTCGCGAGGCGATCGGCGCGCTCGTTTTCCGGATGGCCATCGTGTCCCTTGACCCAGTGCCAGGCGATGCGGTGGCCATTCTTGGCTTCCAGCAATGCGCGCCACAGGTCGGCATTGAGCACGGGTTTCTTGGCGGCATTCTTCCAGCCGTTCTTCTGCCAGCCGATGATCCACTTGGTGATCCCGTCGATCACATAGCGGCTGTCGGTGTGCAGAGCGACATCGCATGGGGTCTTGAGCGCGCGCAGCGCCTCGATCACCGCGGTCAGTTCCATGCGGTTATTGGTGGTGGCGGGTTCGTGGCCGGACAATTCTTTTTCATGCGCACCCATGCGCAGCACTGCGCCCCAGCCGCCGGGGCCGGGATTACCCTTGCAGGCCCCGTCGGTAAAAATTTCGATCTTTTTCATGTTGCTGCGAATATTCCCGCATTGGCCGGATCGGCATAGAATTCGAGCCGCCGGGCAAAGGCCAGCGGGTCTTTCCTCGTCACCAGTGCGTCCGTCGGCGTGTGGAGCCAGTCATAGGCCCGGCTCATGGTGAAGCGCAGCGCCGCGCCGCGCGCCAGCACCGGCAGGGCAGCGCGCTCGACATCGCTCAGAGGCCGCAGGCTTTCGTAACCCGCAAGCAGCGCGGTTGACAGATCGGATGCGAAATTGCGGCCATCGTTGTCGAAGCACCATGCCGCGTGGGTGACCGCAACATCGTAAGCGATGAGGTCAGTGCAGGCGAAATAGAAGTCGATCAGCCCGGTTACTCTGCTGCCCAGCATCAGGACATTATCGGTGAACAGATCGGCGTGGATGACTCCGCGCGGCAGGTCTTGCGGCCAGGCGGCGGCAAGCAGCGGCAGTTCCCTTGCCACCACTTCGGCAAGCGCCGGATCGATCGAGCGCAGTCCCTCATCGCCGCATTCCGCCGCCAGCCGCTGCCATTCGGCGAGGTCCATGCCGTTGGCACGCGTGCCGGCAAAATCGGCTGCGGCAAGATGCATTTGCGCTAGTGCGACACCGACAGCCCGCGCCTGGGCCATAGTTGGGACGCTGACCGAGACACCCGGAAGGAATTCGATCAGTGCCACCGCTTTGTCGCCGACCTTGCGGTACAGCGCGCCCGAACGGTCGTGGATCGTGCGCGGCACCGGGCAGCCCTTGGCGGCAAGATGATCGAGCAAGGACAAGAAAAACGGCAGGTCGTCCAGCTCGATGCGGTATTCGTACATCGTCAGGATGAACCGCGCGCCATTGCCGTCCTTGCCGCTGGTCTCGATCAGCCAGTTGCTGTTCGACACCCCCTCGGCGATGCCCTTGGCCATGACGAGCTCGCCGACATCAAACTCGGCGATCAAGGCCGCCAGCTCCTCCGCGCCAAGCTGGGTGTAGACAGCCATCAGTCAGCGAGCTGCTTGGGCAGCTTGAACACCATCTTTTCCTCGGCGGTGACGACCTGTTCGACGGTGACTTGGCGTAGCTCGGCGATCCGGGCGATCACCTCCTGGATCAGCTCCTCGGGCGCGGAGGCGCCGGCGGTGAGGCCAAGAACTGAAACACCGTCGAGCCAGCCAGCCTCGATTTCGTTGCCGCGCTGGACCAGCCGCGCCTGCGCGCCGCAGCGCTCGGCCACTTCGACCAGACGCACCGAATTCGAACTGTTGGGCGCGCCGATCACCAGCACCAGCTGGCATTCGGGCGCAATCACCTTGACCGCCGCCTGGCGGTTAGAAGTGGCGTAACAGATATCCTCGGCTTTGGGTCCGACGATTTGCGGAAAGCGGGCACGAAGTGCCGCGACGATTTCCGCCGTATCGTCAACCGACAATGTAGTCTGGGTCAGGAAGGCGAACGGCGTCTCGGGCGCGAAGTCCAGCCCCGCCACATCCGCAACCGTTTCGACCAGCGTGATTGTCCCCTCGGGCACCTGGCCCAGAGTGCCGATCACTTCGGGGTGGCCCTTGTGGCCGATAAACACGATGTGGCGCCCGGCCTCGATCTGGCGTTCTGCCTGGCGGTGGACCTTGCTGACCAAGGGACAGGTCGCATCGAGCCAGTCGAGCCCGCGCGTGGTCGCGGCTTCGGGCACCGCTTTGGGTACTCCGTGCGCGCTGAACACCACCGGGGCACCGTCCGGAACCTCATCCAGTTCCTCGACGAACACCGCGCCTTTTGCCTTGAGGCTGTCGACCACGAAGCGATTATGGACGATCTCGTGCCGGACATAGACCGGCGCGCCATAGCGCTGCAGCGCCAGCTCGACGATCTCGATCGCACGGTCGACACCGGCGCAAAAACCGCGCGGTGCAGCCAGTAACAAGCGCAAGGGAAGCAAATCGGCATCTGGCAATATGGCGTTCATCTCGGCCCCCCTAGCGCTTTGCCATTCGCGCCGCTAGGGCATGCACAGCAAGATCATATGCATCGTTCAAGGACTTCCCGATGAATCGCCAGACCCGCCTGATTTCCGCCGTTGCCCTGGCTGCCCTGCTGGCCGGGTGCAAGTCGACCGGCGATATCGTGGTCGATGAAGGGGTCGGCATCAGCGCGGTGCGCAGCCAGTGCCCGTCGGTCGGCATCCCGCAGAATACCGGAGATGTGACCACCTTCCGTGTCCCCGGAAACACCACCGCCGACAATATCGATGTTGTCGCCGCGATGACCAACGTGCGCAGCCAGTGCAACGACAGCGGCGACAAGGTCTTCACCAATGTCAGCTTCGACGTCCAGGCCCGCCGCAGCGATGCGCGCGGCGCGCGCACCGTGACGCTGCCGTTCTACGTCGTGGTGTTGCGCGGCGGCCGCGCGGTGATCTCGAAGCGCGTCGGTCAGGTCAACCTGGCCTTCACCGATGGGCAGGACCGCGTCACCGCTCGCGCCTCGGGCGGGGCTTACGTCGACAAGGCCGAAGCAACCCTGCCGCAAGACATTCGCGACCGGATCACCCGCAAGCGCCGCGCCGGTCAGGAAGATGCTGCGATCGATCCGCTCGCTCAGCCCGACGTCAAGGCGGCAATCGCCCGCGCGACCTTTGACGTGCTGGTCGGCTTCCAGCTGACTCAGGATCAGCTGACCTACAACGCCACGCGTTAAGGCCGGTCCGGCTCGGGGAGGATTTGCTTCTCCCGGCAAAAGCGCTAACCGGCGCGCCATGACTGCAACCCAAACGCTGCACGCCGCCTTTGCCGGCCATATCGACGCTGCGCTGAATGCGCTCGAAGCTGCGGGCACGCTGCCGACTGGCCTCAGCCGTGCCAATGTCGCGGTCGAGCCGCCGCGCGATGCCAGCCATGGCGATCTTGCCACCAACGCCGCAATGGTGCTGGCCAAGCCAGCCGGGACCAACCCGCGCGTACTGGCGGAAGCACTGAGTGCCGAACTCATCAAGGTACCGGGAGTGACCGGCGCCGAAATCGCCGGACCCGGGTTCATCAACCTGAAGATTGATTCCGCCGCGTGGATCGCTGAACTGCGCGCGATCGCCGCGCTGGGCGGCGACTATGGCCGTTCGGCGATGGGCGGCGGCAAGATGGTCAACGTCGAATATGTTTCGGCCAATCCGACCGGGCCGATGCACATGGGCCACTGCCGCGGCGCGGTGGTCGGCGACGCACTGGCGACGCTGCTTGAATTTGCCGGACACAAGGTGACCCGCGAATACTACGTCAACGATGCCGGGGGACAGGTCGACGTGCTCGCGCGTTCGGTCCACTTGCGCTACCGCGAGGCGCTAGGTGAAGCGGTGGGCGAAGTGCCCGAGGGCCTCTACCCGGGCGACTACCTGATCCCGGTAGCTAAGGAACTGGCTGCCGAATTCGGCAACAAATATTCCCGGGCTCCTGAGTCCGAGTGGCTCATACTGTTCCGCACCCGCGCGGTCGCGGCGATGCTGGTGATGATCAAGGCCGATCTCGCCTTGCTTGGCATCCATCATGACCTGTTCTCGTCCGAGGCGGAGCTGCAGGCCGCGGGCAAGCCCGAAGAGGCCGAAGCGTGGCTGCGCGCGCACGATCTGGTTTACGATGGTCAGCTCGAAGCGCCCAAGGGCAAGACGATCGAGGACTGGGAACCGGTCGAACTGCCATTGTTCCGCTCGACCCGGTTCGGCGACGATCAGGATCGCCCGATCAAGAAGAGCGACGGCAGCTGGACCTATTTCGGTGCGGACCTCGCCTATCACTTCCAGAAGGCCGCAAGCGCAGACGAACTGGTTGATATCTGGGGCGCGGACCATGCCGGCACGGTCAAGCGGATCAGAGCGGCCGTGGCTGCGCTGACCGCCGGTTCGGGTAAGGAAAAGCCCCTCGAGGTCAAGCTGGTGCAGATGGTCCAGCTTCTGCGCAACGGCGAACCGGTCAAGATGTCCAAGCGTTCGGGCAACTTCGTCACGCTTGCCGATGTGGTGCAGGAAGTCGGCAAGGACGTCGTCCGCTTCACCATGCTGACCCGTAAGCCCGAAGCGCAGATGGACTTCGATTTCGCCAAGGTGGTCGAAGCCTCGAAGGACAATCCAGTGTTTTACGTCCAGTACGCCAATGCCCGGATCGCCTCGACCCTGCGCAAAGGTGTCGAAGCCGGTTTCGCGCCGTCGGGCGACACGCTTGAACTTCTTGGCGCCGAAGAACTGGAGCTGATTAAGGTCGCCGCCCAGTTTCCGCGGCTGGTCGAAGCGGTGGCGAGCGCGCGTGAGCCGCACCGCGTGGCGTTC
>JBJTLY010000173.1:0-4482 GCA_046063275.1 Novosphingobium sp. | reverse complement strand
CCTGCGCATCGGCGGCCTCGATCCGCCCGCGCTTGACGCTGGCTTCGTAATTCTTCCCCATCACGCCGACGCCGCGATCAAGCGCCTCCTGCTGGAGCTCGACGATGGTAACCGGGATGCCGGCAGACAGGAAATTCATCGTGATCCCGCCGCCCATGGTTCCCGCGCCGATCACGCCGACTTTGGCGATTGGAAGCAGTGGGGTATCCGGCGGCAGATCGTCGATCACCGCGCAGACCTTGAGCGCTGCTTCGATATGCGCCTGCGCGCCGGGAAGGGGATCGGACATGTTCGGACTCCTCTGCTTTATGTCGGGCGTAGCGTATTTTAGGGTTCACACGAAGACACGAAGATGTTCCGCCAAGTGCCGCAGGCACCTCGCCGTATCAGCACTAGCTCGGAGCACTGCCGCTCGAACGGCATGGGGCTTCGCCGCAGGCGCGACATCTTCGTGTCTTCGTGTGAACCAACCTTCTAATTGATCTGCCGCTCGCGCCCTTCCCAGTATGGCTCGCGCAAGGACCGGCGCAAAATCTTGCCGCTGGGATTGCGGGGCAGGGCGTCGATCACGTCGACGCTCTTTGGGACTTTGAACCCGGCGACGCGTTCACGCGCCCAGTTCATGACACTGTCGGGATCGACGGTGTGGCCGGGCTTGGGCACGCAGACCGCCTTGACCGCCTCGCCCCACTTCGCGTCGGGAATGCTGATCACCGCCACTTCGAGCACATCGGGGTGGCCATAGATCGCGCTTTCGACCTCGGCCGGATAGACGTTCTCCCCGCCGGTGATGATCATGTCCTTCGCGCGGTCGTACATGTAGACGTAGCCGTCTTCGTCGAAGTAGCCGACGTCGCCGGTGGCGATCCAGCCGTCGGCGTCCATGGTGCTGGCGGTGGCCTCGGGCAGCTTCCAGTAGCCGAGCATATTGCTCGAGGAACGAGTGACGATTTCGCCGATCTCGCCCTGCGGCAAGATGCTGCCATCGGGTCCTTTGATCACCACTTCGACCCCCGGCAGCGGCTTGCCGGCTGAGCGCATCCGCTGGTTGCCCTCAACGCTGTGGTCCTCGGGTGGGAGTACGCAGATCGTGCCGGTGGTCTCGGTCATGCCGTAGTTCTGGGTGAATTCCGCGCCGAACATGGAGATACATTCGCGCAACAGTTCGAGCGGGATCGGGCTGGCGCCGTACATGATGTACTTGATCCGGCTGAAATCGGTCTTGGCGCAGTCGGGATGGTTGAGCAGCAGAGCGAGCGCCGCCGGCACGATGAAGAACCGCGTCACCCCACGGTTTTCGACCGCATCGAACACCCGCACGGGATCGAATTCGCTGAGCACGATGCCGGGCAGCCCCGCCGCGAGTGCGACGATGCCAAGCCCGGTCCCGCCGATATGCGCGCAAGGCATGGCGACCAGCACTGCTTCGTCCTCGTCCCACAGCGAGTGCGGGGGCGGGTTGTCGAGTCCGGCCTTGCGCAGCCCGAACAGGTTGCGATTGGACAGCACCGCGCCTTTGGGATTGCCGGTGGTGCCGCTGGTATAGAGCTGGAGGATGGCTTCGTCCGGGCCGGAAGGGGTAAACTCGGCGCGAGGCGCTGCAATCACTTCGGCCTGCGCCTCGGTCACGGTAAAGCAGCGCTGCACTCCGGGGCGTTTGCCCAGCGTATTGGCGCAGGCTTCAAATCCTTCGCCGAGGAACAGCAGCTTCGCCTCGGCATTGTCGATGATGAAAGCGGCCTCGGGCTCGGCTAGCCGCCAGCCGATCGGCACCATCACCACGCCGGCGCGGGCGGCACCGAAAAAGAGCACGAAATAGGTCGCGCTGTTCTTGCCGAACCAGCTGATCCGGTCGCCTTTGTTCAGGCCCAGCGCGAGCAGCGCAGAGGCAACCCGCGCGGTCGCGTCTTCAAGCTCGCCATAGGTCAGCGTCAGGTCGTCACCCTCGATCGCGATCCGCTCGGGCCGGTCCTTGGCCCAATAGCTCAGGAATTCGTCGAAGGTGAAAAGATCCTTGGTCAGCAGTGCCTTGGCCAGCAAGCGCTGGAACGTTGCGTCATCCATCGTGGTCTCCCATCAGGAGAGTTTAACCGCGCGATTAACAAGGGCAAGCAACTTCTCGGATCAACCCGCCGCAGTCGCTACCAGCCTTGCGTAGAAGCGGATCATGCTGGCGAGATTATCCAGCGACATGTGCTCGTTGGTGCCATGGATCATCTTGATATCACCGCTGGCGAAATTGAGCATCTGGAAGCGGTAGACGTCCTGCGAGACCGGGCTGAAGTGTTTGCTGTCGGTCCCGGCGACCACCAGGTAAGGCGATACGGTGAGGCCGGGTCGCTCGGCGCCGATCGTGGCCGCGATCAGGTTCCAGCCGGGCGAGTTGGTGGAAGAGACCGGACTCGGCTCGCTCATTGCCCCGCCATTGAGATCGACGGTGACGGGCAGCGCAGTTACCGCCGCTCGGGTATGCTCAAGCACGTTGGCCGATGTGTCCCAAGGCGCGATGCGATAGTTGATCAATGCCGTGGCAGTCTGCGGCAGCACATTCTCCTTGGGGCTGCCAATCAGCATCGTTGGGGCAATCGTGGTGTGCAGCATTGCCGCCGAGGCCGGATTGTCGCCCATTTTGGACAGGATCACCCCGCCAAAGATCCACCGGTTGGCAATCACGAGCTTGTTAACGCCCCCCGCCTTTGCGGCGAGCACAGAAACCATGGCTTCACTTGGCCCGCGCAGTTCGAGCGGGAACTGCTTGGCCTCGATGGCGAGCAGGGCCTTGGCCAGGTTGATCGTGCCGATCTTGTCGGGACTTGGCGGCGCCGAAGAATGCCCGCCCGTTGCCGGAGCGGTGACCTTGAGCGTGACGTAGCCCTTCTCGGCGATCCCGATCATCGCCGCGGGGCCGTTGATCATCGGCGTGTCGGTGGCGATCAGCCCGCCTTCGTCGATCGTGAACAGCGCCTTGGTGCCGCGTGACTTGAGCCAGTCGACCGCGGCCTTGGCGCCGGTCCCGCCAACCTCTTCGTCAAACCCCGAAACGAGGATGATCGTGCGCTTGGGCTTGAACCCTTGTCCGGCGAGTGCATCCAGCGCCTCGAACAGCGCGACCAGCGAGCCCTTGTCGTCAACCGAACCGCGACCCCAGACCGCACCTTCGGCAATCTCGCCGGCAAAGGGGGCGTGTTTCCAGTCTTTTTCCGTGCCCGGGGTAACCGGCACCACGTCCTGGTGCGCCATCAAGATGATCGGCTGCGCGCTTGGGTCGCTCCCAGGCCAGGTATAGACCAGAGTCTGCCCCAGCTCCTGCCGTTGCATCGCAGCGCTGGCCTTGGGATAGGTGGCGGTCAGCCAGTCATGCAACTTGGTCCATTCGCCGGGCTGATTTTCGGCCGGGTCCTGATGGCTGACGGTCTGGATTTGCACCGCCTGGCTGAGATGCTGTGCGGCAAGATTGCCGTCGAACGTTGGAGCCGAGGCGACCGAGATGCCCTTGCCGGTGCCAACCGCATCAGGCGCGAACATCGCCGTCCGCGCAGCCATCGCGCCGCCCAGCAACAACACTGCGCCGCCGACATACAGGGGCCACTTCTTCATCTGCTCTCTCCCGCCGTTTTGGAGAGATTGCCGCCAAGGGAGGCTTCTGTCGAGCCTTACCCCGCCATCAGGCTGGCATTGCCGCCCGCTGCGGTAGTGTCGATGCAGGTAACTCGCTCGGTCGCGAACCGAGCAAGATAGTGCGGCCCGCCCGCCTTGGGTCCGGTCCCCGACAGGCCTTCACCTCCAAACGGCTGACTTCCGACCACCGCGCCGATCTGGTTGCGGTTGACGTAGAAATTGCCGACCCGCGCCTTGGCTTCGACCAGCCGCCGGGTCGCGTCGATCCGGCTGTGCAGGCCAAGAGTCAGCCCGAACTGGCAGGCGTTGATATCGGCAATAACCTGTTCAAGGTCCTCGGCCTTGAATCGCGCGACGTGAAGTACGGGGCCGAAATTCTCGTTCGCCAGTTCGCGGATCGAGCCGATCTCGATGATCGTCGGGGCGACGAAGTGCCCGGCCTTGCATTCCTTGGGCAATTCGCGCTGCCACACCTGGTGTCCGGCTTTCTTCATCGCCGCTATTTGCTTGTCGAGCTTGGCCTTGGCCTCGGCATCGATTACCGGGCCGACATCGGTCGCCAACTCTTCCGGATTGCCGACAATCAAGCTGTTAAAACCGCCCTTGATCATCTCGATCATGCCGTCGGCGACATCGTCCTGCAGATACAGAACCCGCAGCGCCGAGCAGCGCTGGCCGGCGCTCTGGAATGCCGATGCGACCACGTCGCGGGTGACCTGTTCGGGCAGGGCCGAACTGTCGACGATCATCGCGTTCTGCCCACCGGTTTCGGCGACGAGCACGCCGAGCGGTCCGTCGCGCCCTGCCATCGCGCGATTGATCGCGCGTGCGGTCTCGGTCGATCCGGTGAAGGCAACCCCGGCG
>JBJTLY010000011.1:0-5595 GCA_046063275.1 Novosphingobium sp. | reverse complement strand
GGCTGCGCGATCAACTGGAACTCATCGCCAGCGCACCCGAGATCGAGCCGCTTGCCGCCAGCGTGCCCGACAACGGCGACGTCTATATCGTCCCCGCATTCTCCGGCCTCTACGCCCCGCACTGGGACGATAGCGCGCGCGGGATCATCGCCGGGCTGACCCGCTTCGCCACCAAGGCCCACATCGCCCGCGCCGCGCTGGAGGCTGTGGCCTTTCAGGTGCGCGAAGTGGTCGAGGCCATGGCGCGCGATTCGGGCGTCCGCCTCACCGAACTGCGCACCGACGGCGGCATGGTAGTCAACGAACTGCTGATGCAGTTCCAGGCCGACATCCTCGGCGTCCCGGTGGTCCGCCCCAAGGTGATCGAAACCACCGCGCTGGGCGCGGCCTATGCCGCTGGCCTGGCGGTTGGGTACTGGCAATCGACCGCCGACATCACCGCCAACTGGGGCGTCGACAAACGCTGGCAGCCGGCAATGGACGAAGCCCGGCGCGAGGAACTCTACGCCAAGTGGAACAAGGCGGTCGAACGCGCGCAGGGGTGGGTTTAGGCCAGCACCAGCACGTTATCGCGCCGCTCGATCGCGTGATCGGTGCTTAGCGCAAACAGTTCGGTACCGCCGATCTGATCCAGCAGCGCCGCAAGCCGCGCTGCGTCAGAACCAGTCAGGGCGAGCGCGGTGCGCTGGGCGCGGGCGAAGTGCCACAACGAGTGCGGATGACTTGCGCGCTCCATCGTCACGCCGCGCCAGGGATAGCTGATCCGGCCGACATGCGGGTGCACCTGGCGCTTGCCGTCGTGCGACACCAGAGTTCCCGTTCGCGGATCGTCGAGACCAGCCAGCCAGCGGTTGAAGCACTCGGCGTCGGCACGCAGGCCCGGGGTCCAATGCGCCATCGCGCAGGCCAGGACCGGGATTAGCGTCTCGGGCAAGGTGTCGTCCGCCGGGAAACCGTCCACCTCTTGCGGATAATCGCTATCGACCATGGCCGGGCTGTTCATCCGCTCGGTCCAGCGGAACACCGACGGCGCGGTGGTCTTCATCAGCAGCGCCGGCACGGGATCGCGACCAAGGTGCGCGAAGAGCGGAGCCATCATTCCGAAGTCGGCCAGTGAAGCGCGCCCGCCGAGCAGGTAGGGGTGCTGTTGGAAGTGCAATTCCAGCGCGCCCAGCAGTTCGCGGTAGCTCTCCTCCATTGCCGGGATCACCGCCTCACGCACTCCCAGATTAGGCAGGAAACCGGCGAACTTGGTCATCACCTTGCCCGCCACTTCAAGCCGCGAGGCATGGTCCATATGCGGTATCGCGCGGGCAAATTCGGTGCGCAGGAACAGCTCCTGTTGCTCGCGGTACGACCAGCGGTAGTGCATCGCCAGCGGCAGCATGTAGTTCGAACCGAAGGCATCGAGGAACTGCGCGATGATTGTCTGCACCGGCCCCGGCGGCGCCAGGTTGGGGCTGGCAAACCGCGCTTCGAGATGATCGATGATCGCGGTCGTATCTTGTAGAAGTTCGCCCTCGGGGGTCTCGATCACCGGGATGACCGCATGGCCGATCTTGCCGATCACTTCGCCAAGGAAACGCGGGTCCGAGGCGATCATCTCGCGGTAGGGGACCTGCTTCTTGATCAGGTAAGACCGCAGCTTGCCCGCATAGAGCGAGTGCGGCATTGCCCACATCGTGTAGTGTTGATCGGCCATTGTCCCCTGTCCTCCGGGAAGGGCCTATGCCGTGAACCGACTTAGGGTGTAAACCCTAAATCGGTTCAACGCATCAGCAGGATCGAGATTCGCCGGTTGCGCGGGTCGAGCGGGTTGTTCTGGACCAGCGGCTCGCGGTCGGCGACGCCTTCGATCTTGCGGAAACGCGCCTCGCCGATGCCGTCGGCCATCAGGGCTTGGCGGGTCGCCTCGGCGCGGCCGGCGCTCAAGGACCAGTTGTTCGCGCCTGCGCCGCCGTTCCATGGCACGGCGTCGGTATGGCCGCGGATCGAGACGCCGCCGATCTCGCCTTGCAGCAGTTCGCAGATCACGTCGAGCAGCTTGGCCGCATCGGGGGTGAGCACGGTGGTGCCGAGTTGGAACATCGAGAAATCGGCGTCGTCGACCAGGTCGATGTGGATACCCTCGGTGGTGTCGATCATCCGCACCTGCTTGGCGAGGCGCTGCAGCTTGGCGTCACCGGCAAGCTTCGCCTGCAGCCGCTCCTGCATCGATTTGACCTGCCTGATCCGCTCGCCGCCTTCCTTGGGTCCGCCAGTCGCGTCGCGCGGGATGGTCATCGCGCGGTTGCCGGTCTGCCCGGCGCGGTTGGGGTAATTGTCGGCATCGACGATCGACGAGCCGCCGAGCAGCCCGTTCGAACCGGCGCTGGCTTCCTTCATCTTGACCAGCGTCGGGGTGAAATAGTCGGCGATGCCCTTGCGCTGTTTCTCGGTGGTTGCGCCGAGCAGCCAGAGCAGCAGGAAGAAGGCCATCATCGCGGTGACGAAGTCGGCATAGGCCACCTTCCACGCGCCGCCGTGATGTCCGGCGGCGACGATCGTGATCTTCTTGACGATGATCGGGCGAGGCGGCTCGTTATGCCCCTTCTTTGGCGGCGGCATGGCTCAGCGCCCGCGCATCGCGTCGAGCAGGTCCGACAGTCCCGGGCGGAAATCGTGGCCGAGACCCGACCGCGCGCTTTCGACCACTAGCGGCTGCGGCCAGCCGTGCAGGCTGGCGATGATCACCTGCTTGACCGCGTGGAAGATCTGCTCGTCGGCTTCGATCACCTGTTTGAGGCGGTTCGCCATCGGCGAGACGATGCCGTAAGCGAGCAGCACCCCCATGAATGTGCCGACCAAGGCCGAGCCGATCATTCCGCCCAGCACCGATGGCGGCTTGTCGATCGAGCCCATGGTCTTGACCACGCCGAGCACCGCCGCGACGATCCCCAGCGCGGGCAGCGCATCGGCGAGGCTGGACAGCGCGTGCTGAGGTTCGTGCATCTCATGGAAATGCTGCTTGAGCGCATTGTCGACCACGTCCTCGACCGCGTGGACTTCGAGCGTGCCCGATGAGACCACGATCAGCGTCAGCGTATCGGCGATCACCGCGATCAGCGGCTTGTTGGCGAGCAGGCGTGGATATTCGGCGAAGATCGGCGACTCTGCCGGAGTGGTGACGTGGCTTTCCAGCGCCACCGGCCCTTCGGCGCGGAGCAGCTTCATCAGCTTGGCGGTGAGCACGATCGCGTCGATGTGATCCTGTTTGGTGTGGCGCGGGCCTTTGACCACTTTCTTAAACCCGCCAAAGAAGGACTTGATCCCGTGCAGATTGTTTCCGGTAACCAAGGCCCCAAGCGCTGCACCCATGATGATCAGCATCTCGTGCGGGATCGCCTCCATGACCGGGCCGAGCGCCCCGCCGGTAATGGCAAAGCCCCCGAACACCATGACGATCAGGATCACGATCCCGGCTGCGGCGTACATCTCTCAATTCCCCCAAATACAACAAGCGGTGCGGCGCGAAATCAGCGCAGCAGGTCGAACAGCGAAAGCTGGGCGAGTTTGGCGAAGCTGGCCTGGCTCGCCTCAAGCACGGTCATGGTCTGCTGCAACTGCGACACCGCAAGCGACAGGTCGGTGCCGCCGACGCTGGCTTCCTCGTCGCTGCGCTGCTGGCTCATCTGGGTGCGACGCTCGGTGTTGAGATCGATCCAGTTGAGCCGCGCGCCGATCACCGTTTGCTGGGTGGTCAGTGTTTCGAGGCCGGTGTCGAGCGGGGCCAGCGCATCGCGCGCGGCCTGCGCCGGATCGGCCGCCGCGCCGTTGAGCGCGTCGCGCAGGGTGCGCACCACCGCGAACAGGTTGGTTGCACCGCCGGGTCCAGTAAAGTTGAGGAACTCGGGACCGGTCAGCCCGCGGGTCACCGACTGGCCGTCACCCAGCGGCAGTTCGCTGGCGGTGGCGGTGCCGATGTAAGTGGGATTGCCAGCGGCGTCGAAGCTGTAGGCATCGCCCGCGGTATCGCCGCCAAACAGGGCGTGGCCGTTCGAATCGCGGGTGTTGGCAAGCCGACCCAGCTCGTTCGAGATCTGATCGAGCTCGGTGGCGATCCCTGCGCGCTGGCCAGTGGTAAGGATGCCGTTGGCCGCCTGGGTCGCCAGTTCCTTGACCCGGATCACCGTGCTGGTGAACTGGCTCAGCGCCTGATCGGTCAGCGACAGGTCGCTGCTGGCGCGGCTGGCAACCGTGGAATCGACCGCGTCGAAGGTATCGAGCCGGGTGAGCGAACGCACCCGCGCCGCAGCCACCGAATCGTCGGAGGGCGATCCGAGCTTCTGTCCGCTGCTGATCGAAGCCTGCAAGGCATCGGCGCGGGCGCGCAGCCGCGACAGGTCAAAATTGCTGCGATCGTAGAACGCGCTGGTGCTGACATTGGTCATGCCGGATGCCTCCTATCGGATCGCCAGAAGGGTATCGAACAGGGTCGAGGCGACCTGGATCGCCTTGCCGCAGGCCTGGAAAGCCTGCTGGTATTTGACCAGGTTGACCGCCTCCTCGTCGAGGTTGACCCCGGCCTGGCTGTCAAGCGCGAGCTTGGCCGCGCCGGCGATGCTGCCCAGCGCATCGCTCGTCAGCTTGCGACCCTGGGTGGCGCTGGAAACGTCGAACAGCAGGCCGTTGGTCTGGCCTTCGATGTTCGCAGTTGAAAGCGCAGTTCGCAAAGCATTGAGCCCGGCGGGATCGCGGCTGCCGGAACCGGCACCGGCGGGCGCGGTGGCGATCCCTGCGCCGCTGGTCAGCGCGAGACCGATCGTTGCCGCATTTGTTCCCGAGAACAGCGGCTGGCCGGGGGAGCCGTCGAGCGCGGCCCCGCTCGCCTGCGCGCCATTGGCGGCGGCGATCAGCGAGGTTGCGACCCCGTCAAGCTGGGCGTGGGTGTCGCGGACCATGATCAGGCCTTGTGTCGCCGCAGCGAGCGAGCCCGAAGTGGGGCTGACCGCAGCCGCGCCGAGGGCGAACGACAGGGTGCCATCGGCAGCGGTGGCCATGGCCAGGGGCGTGGCGCTGTTGCCGCTGACCAGCTGCGGCCCCGCCGCACCGCCGATCCGCACCTCGACCGACTGGTCGGGGGCGAAGCTGGTGCTCACATCAACATAGCCCGACAGGTTCTTGAGCAGGCTGTCGCGCTGGTCGAGCAGCGATACCTGATCGCTGGTGCCGGGCACCGCGCGGACCAGCTGGACATTGACCCGGGCAAGCTGCTGGGCGAGCAGGTTGACTTGGCTGACCCCGTCGCTGGCACCGAACTGCAGGCCCGAGGCAACCGTATCAAGGCCCTGGCCGGCAATGTTGAACGTGCGCGTCAGGGTCCGCGCGTTCTCCAGCACGGCACTGCGCAGCGAGCTGTCGACCGGGTCGGTCGCGAGCTGCTGGAGCGAGGTTTCGAAATTGGTCAGCGCCGGGTAGAGCTGCGACTGCTCGAGCGCCGCCTCGACATTCTGGTAGGCCTGCAGTTCCTCGCCCGCGCGCTTGGCGTCACTGCCGGTGCGGCGCGCTTCGGCCTGGCGAAAGGCGTCGGCGTTGCGGCTGAGGCCATCGACCCTG
>JBJTLY010000172.1:0-3409 GCA_046063275.1 Novosphingobium sp. | reverse complement strand
CTCGCTGATGAACAATGAGGCGGAGCTGGGCGGTGTGCTCGGCCATGAAACCGCACACGTTGCGCTGCGCCACAGCGCGCAGCGGCAAAGCGCGGCGACCAAGAACCAGATTATCGGTGTGGTCGGGGCGATTCTTTCGGGGGTCGTGCTGGGCGGCAGCAGCAAGATCGGCCAGCTGCTCCAGTCCGGGTTCATGCAGGGCTCGCAATTGTTGACCCTCAAGTTCTCGCGCAAGCAGGAGAGCGAGGCCGATTCGTATGGCGTCCAGTATCTGCGCAAGGCCGGATACGATCCGCGCGCGATGTCGACCGTGCTGCAAAGCCTTGCGAACCAGAACGCACTCGATGCGAGACTGCTAGGGACCAGCGATCAGGTGCCAGAATGGGCCTCGACTCACCCCGATCCTGCCAGCCGCGTCCGGACTGCGGCTGCGCTTGCCGGGACGACTACCGGAATCACCAACCGCGACACCTTCTTGACGCGGATTTCCGGACTGACTTACGGCGATTCGCCCGCGCAGGGCTATGCCGAGGGACGCAGCTTCAAGCATCCGCTTGAAAAGATCGCGTTTGAGGCACCGGCCGGGTACTACCTCGTCAACGGCACCCAAGCGGTGGCGATCGGCGGAACTTCGGGCAAGGGCCAGTTCACCACGGCGGCGTTCGACGGCAATCTCGATGCCTATGTCACCGCGCAGTTCGCGACGCTGGCCCAGTCCAACCAGACCCAGCTCAATCCGTCTTCGATCCAGCACACTACGGTGAACGGGATTCCGGCAGCCTATGCCACCGCGCGGGTGGCGAACGGCGGCAGTCAGGTCGATGTGACTGTCTTCGCCTACCAGTGGAGTACCACGCAGGCCTATCACTTCCTGACCATTACCCAGGCCGGGCAAAACCCGTTCGATTCGATGTTCGCATCGATGCGGCGGTTGAGCGCGAGTGAGGCAGCTGCACTTAAGCCGCGCAAGCTGGTGGTGGTGAGCGTCAAGAGCAGCGACACCTTGCAGTCGCTTGCTGCGCGCATGGCTTACACCGATGCGCCGCTTGACCGGTTCCTGGTGCTCAACGGCTTGACCAGCACATCAAGGCTGGCGGCCGGGCAGAAGGTAAAGCTTGTTACCTACTGATTTGCGGCGTTTCTGTCGGGCAAACGAAAAGGGCGGCTGGTTTCCCTGCCGCCCTTGATCGTTACGCACACCCGAGGGTCATGCGACACTCGATCAGCTCACGCCTTAGGCGTTGGCACCAGCCATGGCCGACGAAGTGGTGTTGAAGGTGGTCTGCAGCTGGCTGCCGAGGCCCTGCATCGCGGTGATCGCAGCGACGGCGATCAGAGCGGCGATCAGGCCGTATTCGATCGCGGTGGCGCCAGCCTCGTCATGGAACAGTCTGTTGATGAACTTCATGATTAGTCTCCTGTTGCAGCCTTCAGTTTCCCCGGCTCAATCCCTGCCACGCGAAAAGAACATCTGCTGGATTAGGGGATATTCCTTGCCAAATGTTTAATCCCCACTGGCGCAAGCCAAGGCGTTGTGCGTCGCGGGCGAAACATTGGTTCACGTGCTCGAGGATTCACTGGCAAGGCCCTGCGAAGCGGTGAGCGAAGCTGGTGTGGTGACCGTCAAGAGCAGCGACACCCTGCAATCGCGCGCTTCACGCATGGCCTATACCGGTGCGCCGCTTGACCGCTTTCAGATGCTCAACGGTCTTGCCAGCACATCAAGGCTGGGGGGCGGTCAGAAGGTCAAGCTTGTTACCTACTGATTTGCGGCGTTTCTGCCGGGCAAACGAAAAGGGCGGCAGGTTTCCCTGCCGCCCTCGATCGTTTCGCACACCCGAAGGTGATGCGACACTCGATCAGCTTACGCCTTAGGCGTTGGCACCAGCCATAGCCGACGAAGTGGTGTTGAAGGTGGTCTTCAGCTGGCTGCCGAGGCCCTGCATCGCGGTGATCGCAGCAACGGCGATCAGAGCGGCGATCAGGCCGTATTCGATCGCGGTGGCACCAGCTTCGTTACGGATCAGCTTGTTGATGAACTTCATGGTCAGTCTCCTGTTGCAGTCTTCAGTTACCCGGCTCATTCCCTGTCACCCGAAAAGAGCAACTGCCGGACTAAGGGGAATTCCTTGCTAAATGTTTAAGCGCCCGATCCATTTGCGACGGCATCGTGAGTTGCCGAAGACACCTTGGTCCAGGTAGCTTGGGTCTCAGCGGCAAAGCCCTGCAAAGCCGAAAGCAATGCCAATACGATCAGCGCGCAGATCAGACCCATTTCTACGGCAGACGTACCCGCTTCGTCGTGGATCAGCGCTTTCAGCATTGTTTTCATGACCCCCGGCCTCCGCTCCAATTGCAGATGACCGTGAATTATCGTTTGTATTGCTAAGAATTGGTTTACGCGGACCTCTCGTATGAAAAGAATTCCGACATCGATTGCGGTCGTAGCCGCGGCGCTGATCGATCGGAGGGGGCGAGTGCTGCTGCAGCGCAGGCGACCCGATCGCCAGCATGGTGGGCTATGGGAATTCCCGGGCGGGAAACTCGAGGCAGGCGAAACCGACGTTTCCGGCCTGATCCGCGAGATTCGCGAAGAGCTGGGCGTTGAGCTGGATCCTGGTGACCTTCTCAGGTTGGATCAGGCTTCAGATGCGGACGGCGGACTTGTCATCACGCTTTACACTTGCCGCTTGTGGCAAGGGGAGCCGAAGTGTCTCGACGCTGACGCTATCGACTGGTTTACGCCGAAGGAGGTGCTAGCCCTGCCGATCCCGCCGCTCGACAGGCCACTCGCCGAAGCACTTCGGCAATGGCTGCACAAAGGCTAATTAGCCGCTTGCCAAGGCTGGAACTGCCCCCTATGTGCGCCACTCCAACGCGCCCGTAGCTCAGCTGGATAGAGCATCAGACTACGAATCTGAGGGTCGGACGTTCGAATCGTTCCGGGCGCGCCATTTTCCAAAACGGCTCTCCAAGTGGAGGGCCGTTTTCGTTTTGGCATCCGTTGGCCCGCTGCAATCGCACTTTGTGCGGGGAATAGAGATCGTTGCTCGCCAGCTTCCATTTGCGCCGCCAAAGGGCCATCACTATCCGGTGACCCACTGCGGGCAGAACAACAGGCGGCATGATTTCGAACCTGACCCACCTCCAGCGACTTGAAGCCGAGGCGATCCACATCATGCGTGAAGTGGTGGCCGAGGCAGAGCGTCCGGTGATGCTCTATTCGGTGGGCAAGGACAGCGCGGTGATGCTGCATCTAGCCAAGAAGGCGTTCTACCCCGCCCCGCCCCCGTTCCCGCTATTGCATGTCGACACCACGTGGAAGTTCCGCGCGATGTACGAGCTGCGCGACAGATGGCGAGCGAAGCCGGGATGGATCTGCTGGTGTGGCAGAACCCCGAAGCGCGCG
>JBJTLY010000171.1:0-15450 GCA_046063275.1 Novosphingobium sp. | reverse complement strand
CTTCACCGATCCCAAGGGCAAGTGGCAGCACCTGACCATGGTCGCCAGCGCGATCGGCGAAGCGCAGGTCGACCCATTCGATTTCTTCTTCCTTGATCCGCTTCAGTACGTCTTTTGCCTTGGCCATTTCGAAGTCCTTTTTCAGTCCCCCTCCCGCTTGCGGGAGGGGTTAGGGGTGGGTGTGTCAGGGCTTTGGAGATCGGTTCGCCCAGCGGACTGGCCCACCCCCGACCCCTCCCGCAAGCGGGAGGGGAGAAACTAAATTGCGTCGTTGTCGCGTTCGCCGGTGCGGATGCGCAGCGCGCTTTCCACGTTCATCACGAAAATCTTGCCGTCGCCGATGCGCCCGGTCTGCGCCGCAGCGGCAATCGCTTCGACGGTGCGCTCGGCCAGGTCGTCCGGGACGACCACCTCAAGCTTCACCTTGGGGAGAAAATCGACGACATATTCTGCGCCGCGATAGAGTTCGGTGTGGCCCTTCTGGCGGCCAAAGCCCTTGGCCTCGGTCACGGTGATGCCCGACACGCCGACTTCGTGCAGCGCTTCCTTCACCTCGTCGAGCTTGAACGGCTTGATGATCGCTTCGATCTTCTTCACGTGGACTTCCCCTGCGCAGCAAGCCGGTACCGCTGATGCGGCCCGGATTTATGAATTGCCACGGCGATTGCTTATCAAGAATCGTGCCAGTGGCCGATAGCTCGCCCTAAGCGATGTGCGGCCCCGCGAAAAGGGGACAAATCGCAAGATTTGAATCGTTGCGGTGGTGCGCGCGAAACAATGATTCAACGCGGACGCACGAAACTTGCCTGAAAATTCGGCAGAGGCTGCCTATTTTTCGGGCAGGTCAGAGATTGAGGCCCGCAGTTTCAGGCAGTCCGGCCATCAGATTGAGGCTCTGCACCGCCGCACCGCTTGCGCCTTTGCCGAGGTTGTCGAGCGTGGCGACGAGCCGCGCCTGGGTGCCGTCCTTCGCGCCGAACACGTAGAGGTCTAGCCGGTCGCTCGGACTTGCCGAGCGGCGCAGGAGGAGTTCGTCGGGGTTGGCCTCGTGAACCCGCACCACTGGGCTGCCCTTGAAGAAATCGGCGAGCAGGTCGCGCAGGCCATCTGTCGGCGCGGCGCGCTCATCTGTTCGAGATGCAGCGGCACTTCGACCACCATGCCGCGGTGCGCCGGTACTACTGCGGGCGCGAAGACCGGCGGGTGCGCGAGGCCGGCGTACTTGGACATTTCGGGCACATGCTTGTGCCCCATGGCGAGGCCATAGTCGCGGTAGGCGATGTCGCCGTCTTCCTCGAACCGCGCGATCAGCGCCTTGCCGCCGCCCGAATAGCCCGACACCGCGTGGCAGACATAGGGCCAGTCGGCTGGCAGCAACCCGTGCCGAACCAGCGGCGCGAGCAGGGCGAGGAACCCGGTCGGGTAACACCCGGGATTGGCGACCCGGCTGGCCGCCGCGACCTTTTCGCGCCCGATCAGTTCGGGGAAGCCATAGGTCCAGCCCGGCGCCACGCGGTGCGCGCTGCTGGCATCGACGATCCGCACCTTGCTGCCCTCAGCCAGCGCAACCGCCTCGATCGCGGCCTCATCGGGCAGGCACAGCACGGCGAAATCGGCGGCGTGATAGGCATCGCGGCGCGCCCCTGCGCTTTTGCGCTGGTCGTCGTCGAGGAGGAGCAGCGAGAATTCGCTGCGGCCCTCCATCCGTTCAAGGATTTCAAGGCCGGTGGTGCCGGCGGCGCCGTCGATGAACAGGGTATGGGGCATTTCTCAGTATCCGAAGGAGGAGCGTGCTGGCGACTTCAGATCAGCCTCGTCGCTCGCTCAGCGCTTCCAGCGGCAGATAACCCACGAACCCGTCCTCGCCAACCTGGCCCCAGGCCCAGCCGCCAGCGATGTCGAGCACGTTGAACAGCGTCCCGCCGCCCAGTTCCTGACGAAGTTCGGCGTCCTTGCTGGCTGCGGTGAACAGCTTGGCTCCGCACGGCACCACACTGCGCGGCATCGGCACGGCGTAATGTGGTACGAAGACCTTGCCGGCGAGGCGGACGTGCGCAAGATCGCCGCGCACCGGCCAATGCGGCGCGTCGAGCTTTTCGCTCGGGCCGGAAAGGGTCAGTTCCCCGCTCGGAAGGCCGCCTGAAGTCAATTCGTCTCGCCCCGTAAAGGTGAAGACCGGGCGCTTAGCCGCGCTTGGCCCCTGTATCAAGTTGTCCATCATAGAGGGGCTCGGTTCAGAAATCGCTTACACCGAAGCGTGCGATGCCCTGATTGACCCCGGGTGGATCGAGCGTGGTCAGATCGAGCGTCACCGGCTCGCCGATCCATTGCCCCAGCGTGGTGTGATCGGCCAGATCGTCGAGGGTGAGGGGATGGATCAGCGCGGTCAGCCCGCTCGCAACGATCATTGCCCGCACATGATCGAGGCCGCCTTCGCGGAAGTGCACTTCGTACTGTGGGATCGGGTGCGGCCCAGCCGGGCCGTCGGTCATCGATCCGGTGAACAGGATAGCGGAATCGGCGGCGAACCTGTCACGCAAAGCCTCTGCCGCTGTACGGTCCTGAGCGGTGAAGTAGATGTGTGCGTGCCAGGGGGCGGCGGGATCAGCCATAACGTTTCTTCAGCATCCCCCAGGCCGCGCGCAGGCCCAGCGCATCGCCGCCTTTGGGCCGACCGGGCTTGGCGGCGGGGCGCCAGGCGAAGGTGTCGAAGTGCGCCCAGTCGACGCCTTCGGGGGCGAAGCGGTCAAGGAACAGGCCGGCGACCGAGGCTCCGGCATAGCCGTTGGCGGCGCTGTTGCCCAAGTCGGCGATGTCGCTCTTCAGATACTCGCGGTAGCTTTCTGGCAGCGGCAAGCGCCAGCACGGATCGTCGGCTTCGAGTCCGGCATCGAGCAGGTCCGCCGCGGTTTCGTCGCGCCGGGTCATCAGTGCGGGGAGATCGGGGCCGAGCGCGACGCGGGCGGCGCCGGTCAGCGTGGCGAAGTCGATCACCAGCTCGGGTGCTTCCTCGCCTGCACGGGTCAGCGCATCGCCAAGCACCAACCGCCTCTCGGCATCGGTATTGCCGATCTCAACCGTGATCCCGGCGCGGCTGGAGAGGACATCTCCCGGGCGGAAGGCGTTGCCCGCAATCGCGTTTTCGACCGCAGGGACCAGCACGTGCAGCCGGACCTTGAGATGCGCCGACATGATCAGCTGGGCGAGGGCGAGGGCATGCGCTGCGCCGCCCATATCCTTCTTCATCAGCAGCATGCCCGACGAGGGCTTGATATCGAGCCCGCCCGAATCGAAGCACACGCCTTTGCCGACCACGGCGATTTTCGGGTGCTTGGGATTGCCCCAGATCAGCTCGATCAGCCGCGGCGCATGGCTGCGCGCCGCCGCCCGGCCGACCGCGTGGATCATCGGATAACCTTGCGCCAGCGCGTCGCCGCTGGTCACGGTGAGTTCGGCATGGAACTGCTTGGCAAGCCGCTGCGCCTCGGCCTCGAGCTGGGCAGGGCCCATATCCTCAGCCGGGGTGTTGACCAGATCGCGGACCAGCGCGGTCGCCGCCGCTTCGGCCAGCGCCGGATCGATGGCCTTGACTGCGGTGGTCAGGAGAATGCGCGGACCTTCGGTGGCGGGGTCTTTGCGATAGCGGTCGAAGCGGTATTGCCCGGTAACCCAGCCGAACAAGGCTGGGCCGGGCTCGCCCTCGGCCAGACGGTAGGTCCCGGCAGGCAGGACCTCGGCCAAACGGGCGAGGCACCAGCTCGAAAGTTCAGCCGTATTGGCGACTCCGGTGAGGACAAACCAGCCATTGCCATCGGGCACGATCGCGTAGGAATAGCCGTCGCCAGCGAACTTCTGTGCAGTCACCGCCGCACGCTGTCCGGCGGACAGGGTCTTCAGTTTCGCTTCGAGGCCCGCCTTGTCGACGAGATGGATCAATGTGGCGGCCTGGCCTTTGTCAGGCTGGATCAATGCGTTCTTGTCAGTCATGTGGACTGTGCCATAACCCCGGTGCAGGGGCAGACGCGAGCGGAAATGACGATCATGCGATTCATGCCCTTGGTAAGTGCGGTGTTGGTGTTGTCAGCCTGTTCGGAGTCAACGACCGAAAAGACCGCGCAACCCACTGCCGCGGCAACCAGCACTGCCGCCGTGCCAAGCGATCCGCCGACCGAAGCGCCCGAGGCCATGCCTAGCGCTAAGCCGGTCGCGATTACCGACAGCACCCCGCTCTACGAGTTCAACTACACTTATCCCGCGCAGGTCGCGTCGATCCCGGCGCTGGCCGGCTGGTTCAGGATCGACGCAGCCAAGCAAGAACGCGGCCTGATCGTCCAGGCCAAGGAGGGTCAGGCCGAGGCCAAGGCCGACAAACGGACATATTACCCTTACGGCCACAGCACCAAGTGGGCGGTGGTGACCGACTTGCCCGGCTGGCTCAGCCTTTCAGCCGAACGGTGGGAATCGCTGGGCGGGGCGCATCCCAATCCGTGGCAGGAAGGGCTGGTCTGGGACAAACGGGTCGGCATTCGCCACCGTGGGACCGACTTTTTCCTTTCCCACACCGCACTCAACTCTGCGATCCGCGCGCCGTTCTGCGCCGCGCTCGACAAGCAGCGCGCGGAGAAGCGCGGCGCGCCGGTCGATCCCAAATCGAAGGATGAATTCGACGCCTGCATCGATCCCGCTGCGCAGACGGTGATCCTCGGTTCCACCGACAAGCAGCACTTCACCCGCATCGGGATACTGGTCGATCCGTACAACGCGGGTCCTTACGCCGAGGGGAACTACGAAGTAACGCTGCCGGTCACACCAGCGGTGCTCAAGGCGATCAAGCCGCAGTTCCGCAGCGCATTCGCGGTGCCGAAGTAACTCTAGAGGGGTGGTCCCCACCAATCCCCGTTCGTCCCGAGCGAAGTCGAGGGATTGGTTCGAGCGAAGTCGAGAACCTTCTGGCGGCAGTTGAAGACGAGAGGCTGGACACCTCGGCTGCGCTCGGTGTGTCCTTCGACTTCGCTCAGGACGAACGGACCGGTGAATCTTGGCGTGCTCAGCCACTCGCAATTCGCAGCACATGCGGCTATATACAGGCTATGAACCTCTACCAGACAGTCGCCGATGACGAAGTCCTGCTGCGCGACGGGACAATCAAGCTCCACGGACCCGCGGCCTTCGAAGGTATGCGCAAGGCTGGGCGGCTGGCCGCCGAAATCCTTGATGCGCTGGTAGATCACGTCCGCCCCGGGGTAAGCACCGGCGCGCTCGATGACATCGTGCGCGAAATGACGCTGGCCGGCGGCGCGGTTCCGGCAACGCTCGGCTATCGCGGCTATGCGCACTCGTGCTGCATCTCGATCAACCACGTGGTGTGCCACGGGATTCCGTCGGACAAGACGCTCAAGGACGGCGATATCGTCAATATCGACGTCACCCCGCTGCTTGACGGCTGGCACGGCGATACCAGCCGGATGTTTCTGGTTGGCGATGTGCCGCTGAAGGCCCGCCGCTTGGTCGATGTGACGTACGAATGTCTGATGCTGGGGATCGAGCAGGCCAGGCCCGGCGCACGGCTGGGCGATATCGGCGCGGCGATCCAGCACCATGCCGAACGCCAGCGCTACGGCGTGGTCCGCGAATTCTGCGGCCACGGCCTCGGCCGCCTGTTCCACGACGCCCCCGAAGTGGTCCACGCCGCCCGCGCCGGCACCGGGCCGGAACTGAAGCCGGGCATGTTCTTCACGATCGAACCGATGATCAACCTCGGCAAGCCGGGGGTGAAGCTGCTCGAAGACGGCTGGACGGCGGTGACGCGCGACCGGTCCTTGTCGGCGCAGTTCGAGCACTCGATCGGGATTACCGAAACCGGGTGCGAGATCTTCACCGCGAGCCCCAAGGGGCTGGACCGGCCACCTTATTAAATCCTCCCCGGCACGGGGAGGGGGACCACCGAAGGTGGTGGAGGGGTACGGGCGAGTGAGCCTGACCTCTCTCGGCGTGGCGATCACTGCACGTACCCCTCCACCATGCTTCGCATGGTTCCCCTCCCCCAAGGGGGAGGATTAGCTCCGCCCACTCCTGATCGCCGCAGCACCGGCAAACGGCGTAAGCGCCAGCAGCACCAAACTCACCGCCGCAGTCAGCGCAATCCCTGCCTCGCCGCCAGTCGACAAACTCCCCGCGCCGAAGATCAACAGCGGCACTGCGAGCAGCATCACCAGGAACCCGCCCAGCGCTGCGCCGCCGCGCAGGCCTGAGGTGATGCTCGCGACCAGCACGCCGAGCGCGGCGAGGCCGGGCGTTCCGGCCAGCAAGCCCCACTCGACCGTGGCCAGCTTGGCCCCGTCGATCCCGACCAGCGCCGAGGCGGGCACTGCGGCGAGCATCAGCGGCGGGCCGAAGCTTAGCCAGTGAGCCAGTACCCGCACGCTCACCACCAGTTCCTCGCTGATCCCGCGCAGTGCCCACTGGTCGAACATGCCAAGTTCGAGATCGGGTTCGATCAGCCGGTCTAGCGGCAGGATCGCGGCGAGCAGCGCGGCGACCCACAGCACCCCGCCGCCGGTCTTCGCCAGCAGCGGCGCGTCGGGGCCGATCGCGAAGGGGTAAAGCATCGCCACCGCGAGGAAAAACAGCACCGGCAGCAAGGCCCCGCCACGCCCGCCTGAGAACAGTCGGGCGAGGTCGCGCTTCAGGAGAGTGATGAAGGTGCCGCTCATGCCGGATGGTCCCGAAGGTCGAGCACCTGCGCGCCGGGCAGGGCAATCGGCTGGTGCGAGGCGACCACCACCACGCCGCCCGCCGCTCGCCGTTCGGCGATCAGTTCCTCGATCAGAGCGGTTCCCTCGGCGTCGAGGCCGTTGAGCGGCTCATCAAGCAACCAGTTGTCCGCCTGCTGACCGATTAGCCGCGCCAGCCCTGCGCGTTTGCGCTGTCCGGTAGAAAGGTAGCGCACCGGGATGTCTGAGAGCCGGTCGAGCCCAAGCCGGTCGACCGGCAACGTCGGAGACTTGTCGAGCGCGGTCCAGAAGCTGAGTGCCTCTGCCAAGGGCAGGTGCTCATCGAGCGCGGTCCGCCCATCGAGATAGGCAAGCGTGCCAGTCCATTCGAGCGTGCAGGGCGCGGCCGGGTGCAGCAAGCCAGCAAGGATGCGCAGCAGCGAGGTCTTGCCGGTACCATTGGGGCCAACAAGGTGCAGCGCGCCGCCCGCTTCCAACCGCAGGTCGAGCCCGGCAAACAGCAGTCGGTCACCGCGCCGGCAGGCAACCTTCTGTGCTGTTAAACCCTCGGCTTGCATGGAACGCGGCGATAAGGGAAAGCTGCGGTCCTGCCAAGGAGAGCCCCATGTCCGTCCCCCGCCTCAGCCAAGCCGATCTCGATGCCCTGCTGGCCGAACTCCCATTATGGACCCTGCGCGAGGACGGCAAGGCGATCACCCGCACGTTCAAGTTCGCCGACTTCAACGCGGCCTTCGGCTTCATGGCGCGCGTCGCGCTCCATGCCGACAAGCACGACCACCATCCCGAATGGGTCAACGTCTACAACCGGGTGGAAATGACGCTGACCACGCACGACGCGGACGGTTTGAGCCAGCGCGATGCGGACATGGCGCGGGCGATCGAAAGCTATCTGTGAGCGGCTGGGCCGCATTGCTCCGCGCGGTCAATGTCAGCGGCACGGGGAAGCTGCCGATGGCTGAACTCAAGGCGCTGTGCGAGGAGCTTGGACTAGGGCAGGTGCGGACATATATCGCCAGCGGCAACGTCGTCTTCGCCAGCGAGCGCAGCGAATCAGAAATCCGTGATGCCATCGCGGCGGCGCTGCTCGAACGCTACGGCAAGCCGATCGGCGTTCAGGTCTGCAGCGCGGCGGAACTGGCCGAATTGGCGGCGGGCAATCCGTGGCCCGAACGCCCCGGCAACCGCGTGGTGGCGATTTTCGTCGATGACCCATTGTCGCTAGACGGCATCACCGGGCAGCGCGGCGAGGTGGTCCAATTGGGCAACCGCGCGATCTATGTCGATTTTGCCGAAGGACAGGCTGATTCCCGCCTGCGTATTCCCTGCGCCAAGGCCGGAACCGCGCGCAATATGAACACAGTGGGGAAACTTGCCGAAATGGCGAGCGAACTCTAACGCCCGCCGAGCGGCTGGCCGCTGGCCTTGGTCATCTTCCGGAGCCGCCCCGGCATCCATCGCGCGGCGAAGGCGAGGCGGTGGGCCGATTTGCCGACGCGGGTGTGCAGGGTGTCGCTGTGAACCGCTTTCCATGCCGCCTCCGCGACATCGCTGACCGGCGAGATCTCAAGCCCTGCCTCTTGCACGCGGCCGCGGATATGCTCGTTGCTCTGCTGGTTGGGGTTCATGTCGATCAGCGGGGTGTCGATGAAACCCGGCATCAGGTCGGCGACCTTGATCCCGTCGGGTGCCCATTCGGCATCGAGGCATTCGGTGATCGCGCGCACCCCGAACTTGGTTGCCGAATAGACCGAGGCACCCGGGGTGCCGTAAATCCCGGCGGCGCTGGCGGTATTGAGAAGGCACGATCCCGGGGCGCTGGCCTTGAGCCACGGATGCGCCGCCTGCGCGCCGAACAGCACGCCCTTGAGGTTGATATCGAGGCAGCGCTCAATCTCTGCCACATTGTTCTCGATCAGGTGACCTCCGAGTGGGATCCCGGCGTTGTTGAACACCACGTCGATCTTGCCGCCGCTCGCCTTGGCACAGGCACTCAGCGCATCATCCCACGCCGCGCGGTCGCGAACGTCGAGCTTGTGGAGCGAGCTCATTCCCGCCGGGATCATGCCAGCGGTTTCGCGCATCCCGCTTTCGTTGACATCGGCAAGGCCGACGAACCAGCCCTGGCCGCCGAACTTGACCGCCACCGCCCGGCCAATGCCCGATGCTCCGCCGGTGATGAAGATCGTCTTGTGCGCCATGATGCCCTCCCGAATCGCACTTACACTTATGTCAGCAGTGCTTACAGCGCCAGAATGCTATCGCAATGCAAATGACGGTGCGCTCGTGATGCGTTCCCAACGCCGATCCGGGGAGGTGAAAACCGACGTGTCGATCCCTACATAAGATCTCGGACCAAGGACCAACCAGGAGCGTCACATGGCAGGTGGCTGGGCACCCGATGGTGCTGTCGAACAACAGATCGAAGACAGCGTGAACGACGCGCTTGCGGCAGCCCGTGCCCGCCTACCTTCGGGCGAGGGACTGGAGGAGTGCGAAGATTGCGGCAGCACGATCCCGCCGAAGCGCCGCGAGGCTTTGCCCGGCGTGCGGACCTGCGTTGCCTGCCAGTCGGTCCGCGACAAACGCCCTAGTATGTCCGGGATCAACCGTCGCGGCAGCAAGGACAGCCAGCTGCGTTAAAGCGCCGGGTTGTTATAGCAATGCCAGGTGAAGATCGCGGCGGCTCCGCGATAGGGGCGCCACGCTTCGGCGAGCACGCGGATATCCTTTTCCGATGGCCGTGCGTCGAGGCCGAGGATCTTGTGGAGGCCGGCCTGCACCGCAAGGTCACCCGCCGGCCAGATGTCGCCGCGGCCTTCGGCGAACAGCAGGTAGATTTCTGCGGTCCAGCGGCCGATGCCCTTGATCTGGGTGAGCTGGGCGATGGCTTCCTCATCGTCGGCGGGGAGCCCTTCAAAGTCGAGCTCGCCGCTGTGAACCAGTTCGCAAAGTGAGCGCATGTAGCCCTGCTTCTGGCGCGATAGTCCGCAGGCGCGCAGGGTATCGAAATCGGCGCCGAGGATCTTTGCGGGTGGCAGGTCTTCTCCGGCGAACTCTTCAAACTTGCGCCACATCGATGCGGCGGCCGCCACGCTGACCTGCTGGCCGACGATCGCCCGCATCAGCGTGCCATAGCCGCGCGGGCGGATGCGCGGTTCGGGATAACCCGCAACCTTGAGCGCGCGGGCGAAGGCTGGCTCGATCTTGCCCAGCGCATCGAGATCGCGGTTCATCTGTTCTGCGCTGATTCCCATGGTCCGTCCCGCTTGCCAAAAATTCACCGAGCGATTAGCAGCCCCGCGAAAGCCCGAACAGGCGTGAATTGCAAAGGATGCGTGCAGATGCCGAAGCTCGTTGTGGTCAATCGCGCCGGTGAAGCGAAAGAAGTCGACGCGGCAAGCGGCGTTTCGGTGATGGAAGCGATCCGCGACAATGGCTTCGACGAGCTGCTCGCGCTGTGCGGCGGGTGCTGCTCGTGCGCGACTTGCCACGTCTATGTCGATCCGGCCTTTGCCGACAAGGTCACCCCGCTGAGCGAGGACGAGAACGACCTCCTCGATTCGACCGACCACCGCCAGGACAATTCGCGGCTGTCGTGCCAGTTGCAGATGAGCGATGAACTGAGCGGCCTCAAAGTGACGATCGCGCCCGAAGACTAATTCCTCCCCGGCACGGGGAGGGGGACCATCCGCAGGATGGTGGAGGGGTACGCGCGGTGATCGCTACTTCTCGTCGTCAGGACCACTCGCCCGTACCCCTCCACCACTACGTGGTCCCCCTCCCCCGTTGGGGGAGGAACTTTAGTCCCCCCAAGCGCATTTGCGTTGCGCTTGGTCCGGCGGCTGCCTAATTCTGCAGCATGACCGCCGTCCGTTCTTCTTCGCTCGATCTTATCTGCAACACCCCGCTGGTCCTGCTGCAGGGCCCTAGTGAGGCTGCGGGCTGCGAGATCTGGGGCAAGTGCGAATTCGCCAACCCCGGCGCCTCGGTGAAAGACCGAGCGGCGCTGTGGATCGTCCGCGATGCCGAGGAGAAGGGCCTGCTCAAGGCCGGCGGCACGATCGTCGAGGGCACTGCGGGCAATACCGGGATCGGGCTGGCGCTGGTTGCCAATGCGCTCGGCTACAAGACCGTGATCGTGATGCCCGAGAACCAGTCCAAGGAAAAGATGGACACGTTGCGCGCGCTGGGCGCCGAGCTGGTGCTGGTCCCGCCCGCGCCGTTCTCCAATCCGGGACACTTCGTCCATACCTCGCGTCGCCTCGCCGAGGAGACCGAGGGCGCGATCTGGGCCAACCAGTTCGACAATGTCGCCAACCGCAAGGCGCATATCGAAAGCACCGCGCCCGAAATCTGGGAGCAGATGGAACACCGGATCGATGGCTTCACTTGCGCGGCAGGAACCGGCGGGACGATCGCCGGGGTCGGACTGGGGCTCAAGGCGTTCGACGAAGGCATCCGCATCGCGCTGACCGACCCGCACGGCGCAGCGCTGCACAACTACTACGCCTGCGGTGAACTCAAGTCCGAAGGGTCGTCAGTGGCCGAAGGGATCGGGCAGGGGCGGATCACCGCCAACCTCGAGGGCGCGCCGATCGATACGCAGTTCCGCGTGTCGGACGAGGAAGGCCTCGAATGGGTCAGCCGCCTGCTGTCCGAAGAAGGGCTGTGCCTTGGGCTGTCCTCGGGGATCAACGTCGCCGGGGCGGTAGCGCTCGGCCAGCAACTGGTGGCTGAGGGGCGTGAGGACGTGCGGGTCGCGACAATCCTGTGCGACACTGGCTTCCGCTACCTCTCCAGCCTCTACAATGCCGATTGGCTGCGCTCCAAGGGCTTACCGGTCTTCCCTTGGCTCGCCTGATCGGCTAAGGTTGCTGCCAGATGGCAACACAACCGCCACATAGGGTCTTGCAACCACTGGTCACGCCGCAGCACTATGCGCCGCCGAGCGCGCGTGAATTGCGTGCGCAGGCCGTGCAGCGGCTGCAGTCGGGCCTGTTCGGGATCGCCGCGATCGTAATGGTGGTGGGCCTTGCCAACATCATCAATGACCGCGCGCGGCAGGCCGACGCTTCGGCCCGTCCACAAGCCACGGCGAGCAGCAGCAACGCTGCCAACAGCGATCCGCTGGCCGATATCGGCGTGGTCCCCTCGCAGCAGGCTGAAAGCCCGCAACGCGCCAAGCCTGCCGCCAGCGCCGCCCCCGCGCCTGTCGGAGCAGCGCATTAAGGCAAAGAAGACATGGCTGGTCGCGATCTTCCTGGGGTTGGCGCTGGGAGCGATTGGCTGGGCTGTCTTATCGCGTGAGCCCAAGCCGCAGGAGCCGATCGGACTGTTCACCGCACTGCCTTTGCTGTGGCAGGACGGGGGCGACCTTGGCGCAGAACTGCATCCCGACAGCAGGCCGCATTGGGCGAGGCAGGTGCTTGACGAGCGTGGCGGGGTGGTGCCGCTCGATACATTGGATGCTGCCAACGGCGCCCGCGCGCTCGCGGGACTACAGCGGTTGGTAATCGCGCAGCCGCGGGTGCTGAGCCCGGCTGAGAATGTCGCGCTCGATAACTGGATGCGCGGGGGCGGGCATCTGCTGCTGATCATCGATCCCGCCTACACCGAGGAATCCGCCTTCCCTATCGGCGACCCGCGTCGCCCGCCCGCGCAAGTCATGCTCTCGCCGATCCTTGCGCGCTGGGGGCTGGAGCTGCAGTTCGATGCCGATCAACCGCTTGAGCCGAAGGTTCAGGACGTGATGGGCGTAAAAGTGCCGACCGTCCTTGCCGGTCACTTCGCCACACGCCGACAGGATAATTGCCGTCTGTGGGGTGATGGCCTGGCGGTGACCTGCGCGATCGGCAAGGGACGGGTCTTCGCACTCGCCGATGCCGCGCTGCTTGAGCGGGATGATCCCGGCGGCGCGGGCGAACGCGCCTTTTCAGCACTCCTCGACAGCGCCTTCGCTGCCCGGTGAGACCCGTCAGACGCGGGGACTCGCGGGATTACGCGGGACCGCTTCACACCGATTCCCGATTCTCGCGCTAAATCGTTGATTTCAGGCACGGAACATATGCAAAACATTTGACTGTGAGTGACGATATTGTTCACCCGCATGGGCGAGTTTTCAACAGTTTACCGTGTAATCCCGTAAAATCCCGCAAATTTCCCTTCCATCCCTGCAAAAGCAGGGTTAATGCTTCGTTTCATCGACATGCAGACTTGCCGACGATCCCGATGTGGGTCGCTCCGGACGCGTTGGCGCGCGGGCGGAGAAGGCGGGGCTTTACTTGGGGAGCCGGGACACCGGCAGAGGCGGGGATTACGTGGAGGCGGGCAAGCCGATCACCTACAGTGGCCAGGGATTTTCGCTGCTCGGCGAAAAGGGCCGCTTTGTGCTGCCCCCCGATCTACGCAAGGCGGTCCGCGAGAGCGGCCATGGTGAACGCCTGTTGTGCCTCGCCAAGCATCCCCGCTGGAAATGTCTGACCGGTTTCGGCCTGAGCCGCGCCGACCAGTTCGAAGACGAGCTCGACCGTGAAGAGGGAATTGCACTCGAGCGCGGGATCGACTTTGATCGCGATCTGCGCGCCCAGCAGCTTTACGGCTTCGCCCGCATTCCCTTCGATGACAGCGGACGGTTCGTGCTGCCCGAACGCTATTTCAAGCTCGGCGGGCTGACCACCAGCGTGTTCTACCAAGGCGGCGGCAAGATGTTCACGCTATGGAATCCGGCTGAGCTCGCCAAGATGGGCTCGGGCTGGGAAGATGCGCAGGAAGCCTGCGCCGATCTCGAAGCGCAGGCCATGGCCGGGAAGGAGCGCAAGTGAGCGCCGCCCCGCACATTCCGGTCCTGCTCGACGAAGTGCTCGGCGCGCTGCAACCACTCGACGGCGCAGTAGTGGTCGACGCGACTTTCGGCGCGGGCGGCTACACCCGCAAGCTGCTCGATGCCGGGGCCAGCGTCCACGCTTTCGACCGCGATCCCGATGCGATCGCGGCCGCAAGCGGGTGGGCCGAGGCTGCGGAATGCCCTCCGCGCCTCGTGCTCCACCCGCGCCGCTTCTCCGAAATGGTCGATGCGCTGAGCGCCGCCGGGGTGGCGCAGGTTGACGGCGTGGTGATGGACATCGGCGTGTCTTCGATGCAGCTCGATCAGGCTAGCCGAGGTTTCGCCTTCTCGCTCGAGGGTCCGCTCGACATGCGCATGGGGCAGGACGGACCGAGTGCGGCCGACTTCCTCAACAGCGCTGCCGAAGCCGAGATCGCCGATGTGCTCTACACCTATGGCGAAGAACGCCAGTCGCGCCGGGTCGCCCGCGCGATCGTCGCGGCGCGTCCGCTTGAGACCACCGGTCAGCTCGCCGGAGTGGTGCGCAAGGCGCTGGGCTACCACGCCGGTGCACCCAAGGACCCCGCGACCCGCAGCTTCCAGGCCATCCGTATTCACGTGAATGCCGAGCTCGATGAATTGACTTCGGGCCTCAATGCGGCCGAAGCGTTGCTCCGCCCCGGCGGGAAGCTCGCGGTGGTCAGCTTCCACAGCCTCGAAGACCGCATCGTCAAGCAGTTCCTGCGCGAAGCTGCGGGCGCTCTGGCCAATGCCTCGCGCCACATGCCGCAGAGCGCACCCGCCGCCGCGCCGACATTCACCGCGCTGTCCAAGGCAATCCGTCCGTCCGCTGCCGAGCTTGACCGCAATCCCCGGTCGCGTTCGGCCACCCTGCGCGCCGCCACGCGCACCGAAGCTGCTCCACGCGCAAGGAGGGCCGCATGAACCTTACCCAGGATCGCCTGCGCCAGGTCGGCTGGTTTGCCGTCTTGCTGGTTTGCTTCACCTTCACCGTGGTGCTCACTTTCAAGGTCAACGCGGTGAAGAGTCAGGTGCGGCTGGCCGAACGGCAGATCGCGGCGACCAAGCAGCAGAAGCTGTTCCTCGAAACCGAGTTCGAGGCTCGCGCCAGTCAGCAACAGCTCAAGAGCCTCAACGACGTCGATTTCGGCTACCAGGCGCCGACCGCCGGGCAGTACCTCGAGAACGAACGCCAGCTCGCCGCGCTCGGCAAGCCGCGCGCGGCGAATGCGCCGAGCCCGATCCGCGTCGCCAGCGCTGGCGATGACAGTGCCGTGCCCTCCATGGTCTCGCCGCTCACCGGCAAGGCTATGGCCGCCGAGCCGCCCAAGAACGGCAAGGTCAAGACCACCACCGCCGCCACCCTTGGCGACCGCCTCAGCCACGTCGAAGAGCGCGGGAGCCGCAGCGAATGAATTCGATCGCCGTCTCGACTGCGATCCAGACCGGGCGGCGCGATCTCGTCAACGTGCGCACGCGCAGCCTGCTGATGGCCAAGTGGCGCGTGCTGTGGGTGGTGCTGGGCTTCGCCGCCATCGCCCTGACGGCGGTCCTGCGGATTGCCTTCCTCGGCCTGTTTTCGGGCCTGCCGAGCGCGGCGGATCTGGCCGCGGCGCTCCAACCGCAGCGCGGCGACATCACCGATCGCAACGGCGTGCCGCTGGCCCGCGCGTTCCCCGCCTATTCGCTGTGGTTCAACCCAGCGGCGCTGGGCGGCGACGGACCGCCGCTAGTGCACACCCCGGCCGAAGTCGCCGCTGCGCTGGGGCGTATCTTCCCCGATCTCGACGTGACGGAAATGACCAGGCGGCTCGCCGAGGGCAAACCCGGCTACCTGCGCCGCCGGATCATGCCCGAGGATGCCAACAAGAT
>JBJTLY010000170.1:0-3518 GCA_046063275.1 Novosphingobium sp. | reverse complement strand
CAGGCGACGACCCTGTCCGGCGGCGAGGCGCAGCGGGTCAAGCTGGCCAAGGAACTCAGCCGCCGCTCAACCGGCCAGACCCTCTACATCCTCGACGAGCCGACCACCGGGCTGCACTTCGAAGACGTGCGCAAGCTGCTCGAAGTGCTGCAGCGGTTGGTCGATGGCGGGAACTCGGTGGTGGTGATCGAACACAACCTCGACGTGATCAAGGTGGCGGACTGGATTGTCGACCTGGGGCCCGAGGGCGGGGTGCGGGGCGGAGAGATTGTTGCTGAGGGGACGCCGGAGCAGGTGGCCAAGAATGAGCGGTCGTTTACCGGGGGGTATCTCAAGGCACTGCTGGCGCGGTGAAAAGCGCCTCGAATATCCCCATCTCTAACCGAGCGCCGCCTTGAGCTTGTTGCCATTACGGATGCATCTAACGGGCGAACTCTTGATTCGCGGGTCGCAATATGATCCTTTGAATTGGCAACTTTGGTCGCTGTCGGCTGCGTTCCAGCTTAGCGCTGGGTACTCTCTGCTCACGCGGCGAGACTAACTAGGAGGTCCACGCTTGTGGAAAATGTTGCTGTTCGAATTCAGAGAATTCTCGACGAATTCGATACGTGCGACGAAGCCGGTTTGGGTATCAGCCCAACCGCGGAAATTGCCCAAAGGCACGGGCCAACGCCGTCCGCAAAGCGCAGTCTTGACCACTTGGATCGCGTTCATAACGAGGATTGCATCAGCGGGATGGCGCGCGTCCCGTCGAATTGTGCGCACCTGATCCTAAGCGATATTCCCTATGGAATAGGCGCGGAAGATTGGGACGTACTCCACGACAACACGAATTCGGCCTATCAGGGGTCAAGCCCGGCTCAGGCGCGCGCTGGAAAGGTGTTCAAGTCCCGCGGCAAGCCAATCAACGGCTGGTCCGAGGCCGATCGCCTCATCCCGAAGCAATACTACGATTGGTGCTCCACATGGGCGAGCGATTGGTTGCGGGTGCTCAAGCCTGGCGGGTCAGCCATCGTCTTTGCTGGGCGACGGTACGCGCATCGTTGCATTTCGGCTTTGGAAGACGCGGGTTTCAGCTTCAAGGACATGCTTTCCTGGGAACGGGACCGCGCGGTTCATCGCGCCCAGCGCCTAAGCGTGGTTTTGGACCGGCGCGGCAATGGTCCGGCTGCGCGGGATTGGGAAGGCTGGCGGGTGGGCAATCTGCGGCCTAGTTTTGAGCCGATCCTTTGGTTCACCAAACCCTACAAAATTGGCTCGACGATCGCTGATAATGTGTTGACGCATGGTGTGGGTGCCTACAATCAGGATGCATTCGAAGGCTATGCGCCGGGGGCCGACAACATCATCCGCGCCGGGTTCATGGCCCGCGAAGCGGGGCTGCATCCGACCCAGAAGCCTGTTCGCTTGATGCAGGCTCTGATCGAATTGTCCACCCGCAAGGGCCAGCTGGTGGTCGATCCGTTTGCGGGAAGCGGCACAACCGGAGTTGCCGCGAAGGGGCTTGGTCGCAAGTTCTTGATGTTTGAGAAATCCAAGGAATTCTGCGGGATCATCGATCAGCGGTTAAGGCAATCCAGTCTCGACCTATGATATGTCCAGAATATTGTTGTCGGCAACCGCGCGGATGATGTCCGTTCGTCCGTCAATATTCTGGCCGCGCATCAGCGCCTGAATTGCCTCGGCGCGGCTCATTTGCATGATTGCTTGTCGTTCGGCGGCAAGGGTTGTCATCGCTTCCTCACGGGCGGCGTGAATTGCTTCCCGATTGGCAGCTTTCTCTTCCTGCCACAGGGCGGGGACACAGGGATCAGTGTCTAGCATGACGCTGTTCAAGCGCTGCCAATAGGGCTGCGCCTGCTTGTCGGGATTCAGTGTTTCGGATGCGCGCAGGATCTGGTGCATGGCCGCGCTGGCGATTGCCGTCGACGTCGATCCCGCCAATCGTACCAGCACCGCCAGATGCGAATACGTAAAAATGCACACAGTCTGTCGGATGGCCTGCTCGTAAATCTGGCTCGACCGTACCGGTAGCTGATAGATCGGGCACACGACCATTGCGTGGGGCTTGCCCCATTTCCAGCGGTGCATTGCTTCGACCTTGAAGTCCTTCTGGTTTTTTGCCGTGCGGCTCAGCCGAAAGGCCTTGGCATCCGCGACGAAGGCATAGTCGGCGCAAGTGGCTTCAACATCGGCGACGTCGGCGCGTTCGGACAGGACCACGCTGTTAAGGCCGATGTACCGGAACGCGGCAGACAGCAGGACGTCGGTATATTTGGAATAGAGCTTTTCTTCACTTGAGTCGTGGCCGTAACGTTCAGGAATCGCGCCCGCGAGGCGGAGATGGTCAAGGATGACTTCCTCACCAGACTGCGCGATCCGCTGATCAAGCTCCAGTTCTATCCGGCTTGAATCGTTACCAAAATGACCGCTGATCTGGACAATTTCATCGAGCCATTCGGCGCGCCGTTCAATGGTCCGGGTCGTCAGGACTTGATAGGTCACGATGACGCCAGGCAGCTAAGTTCCTGAAAAATCTTTGGCCATGACCTAGGTGGAATTTTGCAGATGTGGTCCTCACGGACAAATGCGCATTTGTTGGGTGTCGAGTGGTTGCGGCAGATGTCGGGGTTTGAATGACGGCAACCGTACGTTTCGAGAAGAGTGTCGCTTTCGGTCAGCGGCCGACGTTGGTTAATGCGCATCACTGACGAATATCGGCTGCGTTGCGTCATAACAAGTGGCAATCAGGGTCGTACAAGTTACGGTGGCACTTCACTAAACCTCCAAACTTCAGCTCAACCGCTCCGAAGGGCGAGGGCACTCAACGGCAAGTCCTCGAAGGCCTCAGAGGCCTTGCGTCATCATTTTCCTACATCCCCAAAATCTGCAACATGGCCGGTTTGCCTTTTGAGGAAGGAAATCGGTCATGGGTGATGGTGTGGATGGTGGGTTTGAGGTGATCGCAATCCTCCCCGAAACGGGGAGGGGGACCGCCGTAGGCGGTGGAGCGGGGGCTTGGTGCGAAGCGGGGGAGGAGAACGCCCCCTCCGTCTCGCTACGCGAGCCACCTCCCCCAGAGGGGGAGGATCTTTGCGCCCCCGACATCATCCTTCCCCCGCTCGTCCCCACGCGTCCGCGCAGCGACGGGTGGACGCCGCAGCGGCAGCGGGACTTTCTCGAGGCGCTGGCGGGCAGCGGGTCGGTGGCGGCGGCGGCGCGCTCGGTCGGGATGAGCCGCGAGGCGGCCTATGCCTTGCGGCGGCGGGCCGATGCGCGGGGCTTTGCCCAGGCGTGGGACGCGGCGCGGCTGCTCGCCGCCGAGCATCTGGTCGACCTCGCCTGGGACCGCGCGGTGCAGGGCGAGCTGCGCCCGCTGGTCTATCACGGCGAGGTGGTGGCCGAGGTGCGCCATTACTACAACCGCCTGCTGCTGGGCCTGATCGCGCAGAACCGCGCACTGCTTGCCCCTGAGCCGGTGGCCGACGTCATCAGGACCCCGGCCGCGCTGGCCTCGC
>JBJTLY010000169.1:0-5955 GCA_046063275.1 Novosphingobium sp. | reverse complement strand
GTCGTTGGTCTTCGAGGCCACTTCGCGCAGCATCTGCGCGCCCATGTTCTCGAACTTGTCCTTGAGCTCGATTTCCTTGGCGACGGTGACGCCGTCCTTGGTGATGCGTGGAGCGCCGAAGCTCTTGTCGATCACCACGTTGCGGCCCTTGGGCCCCAGGGTGACCTTCACCGCGTTGGCGAGGATATCGACGCCGGCGAGGATCCGCTCACGCGCGTCGCGGCCGAATTTTACGTCTTTGGCAGCCATGATGCTAACCTTTCAGATAGAGTGGAATGTTTTGCTTGGACCGCCTGGACCACAGTCCAGGGATAAGAAAAGTGGTGCCTCAGCCGATGATGCCGAGGATATCCGATTCCTTCATGATCAGCAGGTCTTCGCCGTCGAGCTTGACCTCGGTGCCCGACCATTTGCCGAACAGGACCTTGTCACCGGCCTTGACGTCGAGCGGGGTAACCTTGCCGTCTTCGGATTTGGTACCCGAACCGGCCGAGACGACGACGCCTTCAGCGGGCTTTTCCTTGGCGCTGTCAGGGATGATGATCCCGCCAGCAGTCTTTTCTTCGGCCTCGATGCGGCGGACGAGCACGCGATCGTGCAACGGACGAAAGCTCATGTGATTACCTCTCAGCATGATTGTTGATGTATCTTGGCACTCTCGCCCAGAGAGTGCCAGCGAGGCGCATATGGGTTTGCGCCCGGGCGGCGTCAAGGAGAGTCTGGTCGGAAAAATTATTCAATCGGGCGCGGCTCGACATCGCCGATGCCGTGGGTATCGTGGCGGCGAGGTAGCCCCGACCGCGATCGGGGAACACGAAAGGCGCAAGATAGGCAATGACGGGGCTTGAAGTGTTGCTGCCGCCAGTTCTCGGTCCATTCGTCCATCTTGTCCTCGACCGGCCCGACCTGCAGGACGAACTTGGCGCGCTGGCCGATGTGGACAGCTTCATCGATGTTACGCTGGCGATTGCCGGGCAGCATGATGTGGCAGTGCCAGAGGAAGTCTTGCGTTCGGTCTTACGGCCGGACCCGCTGGGATTGGGCCGATTTGCGGCGGCACCGATCACGCTCGATCGCTGGCCGCCGCGTGGCTGGCTTCCGACACGTTCGGTCCCGACAGGCGGAGCCCCGGACCTCGACTGGCTGTGGTTCGGTTCGCGGCCGCTGACCGCACCCTTTTTCGAAGACGAAGTGCGCCGGGCCAGCTTTCTGCCGATCAACTGGCTTCTGCGGATTCGCACCAGTCTGGCTGACCTGGTCGCCGATGCGGGGAGCCAGGAGAGCCTGCCGCTCAAGGGTCTGATCTTCCACATGTCTCGGTGCGGATCGACCCTGGCCGCGCAAATGCTTTCGGCGGTCCCCGCGCATGCCGTTTCATCCGAGCCCGAACCGCTCGACGCCGTTTTGCGCTGGGCGGTCGATAGCGGGATCGAGGCCGAACCGGCTGATGCCGCAGTTCGTGCGATTGTGGCTGCGCTTGGCCGGATGCGCCTTCCTGGGCAAACGAGCCACTTCATCAAGCTTGAAGTCTGGCACACGCATTACCTTCCGGCACTGCGCCGGGCATTCGAACAGACCAATTGGGTCTATCTGCACCGCGATCCGGTGGAAGTGCTGGTTTCGCTGATTGAGCAGCCCAGCATGCACACCCTCCCGGGGGTGGCCTTCGACACGCAGCTGGAGGCGAGTGATGGCGCGGATTTCACAGCACGGGCACTTGCTGGCTATAGCCGGGCAGTTGTTACCAATTGGGGTGTGGGCGGCGGTGTGGCGCTGGACTATCCCGACATCGCCCGGGCAATGCCATCGACGGTCGCACGGCACTTCGGTCTAAGCCTGTCCGATACGGATCGGTCGATCATGGAACAGGCCGGTTCACGCAATGCCAAGGCCCCCAGCGAGACCTTTTCCAGCGATAGCGAGCGCAAACGCGCTGCTGCCGGTCCCGAGGTCCGGGCAGCGGCAGAACATTGGCTCGACCCGATCCGGCAAACTCTGCTCGCGCTGTAATGAATTTGACAACGCCCGGGACTAATTACGGTTCAGAACAACGTTGACTGCCACGCGGCATTCAATAAGCTGGCGCCCTGGGCGGTTACTTCGAACGAGGTTGTATCGGCGGTTCGCCCGATTCGGTTTTTTGGCCCAGCTGGCATCCTTTGTCCTGCGGCATCAATGGAAGGGGAAAGTGCATGTCCAGTCTATATCTCGGTCAGATCATCCAGGGCGGTTGGAATTTCGCCCCGCGTGGCACCGCGCTTTGCAACGGGCAGATCTTGTCGATTGCCCAGAATACGGCGCTGTTCGCGCTGCTTGGCACCACCTTCGGTGGTAACGGCACGACCACCTTCCAGTTGCCCAACCTGCAGTCACGCTCGATGATGCATTGGGGCAACGGCCCTGGCCTGTCGCCGGTGGTGCTGGGCGAAGTTAGCGGTGCCGAATCGACCACGCTGACCATCAACCAGATGCCGGCACACACCCACACCGCAACTTTCACTTCGTCTTCCTCGCTCAACGCCACCACCGCCAAGGGGACAGCGCAGGTTGCGGCGGCAGGCGCGCTCCTGGCCAAGGCCGTTGACACCGCCCCTGGCACAGCCGTTCCCTTGATCTACACTCCGGCAGGTACGAATCCGACCGTGGCTCTGGGCGGCCTCAATGTCGCCGGGACAGTCACCAATGCGCCTGCCGGCAACAACCAGCCGCTTCCGACCCGCAGCCCCTATCTGGGCGTCACGCATGTCATCGCGCTGGAAGGGATCTTCCCGTCGCGCAGCTGATCAGTTGAAGACTGCCTGATAGTAATAGCCAGGATCTGCCTGGAGCGGGGCCAGGGTGGGCGAGATCGAGATCCGGTCTGGTCCCCAGGCCCCGCAGCGCATGACATAGCTGCCTTCGACCAGCATTGCTTCGGGCGGGGTGTGGAACATCAGGATGAACGGCGGTCGCTCGGTCAGCCCGCGATCCTTGAGCGGTGACGCTTCGAGCAGGGTCAGCTCGACCACTGCCGGATCGCAATGCGCGACGAACCGGTGCCCGACCAGTGGGGCGAATTCATCCAGAACCATCGGGCGGTGAAGTACGCTGTCGTCGCTCATGCCTCAACCTAGTCGCGCAGCACCTCAGCTGGCAAGAGCCCCAGGGCCGCGCGGCGCTGCCAGCGATAGAGCAGCAGCAACGAGACCACCACCAGCCCCATCGCCAGCCCGAGCCACACCCCCAGCCCGGCGAGGGGGGTGGCGAAGCCCAGCACCGCCGAGGTCGTAAACCCGATCAGCCAGTAGCCGGTCAGTGCCAGCAGCATCGGCATGCGCGTATCCTGCAGCCCGCGCAGTGCGCCGGCGAGCACCGCCTGCATCCCGTCGAACAGCTGGAACGCGGCGGCGACGGCAAGGAACTGAATGGCATATCCCACCATCACCGCATTCTTCGCCGCATCGGGATCGACATAAAGCCGCAGCACCAGTCGCGGCGTCAGGATCATCAGCGCGGCGGGCAGCGCCATATAGCCCAGCGCCATGACCAGTGCCGCGCGCCCGGCGCGGGCAATCGCCGCATTGTCCCCGGCACCAAAATGATAACCGACCCGGATCGTCACCGCCTGCCCGATTCCGAACGGGATCTGGAACGCCAGCGCCGCGACTTGCAGCGCGACGGTGTGCCCGGCAAGCTGGGCCTCGCCGATCAGCCCCATCAGGAAGGCAGCGCTGGAGAACAGCCCGCCCTCGGCAAGGATGATCAGCGCGATCGGCAGGCCGATCCGCAGCAGATCGGCCATTCGCGCCCATTCGGTGCGCCACCAGCGCCCGAATACCCGGTAGCGCCGCAGCCGCCGGTCGCTGCGGATCAGCAGGGCATAGGCGCCAACCGCGATCCAGCTGGTAACCACGCTTGACCAGGCCGAACCCGTCAGTCCCAGTGCCGGGGCGCCCCAATGCCCGAACACGAAGGCATAGTTCCCGGCTGAATTGACCGCGATCGACAGCACCGTGATCAGGGTCGCGATCACCGGCCGGCCCAGCGCCGAGACGAACGAGCGCAGGACGTTGCTGACCAGCGCCGCGGGCATTGCCCACAGCAGCACCAGCAGGAACAGTCCGGCGCGCTGGGCGATTACCGGGTCCTGCCCGGTTAGCCGCAGGATCGCCTCGCCATTGGCCGAGATTGCCATCCCGATCACGCTGCACACCCCCGCAAGCCACAGCGCCATCCGCACCGACCGGCGCACTTCGCGCACCGCGTGGCGGCGGCGGCCGAGCTCGGCCGCAATCAAGGGCGAGCAAGCCCCGGTCAGCCCCGAAAAGCTCCACATCATCAGGCCGAAGATGGTTGTCGCCAGGCTCGACGCGGCGAGTGCCTGTTCGCCCAGCCGGGCAACAAAGATCACGTCGACGGCATAGACCAGCATCTGTGCGAGGTTGGCAGCCGCCAGCGGCGCCGCGAGCAGCAGCGTGGCGCGCAGTTCGCCGCGCCAGAGGTTCGAAGGGGATGCACCAGACATAAAGCCGGCCCGGATAGTCGCTGCGTCCGGCTAACAAAAGGCATAGCTGAGGCGAGCTCCAACTTTGCCTTCAGCTTGCGGCAAGGTTGCAACAGGCAGGGGGCTGGATTCGTTATTGCAGGAGTGCCCGGATGCTTCGCCGCTGCCTTGCCACCGCCGTCCTCGCCGCCCCGCTCGCGGCCCCACCTGCTTCGGCCCAGGAACTGTTCGGCGGGGTCTATGTCCACGCGGTAGACACCCCCTTCACGCTCGACACTGGTGAACAAGGAACCGACATCGAAGCGGGCTATCGCTTTGCCCCGATCGAAGGTCTCGCTCCGATCGGCAAGCCGTCACCCTATGTGATCGTCTCGGTCAACACGGCGAGTGGCACCAGCTTTGCCGGGGCGGGCCTCTCCTGGAAGATCGGCAAAGGGCCGGTTTACCTGCGCCCCGGCATCGGCCTGGTGGTCAACGACACGCCGAGTTACCGGGTCGACCCGGTCACCGGCTACCGCACCGATCTGGGCAGCCGCGTGCTGTTCGAGCCCGAACTGGCGATCGGCACCCGAATATCGCCGCGCCTCGGCATCGAAGCAAGCTGGGTTCACATCAGCCATGCCCGGCTGTTCAATTCGCAGCAAAACCCGGGGATCGACATGATGGGTTTGCGGCTGACTTACCGGATGCGTTGATCGAGCGCATTGACGCGGAGATTCGCGGCAGCCAATGTCCATCCGGTCAACAGGAGGACAGGCGATGGTTCGCAAGGGTGCATTTGCAGCAGGGTTGATGGCGCTGGCGCTAGCCGGCTGCGGCGGACCCAAAGATCAGGCCGCGCCAGATGCTGCGACGCCTTCGTCAGCCAGCAGCACCACGACCGCCGCCGCCGATGAAGGCCCCAAGATGCCCCCGGTGTTCGCGCAATGCATGTCATGCCACTCGGTCAAGCCCGGACAGAACGGACTTGGCCCGAGCCTGGCCGGGGTGTTCGGCCGCAAGGCCGGGACCGGGGCAGGCTATGACTACAGCCCGGCGCTAAAAGGATCGGGCCTGACCTGGGACGAGGCAAGCCTCGACAAGTGGCTGACCAATCCGATGGGCATGGTTCCCGGCACGCGGATGACTTATGCCGGGCAAGGCGATGCGACGAAGCGCGCCGAACTGATCGCCTATTTGAAGACGCTCAAGTAACCCCCCAAGGGCGCCAACGAAAAGGGCGGGACCTTGCGGTCCCGCCCTTCCATCCGTGACTGCTTCAAGACAGCCACGAAACTTTGTCTGGTCGAGCTTACTTGACTTCGACGGTACCACCGGCAGCGGTGATCTTCGCCTTGATCTCTTCGGCTTCGGCCTTGTTGACGCCTTCCTTGATCGCCTTCGGCGCGGCTTCGACCAGCGCCTTGGCTTCGGTCAGGCCGAGCTGGGTGATCGCGCGGACTTCCTTGATGACGGCAATCTTGTTGCCGCCG
>JBJTLY010000168.1:0-3551 GCA_046063275.1 Novosphingobium sp. | reverse complement strand
CGTCCAGAGCAGGGCGGCCCATTGCGGGCAGCACCATGGCGGACGCGGCTTAGTGCGGTACCTCCGCGCGCGGGGCGGAAAGCCCGGTTCAATTGCGCGGATGGATCGTTTGGACCGCTGCGAATAAGAGCAGCGGCGGCGATAAGTGTGTCTGCCCCAGTGAAAAAGTGCGGCTTTGCAATGCCGGCATGGCCCAGCGCCTCAACCACCCTGACCCCTTGGGTCCCGAGCGGCAAAAACGATGGAAAGCTCTTCATTGGTGCATCAACCTGTATAAACCGGCCTTAAAATCTACCGGTTTCCCCCCGGAAGCGGCGAGGCCTGCTTCCAGTGCGGGGACAGTTAGCACCGGTTTCTTAATGCAGCAAGGTGATTGCTCTAGGTGATTTGCTGCGCGCGGAGATTGCGCCGGGAGCGCGCGCATTCTAGGCCAAGCACCGATGCGCCGTATTCTGCTGATAGTCCTGATCGTCCTCACACCGCTTGCGGTGTTCGGCGCAATGGTCGCGGCTGACCATGCGTTCGGCGGTGCCGGGCGCGGCTATGGCTATGTCGTCAAGGTCGATCTTCCGCCACCCGGTTCGCTTGCGGGTCTGCCCAGGATCGAAGGCCCGATGGACGCCAGCCGCCCACTGGTGGTGATCGATGCGGGCCACGGCGGCAAGGACCCGGGGGCTGGAACGGGTGACCTCAAAGAAAAGGCGCTGACCCTTTCGCTGGCATTGGCGCTACGTGATGAGCTGGTGAAGCAGGGCGGAGTGCGGGTCGCCCTGACCCGCAGCGATGATACCTATTTGACGCTGGAGGAACGCCCCGCGATTGCCCGTAAGCTCGGTGCAGACCTGTTCATCTCGATCCATGCCGACAGCACCGATGGCGATGGCAGCGCGATGGGTGCAACGGTCTACACCCTGTCCGACAAAGGCAGCAACCAGGTGGCTGACAAGTTCGCTGCGCGCGAAAATGCAGCGGACCAGATAAACGGTGTGCGGATCAAGGGGCAGAGCGATGCGGTCAACGCAATCCTGGTGGATCTTTCGCAGCGCGAGACGCAGGACGATTCCGCGCTGTTCGCCGGTCTGATCCTGCGCGAAGGCAAGGGGGCCATGCCGTTCAAGTATCTGACCCCAGAATCGGCTGCGTTCGCGGTGCTGAAATCGCCCGACGTTCCCTCGGCCCTGTTCGAGACCGGCTACATCAACAACACAGGCGATGTGGCGCGGCTCACTTCTCCTGCCGGCAAGCGGGCCTTTGCAACAGCCCTGACGCAAGCAATCAAGGTCTATTTCGCGCGCTCGTCGGTGCAGAAGAAATGACCGTAGGAAGCCGCTGGCAATGCCGCAGCTGGCCATGCTAAGGCCGTGCTTCCATGGCTGAAAACGAAGACGATTCCTCCGAATCCGTAATGCTGCGCATTCGCCGCGAAGCCGGCGGCTTGTGGTCGCGCCTTCGGACATTACCCGCTGTAGCTAAGGCTTGGTGGCAAGAAACGCGCTTTCGCGAATGGTATGCGCAAAACTGGGCGAGCAGTCGCCGGTTCCGGATCGTAAACTACGTGGTTGGCGCGTTTCTGGCGCTGAACCTGCTGGTCTACGTGACGATCACCCGCAACCTGCCATCGGCCGAAAGCCTGCTGACCTATCAGCCGCCGCTGCCGACGATGGTGCGCGGCGTAAACGGAGACATCGTCTACAGCTATGCCCGCGAGCGGCGTGTGCAGCTGCGCTACGTCGATTTCCCCGAGAAGCTCGTTAACGCCTACCTCTCGGCAGAGGACAAGAATTTCTGGACTCACAGCGGAGTCGACTACACGGGTCTCGCCAGCGCACTGATCGACAACCTGACCAAGATCGGGACCGATGAGCGCGGCCGCGGGGGTTCGACGATTACCCAGCAGGTCGCCAAGAATATCCTGGTCGGCAATGAACGCTCGCTCGGGCGCAAGTTCAAGGAAATGATCCTGGCGCGCCGGATCGAGAGCGTGCTGACCAAGCAGCAAATCCTCGAGCTGTACCTTAACGAGATCCCGCTCGGTCGGCAGTCGTTCGGAGTCCAGGCGGCGGCGCAGGCCTATTTCGGCAAGGACGTCGGCGACCTTACCCTCGCGGAAGAAGCGTTCCTTGCGATTTTGCCCAAGGCTCCGGAAAAGTACGGCCGCGCCAGCCATGTCGCCGAAGCGCTTGAGCGGCGCAACTGGGTGCTTGATCAGATGGTCAAGAACGGCAAGGCGACTCAGGCAGAGGCCGAGCAGGCAAAAGCCGAGCCGCTTGGAATTGTCGCGCGCCGCGGTGACAACTGGGATCCGGCCAACGGTTATTTCGTCGAGGAAGTTCGCCGGCTGCTGATCGCCAAATACGGCGAAAATGCCGAGAACGGCCCAAACAGCGTCTATGCCGGCGGTCTGTGGGTGCGTACCTCGCTCGATCCCGAACTGCAGAAAGCCGCGCAGGACTCACTCCGCGCCGGCCTGCTGCGCTATGGTGGCGGTCGGGCCTTTGCGAAGCCGATCGCGCACATCGATGTGGATGACGATAGCTGGCAGGGCCAGTTTGCCAGTACCAACCTGTCGATCACCTATCAGGACTGGCGCACGGCGGTTGTGCTGGTGCGGGGTGAAGGTAACCCCACGATCGGTTTCGCCGATGGCAGCAGGGGCGTGTTGCTTTCTCCGCCCGACGCCTTGCGCAAGGGCGACGTGATCGCCGTTGCGCCCGCCGGCGGCAATACTTTCAGCCTGCGGGTGATCCCCGAGATTTCGGGCGGCATGCTGCTTGAGGATCCACACTCGGGCCGGGTTCTGGCGATGCAGGGCGGGTTCGACGCCGGGCTGGGCAGCTTTAACCGCGCCACCCAGGCTCAGCGTCAGCCCGGATCGACGATCAAACCGTTCGTTTACGGCACTGGTCTTGATTTCGGCATGAGCCCGTCGAGCGAAGTCGTCGACGGCAAGTTCGGCGTCTATCAGGGTGCCAGCCTCGGGCAGAAATGCTTCCAGAACTTCGGCGGGCAGGGCGGGGGCAATGCTACCCACAGGATGCGCTGGGGCCTTGAGCAATCGCGCAACCTGATGACTGTGCGGATCGCCAACGATACCGGCATGGACCACGTGGTGAACACGTTCGAACGGGTGGGGATCGGCAAATATCCGCCGTACCTATCGTTCGCACTGGGGGCGGGTGAGACCACGGTCCAGCAGATGGTCAACGCCTATGCCGCGCTGGCCAACAACGGCGTGCAGTTCCCGCCCAGCATGATCGACTATGTGCAGGATCGCAGCGGCAAGGTCATCTGGCGGGCCGACAATCGGCGCTGCACCTCGTGCGAAATGCCCGAGTGGGACGGCAAACCGATGCCGCGCTTCGATTCGCGGGGCAAGCAGGTGCTCGATGCGCGGACCGCGTTCCAAGTCGTCCACATGCTCGAAGGCGTGGTCACCCGCGGCACCGCAGTGACCCTGGCCGACCTCGGCCTGCCGCTGTTCGGCAAGACCGGAACTACCAGCGGCCCGACCAATGTGTGGTTCTGCGGCGGCAATCAGGATATCGTCGGAG
>JBJTLY010000167.1:0-11117 GCA_046063275.1 Novosphingobium sp. | reverse complement strand
TGATCAGGGTCGATTTGCCCGCATTGGGCCGCCCGACGATGGCGAGCTTGAGCGGCGCACGATTGAGCGCTTCCTCGTCTTCCTCATCGATCTCCTCGGCCACAAATTCATCTCGTTCGCGCTGCCCGGCATCGAGCAGCGGAAACAGCGCCTCGAACAGATCGCCCAGCCCCTCGCCGTGTTCGGCCGAGAACGGCACCGGGTCGCCGAAGCCGAGCGAATAGCTTTCAAACAATCCGTGGTCGCCCGATTTGCCCTCGGCCTTGTTGGCAATCAACACCACCGGCACCGTGCTTTCGCGCAGGTAACGGCCGATTTCCTCGTCCATCGGGGTCAGGCCCGCGCGCGCATCGATCACGAACAGCGCCACGTCTGCCCCGACCAGCGAAGCCTCGGTCTGCTGGCGCATCCGGCCCGGCAGCGTCGCCTTGTCCTCGTCTTCCCATCCGGCGGTATCGACAATCGTGAAGTCGAGCCCGAGCAGGCTGGCGTCGCCCATGCGGCGGTCGCGGGTTACCCCGGGCTGGTCGTCGACCAGCGCGAGCTTCTTGCCGACCAGCCGGTTCCACAGCGTGCTTTTGCCGACGTTGGGCCGGCCGATAATGATGACTTGAGGGAGCGCCATGGCCGCCAACTGGGCGCAGCAGCACATTTTTGCAAGCGTAGCGGGATTCCTTACCTCACTGTTAACCATAGCTTGCAGCCTGCGGATAACCATCTGCGTGCCACTGCGGCGGCATGGGACTGCGGGGCAAATTCATCGGATGCGCACTGATCGTGCTTGGCGCGCTCTCATTGGGAGCACCGCTGGCAGCCCGGATCGCGGTACCGGACGACGATGTCGTTACCGGTGGCGGCGGCAGTACCCTGCCCCCTTACCTGCAATGCGTACCCTATGCGCGGCAGGTCACCGGCATCCAGATTCGCGGCGATGCCTGGACCTGGTGGGATCAGGCAGATGGCCGCTATGCCCGGGGCTTCTGGCCCAAAGTCGGCGCGGTAATGGCGCTCAAGCCGCACGGCAATTCGCACCTCGGCCATGTCGCCGCAGTCAGCCGGATCATCGACAGCCGCACGATCCTGATCCGCCATTCCAACTGGAGCCCGATCAACGGCCGCCGCGGGCAGATCGAGGACAACGTCAAGGTGATCGACGTATCGGACGCCAACGACTGGAGCGCAGTACGGGTGTGGTACGCGCCGATTCAGGCGCTGGGCGGCTCGGTCTGGCCGGTGCAGGGATTTATTTATTCGGGCAAGCCGCCCAAGATTTCGGCGATGTCCGCGCTCCAGCCGGCCAAAACCAAGTCACCGGGTGCTGGCCCGACCTCGCTCCTGCCGGACCGTTACGACAATGCTCCGAGCCGGTCGCGCGGTGGCAAAACCCCGCGCAGCCCGATCGCGGATATCATTGGAGAAAAGATGGGCTGGTAGGCCCGTCGCAGCTCAGGCCTTGGCCACCGGCGGATTGTCGCCCAGATCCTCGAACCAGGCTTCGACCGGCCCGGTCAGTTTGAGCAGCAGCGGGCGACCATGGCGGTCCATGGTCTTGCCGGCCTGAACCTTCACCCAGCCTTCGCTGACGCAGTATTCCTCGACGTCGCGCCGGACGGTGCCCTTGAAGCGGATGCCGATTCCGCGCCGGAGCAGGTCTCCGTCGAAAATTCGCTGCGCGGATCTACAGAGATGCGGTTGGGCGGCACGTCTGCGGCAGGGGCAGCAGCGCTTTCGGCGGGGGTCTGGTCTTCGCTCATCGCAGCGGCCCTAGTGCGCTTTCCGGTCTTGTCAATTCACCCCCGCCTCTCTAATGGCCCGCATCTCCGCAGGAAGTGGGCGCGTAGCTCAGCGGTAGAGCACACCCTTCACACGGGTGGGGTCACAGGTTCAATCCCTGTCGCGCCCACCACTTCCCCTTCCGGATTGATCCGGATCAATGCTTTCGCGCCACCACGTGCCAGTCTCCGCACAAAGGAGACAAATCATGTTCAAGACCAATGTCGGCAGCGCTGATCGCTTGTTCCGGATCGTGCTCGGGCTGGTGCTGATCGCGCTGGTGTTCGTCGGGCCGAAAACTCCGTGGGGCTGGATCGGGATTATCCCGCTGGTCACCGGGTTCCTGCGGACCTGCCCGCTGTACAGCCTGATCGGGGTGAGCACCTGCAAGGTACGGTAAGGGCATAGCCTTGCGCGCACCGAGGCAACTCGGCATAGCGCGCTCGCTATGCATGACATCCGCCTGATCCGGGAAAATCCCGCCGCGTTCGACGCCGCCCTTGTCCGCCGCGGGCTTGAAGGATCGTCGGCTGCTCTCCTTGCGCTCGATGCTGAACGTCGCGCGGTGGCGACGCGGATGCAGGAAGCGCAAGGTCGCCGCAACGAGGCATCCAAACTTATCGGCGCCGCGATGGGCCGCGGCGACAAGGATGCAGCCGAGCGGCTCAAGGCCGAGGTGACGAGCCTCAAGGACACGCTCCCCGCGCTGGAGAATGACGAGCGCGAGCTGACCCAGCGGCTGAACGATGCCCTGGCGATTATCCCAAACCTCCCCGCCGCCGACGTGCCGCACGGCACCGACGAGGCTGGGAATGTCGAAGTCATCCGCTGGGGCACCCCGCGCCGGTTCAACTTCGCGCCCAAGGAGCACGCCGATCTCGGCCCCGCGCTGGGGCTCGATTTCGAGACCGGCGCGCTGCTGTCGGGGGCGCGGTTTACCTTCCTGCGCGGGCAGATTGCCAGGCTCGAACGCGCGATCGGGCAGTTCATGCTCGATCACCAGACCAGCGCGAACGGCTACGCCGAATGCAACCCGCCGGTGCTGGTCCGCGACGAGGCAATGTACGGCACCGACAAGCTCCCCAAGTTTGCCGAGGATTCGTTCCGCACCACCGACGGGCGCTGGCTGATCCCGACCGCCGAGGTCAGCCTGACCGCCTCGGTCATGGGCCAGATCCTCGAGTCCGCAGCGCTTCCAGTGCGGATGACCGCGCTGACCCTGTGTTTCCGCAGCGAAGCCGGAGCGGCGGGCAAGGATACGCGCGGGTTTATCCGCCAGCACCAGTTCGAAAAGTGCGAACTGGTCAGCGTCGTCCGCCCCGAGGACAGCGAGGCCGAGCACGAGCGGATGACCAAAGCGGCGGAATCGATCCTGCAGGCGCTTGAGCTGCCTTACCGCAAGGTGCTGCTGTGCACCGGCGACATGGGCTTCGGCGCGCGCAAGACCTATGACCTTGAGGTCTGGCTGCCCGGGCAGGATACCTACCGCGAGATCAGCTCTTGCTCGAACTGCGGCGATTTCCAGGCGCGGCGGATGAACACACGTTATCGGCCCGAAGGCGGCAAGGGGACGGAATTCGTCCATACGCTCAATGGCTCAGGCCTCGCGGTCGGGCGCTCGCTTGTGGCGGTGCTGGAGAATTACCAGCAGGAAGACGGCTCGGTCGAAGTGCCCAAGGCCTTGCTGCCCTACATGGGCGGGATCGACCGGCTGGTGCCAGCTTGATGCGCATCCTGCTGACCAACGACGACGGCATCCACGCTCCCGGCCTCGAAGTGCTCGAGCGGATCGCGCGGCAGTTTTCGGACGATGTCTGGACCGTTGCGCCATCGGAAGAACAGTCCGGCGCGGGCCATTCACTCACGCTCGGCCGCCCGGTGCGGCTGCGCGAGCATGGCGAGCGTCGCTTTGCGGTCAGCGGTACGCCGACCGACGCGGTGATGATGGCGCTGCGCAAGGTTCTTCCGGGCAAGCCCGACCTGATCCTCTCAGGCGTCAACCGCGGCGCCAATCTGGGCGACGACGTCACCTATTCGGGCACTGTCTCCGCCGCGATCGAGGGCGCGCTGGCGGGCATCCGCTCGATCGCGCTGAGCCAGGTCTACGAGAAGGAAGGCATGGGCGACACTGTGCCCTTCGGTCCGGCCGAGGCCTGGGGGGCCAAGGTCCTCGCCCCCTTGCTCGGCGTGCCGTTCGAGCCGCGCACCATGGTCAACGTCAACTTCCCGCCGATCGCTGCAGATGCGGTGCAGGGCATCCGCGTCTGCCGCCAGGGCTTCCACGATTACGCGCGCGGATCGGTGGTTGAAGGGACTGACCCACGCGGGTACCAATACTTCTGGTTTGGCCTCCACGGGATCGAGCACACCCCGGGACACCAGACCGACCTTGAGGCAATCCAGGATGGATACGTATCGGTGACCCCGCTCCAGCTTGACCTGACTCACGAGGCATCGCTTGCGGCTTTGGCGGAGCGCTACGCCAGGTGATGCGCGAACTTGGCCTTGGCCTGGCGATTGCGGCGCTCGCTGCCATGCCGGTCTTGGCCAAGGATACTCCGCCCAAGACCGACCCCAAGGTAGAGACACTGCACGTGGTCCAGCAGGGCGAAACGCTGGCCGGGATCGCCAACCGCGCCGAAGTGCCGCGGGTGCTGATAATCGAGGCCAACCACCTCAAGGCGCCCTATGCGGTCAAGGCCGGGCAAAAGCTCGTCATACCGCGCCGCAAGAGCCACACGGTGAAGGCGGGCGAGACCACTTTCGATATCGCGATGGACGAAGGCGTGCCGTGGGAACAGATCGCCGCGGCGAGCGGAATCAAACCTAGCGCCAAGATCAAGCCGGGGCAGAAACTGGTGATCCCGACTTTGGCCGGGAATGCGGCAGTGATACCCTCGCCTGCGATCTCGACCGATGCGCCCAAGGGCCTGCCCGATACCGTCGCGCCCGCCTTTGGCTGGCCGCTGCAGGGCAAGGTCCGCCGTGCTTATGCAGCGCCGCTCGGCACCAATCCGGGGCACGAGGGGATCGACGTGCTGGGCGCGGAGGGCACCGCAGTGCGCGCTTCGGCCGCGGGCACGGTGATTTTTGCCGGGCAAGGACCGGAGGAATACGGGCTGACAGTGATACTGTACCACTCAGGCCGCTGGACCACGACCTACAGCTATCTCTCCAAGATCACCGTCAAGGAGGGTGATAAGGTCAAGGCGGGCGAACGGATTGGACTGGTCGGCCACACCGGCCTTGCCACCGAACCGCAGCTGCACTTCGAGATCAGGCGCAACAAGGTGGCGCAGGACCCGGCGCGTTATTTGAAGCCCATTCCCCAGAAGACCGCGCCCATCGCCAAGTAGGCAGCAAGGAAGGCCGCGCTGTCGCGCCATGTTTGCGCTGACATGCCCCGCCGAGCAATCCACAGCGCCGGAATGACGATCGCCAGAGCCAGCCCGCCCGCCTGCATGAAATAAAGCTGCGGCTTGGCGGTGAGCTTGTCGGGTCCGATCCGCGCCAGCGCATGCCCGAGCATGGCCGCGGGGACGATCTGCAGCGTATAGATCCAGATCGCCCCACTACCTTTGCGCATGAAGGCCCACAGCACCGCCGCGCCCAAGAGCGCGGCGACAAGAACAGCGATCCAGTTGATCGGACCCATCAGCTCAGGCCAGCGCGCCGAAAATCGCGCCCATCACGGTGTAGACCACCGTCCAGTAGCCGCCGTCGATCAGGAACAGCTTCAGCGACTTGCGCGCGAACAGGTAATTGACCCCGATCGAGGTGGCGATGAAACCCAGCCCGATCCCGAACCCGATCATAGCCGAGATGTGCAGTCCGGGATGCTGGTAAGTGTCCATCACGTGACCGAGAATGAACGAGGCGACCAGATTGAGCACGAAGGTCAGCCCGAAGATCTGCGCCATGTTGGCGTTCTTCATCGCCTCGTCCGACAGTCCGCTTTCCTTCTGCCAGGCCTTGCCGAACAAAGGCCCGTACCAAATCCCGCCGATCATGAACCCGGCCAGCGCGGCGCCGATCACGGCGATCCAGTTCATCTGCCACATTGTCTTTCTCCCCTCTTTTTCAACCCGCAGCGAGGAAGCCACGCCATGGCGGGCTTGGCAATCGCCAATCGACCAATGTCAGGCCGGCGGCATGGGCCAGGTGAGCCGCATTGTCTGCCCGGTCGGTACCGCCTGCCAGTCAGCGGCAAAGCGCGCGACTGCCGCGCGAATGCGTCCGACCGCGCCAGCAGGCACGTCCGGCAAGGTCACGTGCGAATAGTCGCAGGCGGTGCGGCCCAGTTCGACCAGTCCGGTCTCATCGCCGCTTTGGCCGCTCCACAGATCAGCTTCGAAGACTTCGACCAGCCGCTCGGCCTGGAGCAGTTCGACGATCCCGGCATCGGGCAGTACTGCGCGCTTGGCGCTGGCATGGCCGCCGAGCTTGGCGAGCTCGGCCAGTTCCTCGGGGTGCCGCCCCTCGGCGACCATGCCCCAGAACCCGCGCTTGATGCCTAACCCGGCCTCGACGAACAGATGAACCGCATCATGCGGCACCGGACCCTTGTGCGGAAAGCGCGTATCAGCGCGGCTGCCGTCGTCGCGCTCGATCCCGATCCAGTCCTCGCGCTGTCCCTTGGTGAAGGTGATCTGCATGGGTGCATTCTAGCCAAGGGTGACGCGGCGCACAAATGCGCCTATGCGCGCGTCCGATGACCCTAGAGATTTCCCGGCCGAACATTCCCGAAACCACGTCGATCCCCAATGCCAAGCGCATCGGCATGGTCAGTCTGGGCTGCCCCAAGGCGCTGGTCGACAGCGAACGCATCCTCACGCGCCTCCGCGCCGATGGCTATGCGATGAGCGCCGACTATGCCGGGGCGGACGTGGTCCTGGTCAACACCTGCGGCTTTCTCGATTCGGCCAAAGAGGAAAGCCTCGCCGCAATCGGCGAGGCGATTGCCGAAAACGGCCGCGTGATCGTCACCGGCTGCATGGGCAGTGAGGCCGAGCTGATCCGCGCGAAGTTCCCTTCGGTGCTCGCGGTGACTGGGGCGCACCAATACGAGGCGGTGGTAGAGGCAGTGCACGAGGCTGCCCCGCCTTCGCAAGGCCCGTTCGTCGACCTGATCCCCCAGCCCGATATCAAGCTCACCCCGCGCCACTACAGCTATCTCAAGATCAGCGAAGGCTGCAACCACGCCTGCGCCTTCTGCATCATCCCGCAACTGCGCGGAAAGCTCGCCAGCCGCCGGATCGACGCAGTGCTGCGCGAGGCGGAGAAGCTGGTCGCTGCGGGCACCCGCGAGCTGCTGGTGATCAGCCAGGACACCTCGGCCTACGGGGTCGATGTGCGGCACGAAGAGCGCATGTGGAAGGGCCGTCCGGTGCGCACCCACATGACCGATCTGGCCCGCGAACTGGGCGGGCTGCGTACCCCCGACGGCCATACTCCGTGGGTGCGGCTGCACTAAGTCTACCCTTACCCGCACGTCGATGCGGTGATCCCGCTGATGGCCGAGGGGCTGCTCACCCCCTACCTCGACATCCCGTTCCAGCACGCCGCACCGTCAGTGCTCAAGGCGATGAAGCGCCCGGCTAATGAGGCCAAGGTGCTCGAACGGCTGCGTTCGTGGCGCGAGATCTGCCCGGACATCACGATCCGCTCAAGCTTCGTGGTCGGCTTCCCCGGCGAGACCGAGGCCGATTTCCAGTACCTGCTCGACTGGCTCGATGAAGCCAAGCTTGACCGGGTCGGCGCGTTCCAATTTGAGCCCGTAGAAGGCGCTGCGGCCAATCATCTGCCCGGCGCGGTGCCCGAAGAGGTCAAGGAGGAGCGCTACGCCCGGATCATGGAAAAGACCGAGGCCATCAGCGCGGCCAAGCTTGCAGCCAAGGTCGGCCGGACGATCAAGGTCATCGTCGATGAAGTGGGCGAGCCTGACGAAGACGGCGACATCGGCGCCACCGCGCGCAGCGAAGCCGATGCGCCCGAAATCGACGGCGCGGTGTACATGCGCAATGTGCCGGCCAGCCTGCAACCGGGCGATTTTGCGCAGATGCTGGTCGAGGACGCCGATGCCCACGACCTTTACGGGGTGATCGTCTAACCCATAGCCTTGAGCTGCGCGGCACGTGAAGCGGCTACCGCGCGGGCCCGGTCCGGATCGATCCCCAGTCCTGTCAATGCCAGCACCATCATCTGCTGCATCCGCTGTGCTGCGCGGGTGCGGCCGAACTCTCGTTCGGTGACGTTGAGCATCAGCATGTTGCACGCGCCGAGCCAGAAAAGCAGCGCCGCTTCCTGCCCCTCTGCGCGAAGCAATCCGGCGTCGCCCGCCGCTGCTAGATCGAGCCGGAGTCCGTGGTTGAGCGGATGCTCGCGCGATGTGGCGAGCGGCGAGCCGCGCAGCATCACCAAGGTCTGGTCGTGCCGGGTCAGCGCGAAGTGCACCGCCATGAGCATGCCGCCGGTGAGCCGGACTACCGGATCGCTTTCGCCCGAATTGATGCGCCCCACCTCACTCTCGAACGAACGCCGGATGTCGGCGGCGATGGCGCGGGCGAACTGATGCTTGTCGGCAAAGTGGTTGAAGAACGAGCCCTTGGCGACCCCGGCGGCGAGGACGATCTCATCGACCGACACCGCATCGACCGGGCGCTCGGCGAACAGCCGCTGCCCAGCCGCGAGCAACGCGGTGCGGGTGCGCGAGCGACGATCGACGCTGGGTTCTGAGGCAGTGGCCACGCTTCGCTTCTCGCTCGATTTGACTAAACAGTCATTTATCTCTATCTGACCAAAAAGTCAAATCGAATCGGAGAGGTTTCATGGGGCTGATCAAGGTTGAGGACATCGCGCATGTCCGCTTCGCCGCGCCCGATCTGGAGGCGATGCGCGCGTTCCTGACCGACTTCGGGCTGGACTGTTTCGAACATCAGGGCCGGCTCTATGGCCGGGGCAGCGATGGCCGTCCGTTCGTTCACGCGACCGAGCAGGGCGAAGCGGCGTTCAAGGCAGTCGGCTTTCGTGCCGCATCGGTGGCAGACCTTGAGAAGCTGGCCGCGGCCGAAGGGGTGAGTGTCGAATATGCAGGAACACCGGGCGGCGGCAAGGTCGTTCGCCTGACCGATCCCGACGGCTATCTAGTCGAAATTTTAGCGGGACAGGCCAACGCCGCGCCCGTAACCGCCCGCGCCGAACCACCGCGCAACAATGCCACCGCCCACCCGCGCCTGCGCGCTACGGTGCGGCTCGATCCCGGCCCGGCGCAGGTGCTGCGAATCGGCCACTGCGTGCTCAAGGTGCGCGACTTTCGCACCAGCGAGGCCTGGTACAAGCATCGCTTCGGCTTCCTCACCTCGGACGAAGTCGAAGCGGCGAAGGACCTCCCCCTCGGCGCCTTCATGCGCTGCAACCTGGGGGATCGCCCCGCCGATCACCACACGCTCTTCCTCGCCCAGCTGCCCGGCAAGCCCGAATTCCTCCACGCCGCCTTCGAGGTTGCCAACCTTGATGACCTGATGCTCGGCCATGCCCACCTCAAGTCCAAGGGCCGCACCCAGACCTGGGGCGTGGGCCGGCACATCATGGGCAGCCAAGTGTTCGACTACTGGAACGATCCGTGGGGTCACGAGCTGGAGCACTGGACCGACGGCGACCTGTTCACCGCTGCCGATCCGCCGCAGAAAATGCCGGTATCGAGCCTGCTCGCGGTACAATGGGGCGCGCCGCATCCTTCGCAGGCCGGCAAGCGCCCACCCCCGCCCGGCCTCGTCGCCTTCATCCTCGCACTCAATCTGCGCCTCAAGCGGCTGCTGCGCCGCGCACCCAAAGGACAACCTGCATGAAACTCGCAACCTATGACGATGGCGGCCTCAAGATCGGGATCGTCGCTGGCGAAACCATCATCGACAGCCTATTTTCGGGCTCGATGATCGACGCGATCGAACGCTGGGACGAACTGCGCGGCGCATTCGAAGCCAATCTCTCAGCAGGCGGCGGCAAGCCGCTTGCCGCGGTCAAGCTCTGCGCCCCGGTGCAGCGCCCGGGCAAGATCTGGGCGATCGGGCTCAACTACGCCGACCATATCGCCGAATCGAACATGGGCACCCCCGAACGGCAGGTGTGGTTCACCAAGGCGCTGACCTCGATCAACGGCCCGTCCGACCCGATCCTGATCGCGCGCGGCACCATGGCGACCGATTACGAGGTCGAGCTGGTCGCAGTGATCGGCAAGCGCGCCAAACATGTCAGCGCGGCTGAGGCCAAGGACTACGTCTTCGGCTACTGCGTCGGTAACGACGTGACCGAGCGGATGTGGCAGCACGCCAGCCCGCAGTGGTCGCTGGGCAAGTCGTTCGACACCCACGCCCCGATCGGGCCGTGGATCACGACCGCCGACGAGCTCGGCGATCCGCATGGCCTGGGCATCCGCTGCCTCGTCAACGGCGAGCTGCGACAGAATTCGAACACGTCCAATCTCGTCTTCGACCTGTGGCAGCAAATCGAGCACCTGTCGGTCGGCATGACGCTGGAACCCGGCGACCTCATCTTCACCGGAACCCCCGGCGGGGTCGGCGCGGCGATGGACCCGCGCCAGTTCCTGAAGGCGGGCGATGTGGTGCGCTGCGAGATCGACCAGCTCGGCGCGATCGAGGGAACCATGGTGCAGGAAGCCTGACCGTGGCGGAGGGGTTCGACTGCGACGTGCTGGTGGTCGGCGGCGGGCCGACGGGGGTGACGCTGGCGGTGCTGCTGGCCCGGCGCGGGGTCTCGGTGATCGTTGCCGAGAAAGAGGCGCAAATCTATCCGCTGCCGCGCGCCGCGCATATCGATCACGAGGGGATGCGGATCCTGCAGGAGGCCGGCGCCGCCGAGGCGGTGATGAAGACCGCGCGGCGCGCCAACCGCTATGACTTCCTCAATGCCAGGGGCGAAGTGCTGCTGCGCTTCGAAGGTTCGGGCCAGATCGGCCCGGGCGGGTGGCCTGCGGCCAACATGATCCACCAGCCGAGCGTCGAAACCGAACTGCGGCGAGCGCTTGCCGCGCAGCCAGCCGCGCAGCTGCACAGCCGCTGGGAACTGCTGGGCTTCACCGATGACGGGGCCGGAATCACCGCGCGGGTCGCTGCGCCCGAGGGCGAACGCAGCATCCGCGCCCGCTACCTCGTTGGCGCTGACGGCGCGCGCAGCCCGGTGCGCAAGGCCTCCAACATCCACTTTGACGACCTCAATTTCGAGGAGCCCTGGTTGGTGGTCGATGTGCTGGTCGACGACCATACCCGGCTCCCGACCGACAACCTTCAGATCTGCAATCCGGAACGTCCCACCACCTGCGTGCTGAT
>JBJTLY010000166.1:0-4499 GCA_046063275.1 Novosphingobium sp. | reverse complement strand
GATCCCGCGACCGGCACGATCAAGTGCCGTTCGCAGTTCGATGCCGCCTCGGCGGTCGGCTACAACGCTGCTTCGTACCCCGGCGGTCCGGCCGCTCTGGCTGCCGACATCGCGGCCTGCGTTCCCTACAACCCGTTCGGTGCAGGCAACAACGCGGCTGCCGTCGCGTACTTCAAGCAGAACATCATCAACCGCGCCTCGATCTCGCAGTTTGACGCCACGGCGTTCCTCAACGGCGACACGAGCGGCTTCTTCAACTTCCAGGGCGGGCCGGTCGGCTTCGTCGTGGGTGCTGAATACCGTGCGGAAAAGGTGTTCAACAACAGCGACGACGCTGCCGACAGCGGTGTTTCCAACTCGGTCTTCCTCGGCGACGTCAATCCGCCGGCGCTGCGGGTGAAGGAAGCCTTCGCCGAACTTCGCCTGCCGATCCTGCGCGATACCTGGATTGCCCGCGAACTGTCGTTCAGCGGTGCAGCCCGCGTCTCGGACTACAACACCTCGCTGGGCACGGTGTTCACCTATAACGTCGGGGCCGAATACGTCCCGGTTGAAGGCATCCGCTTCCGCGCCAACTACGGCCGCGCGATCCGGGCACCGAACGTGACCGAATACGGGTTCCCCAACGTTCCCAACTTCGCGAACGGCTTCATCGATCCGTGCAACGCCAACGCGATCGGCGCCAATGCAATCCGTAACTCGAATTGCACCTCGCAGTTGACCGGTGCGCAGCTGGCCAACCTTCCGCTGGCGGGTTACTCGCTGGGAATCATTTCGGGCAGCAACCCGAACCTCAAGGAAGAAACCTCAACCTCGTATACCTATGGTGTGGTTCTGACCCCGAGCTTCATGCCCGGGTTCTCGGTCACGGCGGACTATTACAACATCTCGGTGAAGAACGTCATCACCACGCTGTCGGCACAGACCATCGTGAACTCCTGCTACGATTCGCCAGGTCTCTCGAGCCCGCTTTGCAACGCATTCAAGCGTAACCTGGATACGACGAATGGGCCAAAGGGCGAGCTGCCGGGTCAAATCCTGTTCAACTCGCTCGTTGCCGGGCCGCAGAACTTCGCGCGTCGCGTCCGTCGGGGTCTCGACATCGAAGCAGCCTACCGCCACGACTTTGGCAATGAGTTCAAAATGTCGACGCGACTGATCTATTCGCATCAGTTCACCAACAGCAACTACGAAAACCCGACCTTCCCGAACCTGGAAAACCGGATCCTCGAAGAACTGGGCGATCCGCAGGATGAGTTCACCTGGAAGGTGGATCTGACCAAGGGCCCGGTCACCCTTGGTTACACGATGCACTACATCGGGCCGATGTACACTTCGACGTTCGAGAACTTCAACGCTCTGTCGTCGGCGTGCACGACGAGCGGATCGACGACGGTTTGTCCGCCGCTCAACCTCGATGCGATCGAACCGCAGAAGTATCCGACGGTGATCTACCACAGCCTCCGCCTCGAATTCGACGCGAAGAGCACGGGCGTCGCGAAAGACATGAGGTTCTATATCGGGGTCGACAACCTGGCCAACAAGCTGCCGCCTTACGGTACGACAGCTACCGGCTCGGGCAGCGCGATCTATTCGTTCCGTGGTCGCAGCTTCTTCGCCGGTGCGGTGGCGAAGTTCTGATCGCAATCGCAACGAACGGAAAAACGGGGGTCGGAGCGCAGGTTCCGGCCCCTTTTTCTTGCACGCAAGCCGTGGCACAGTGCCGCCATGCAGCTCATCGGACAGTTTGACAGCCCCTTCGTTCGCCGCGTCGGGATCGCGCTCACGCTCTATGGCATGGAGTTCGAACACCTGCCCTTCTCCAGCTTCGGTGAAGGCGACAGGTTCCGCGCGCACAACCCGCTGCGCCGGGTGCCGGCGCTGGTGCTCGGCGCTATCAACGGGCAGCCAGGCGAGGCGCTGATCGACAGCGCCGCGATCCTCGATCATCTCGATGAACTGCATGGCCGAGATCGCGCGCTGATCGCCGCCTCGGGCCCACAGCGCCGCGCGGCCTTGCGCCGGATTGCAATCGCCACCGGCACGGCAGACAAAGCGGTCAGCTATTTCTATGCGCGGTTGTTCTCGCCCTCGCTCGACCCGGCTTTCGCCGCGCGATCGGAAGACCAGATCCGCTCAGGCCTCGCCGAACTCGATGCGGCCTGCGGTGACGGCTGGTGGCACGGGGCAAGCCCCGGCCACGACGATATTGCCACGGCCTGCGCCGCGCGGTTTCTGTCCGAAGCTTATGGCTGGCTGGTCAGCCTCGAAGACTATCCCGCCCTCGCCGCACACTGCGCGCGCGCCGAAGCGCTCCCCGCATTTCAGGCAATCAGCCAGCCGTTCATCCCGCCGAGTTAGTCCACCTTGATCGTCAGCGCGCCGTCGCCCTCGTCGATCTGCACCGTGCTACCATCGGGAATCTCGCCGCCGAGCAGCTTCTCGGCGAGGGGATCCTGCAGGTAACGCTGCACCGCGCGCTTCAATGGCCGCGCGCCGTAGACCGGATCGTAGCCAACCCGGCCGAGCCAGCGCTTGGCCGCGTCGGTCAGCACGATCTCGATCTTGCGGTCCTTGAGCAGCTTCTGCACCCGCCCGACCTGGATCTCGACGATCGGCGCCATATGGTCCTGCCCCAGTCGGTGGAACAGGATGATCTCATCGAGCCGGTTGAGGAACTCGGGCCGAAAGTGTCCGCGCACGACCTCCATCACCTGTGGCTCGACGCTCTCGACGTCCTGCCCCTCTTCAAGGCTGGCGAGGTACTGGCTGCCGAGGTTCGAGGTCAGGATGATCAGCGTGTTGGTGAAATCGACCTGGCGTCCCTGCCCGTCGGTCAGGCGACCGTCATCGAGCACCTGCAGCAGCACGTTGAACACATCGGGGTGCGCTTTCTCGACCTCGTCGAACAGCACCACCTGATAGGGCCGCCGCCGCACCGCCTCGGTCAGCACTCCGCCTTCATCGTAGCCGACGTAGCCCGGAGGCGCGCCGATCAGGCGGCTGACCGCGTGCTTCTCCATGAACTCGCTCATGTCGATCCGGACCATCGCGCTGTCATCGTCGAACAGGAACCCGGCGAGCGCCTTGGTCAGTTCGGTCTTGCCCACGCCGGTTGGGCCGAGGAACAGGAATGAACCAAGCGGCCGGTTCGGATCCTGCAGCCCGGCGCGCGCGCGGCGCACCGCCTTCGAAACCGCGACCACGGCGTCCTGCTGGCCGATCACTCGCTGGCCGATGGTCTCTTCCATCTTGAGCAGCTTCTCGCGCTCGCCCTCCATCATCCGGTCGACCGGGATGCCGGTCCACTTGCTGACCACGGCGGCGATATCGTCGGCGGTGACTTCCTCGCGCAGCAGCGCGTTATCCGACGCATTCGCCGCCTCAGCGAGCTGCTTTTCGAGTTCAGGGATGCGCCCGTACGACAGCTCGCCCGCCTTGCCCAGATCGCCTGCGCGCTGCGCCTGCTCGAGCTCGATCCGCGCCGCATCGAGCGCTTCCTTGATCTTGCCCTCGGCGGCGATCTTGTCGCGCTCGCCCTGCCAGCGGGTGGTCAGTTCGGCCGATTGCTGCTCAAGGTTGGCCAATTCGGCGCGCAATGTCGCCAGACGGTCCTTGCTCGCCTGATCGCTCTCCTTGGCAAGCGCCATTTCCTCGATCTTCAACTGTATGATGCGCCGATCAAGAACTTCAATCTCCTCGGGCTTGCTCTCCACCTCCATGCGGATCCTGCTCGCCGCCTCGTCCATCAGGTCGATCGCCTTGTCGGGGAGGAAGCGGTCGGCGATGTAGCGGTGGCTAAGCGTTGCCGCGGCGACGATTGCGTTGTCGGCGATCCGCACCCCGTGGTGCAGCTCGTACTTTTCCTTGAGCCCGCGCAGGATCGAGATGGTGTCCTCGACCGTCGGCTCGCCGACGAACACCGGCTGGAACCGCCGTTGCAGCGCGGGGTCTTTCTCGATGTACTTCTGGTATTCATCGAGCGTGGTCGCGCCAATGCAATGCAGCTCGCCGCGCGCCAAAGCGGGCTTGAGCAGGTTGGAAGCATCCATCGAGCCTTCCGACGCGCCCGCGCCGATCAGCGTGTGCATTTCGTCGATGAACAGGATGATCTCGCCCTCAGCACCCTTGACCTCGTCGAGCACCGCTTTCAGTCGCTCCTCGAATTCGCCGCGATACTTTGCGCCGGCGATCAGGCTGCCCATGTCGAGCGACATCAGGCGGCGGTCCTTGAGGCTGTCCGGCACGTCACCATTGGCGATGCGCAATGCAAGGCCTTCAGCGATCGCGGTCTTGCCGACCCCGGGTTCGCCGATCAGCGCGGGGTTGTTCTTGGTCCGCCGCGCGAGGATCTGGATCGTGCGGCGGATTTCCTCGTCGCGCCCGATCACCGGATCGAGCTTGCCGTCGCGCGCCGCCTGGGTCAGTTCGCGGGCGTACTTCTTCATCGCTTCATAGGCGTTCTCGGCACCGGCGCTGTCCGCTGTGCGCCCGCCGGT
>JBJTLY010000165.1:0-4591 GCA_046063275.1 Novosphingobium sp. | reverse complement strand
ACGATGCTTTCGGCAACCGACTTCTTCCCGTCGAGCATGAGGTTGTTCATGAACTTCGACAGCACCTGATCCTTGAACTTGGGATCGGGCAGGATTTCCCGCTTCTCGGGACGACGACGACGTGACATCGTATGAATTCCTTATCCTGGGGCAACGCGGCAGAGCGGCGCCGGCCCTCAAAAAACCAGCCGGACGGCTTACTTCGGACGCTTGGCGCCGTACTTCGAGCGGCTCTTCTTGCGATCCTTGACGCCCTGGGTATCCAGCACGCCGCGCAGCACGTGATAGCGCACACCGGGAAGATCGCGGACACGCCCGCCGCGGATCAGCACGACGCTGTGTTCCTGCAGGTTGTGGCCTTCGCCCGGGATGTACGAAATGACTTCGCGCTGATTGGTCAGGCGGATCTTGGCGACCTTGCGCAGCGCCGAGTTCGGCTTCTTCGGGGTCGTCGTGTAAACGCGGGTGCAAACGCCGCGCTTCTGCGGGTTCTGCTCCATCGCAGGGACCTTCGACTTGGTCTTCTGCGCAACGCGGCCCTTGCGGACCAGCTGGTTGATCGTAGGCATGAAGTGCTCTTCACCTTAGGTATGGCCGGATCGGCAAGGTGAAGGCAACCGAATCGCGCTCTGCTAGCCATCACCCCGGACATGATCCGGGGCCGGCCCTGTGCCAGCGCGAGACTGAAACGCTCCACCCGACCGAAAGACCGGGTTACTTTGACGGATAACCGGGCCCTAGATATCCTGGGACCCGACGCACCGGCAATGTTCAGCTCAATCCGTTAGAAAGTCGGTGGACTCGTTCCCGGAAGCGCGGGCCCTTAAGGAGATTCGCCAGGCGGGTCAACCGCCAATGCGGCGCGCTGCCCCCGAACGGCACCCCCGCCCCGATCCTCCTCGCCGGGAAAGGCGGCACAGCGCAGCCGCGACGGAGGAGGCATCACCCCCAGATCCTCCCCCACTGGGGGAGGTGGCGCGGCGCAGCCGCGACGGAGGGGGCATACCCCCCGCCACCCCGCTCAATCGTCGTCGTCGTGGTCGCGCCCCCGGCCCCAGCCTCCGCGGTGATCGCCATCGTGCCGGTCGTCACGGTCCCAGCGCCGCCAGTTGCCATGCGGCCGGTCGCCGCGGCGGAAGTGCCAGCCCTCGTCGCGCCGCCAGCGGTCACGCGCATGCATCCGGTAGTAATAATAGCCGCCCGGCCCCCAATAGCCGCTGTGGACCGGGCCGTAATAGCCGTCGTACCAGCCATAGCTGCGCGGGTAATAGCTGGAATAGCTGTGGGGCCGGCTGTAGCCATAGCCGCCGCCGTAATCGTCATAGCAGCCCGCCAGCGGCAGCACCGCGAGCGCCAGGCCGCCCGCCATCAGGGATCGTTTCATCGTCGTCTCTCCATCGCATCACGTCACCGCGCGACGGCAGACCTGCCGGGACCGAGCCCCCCACCAGCCTCAGCCAGACCCGCCGGGCCGGCTTTGATGGCAGGGAGGGTAATGTGGGGAGGTGAGCGGGGGATGAATGGGGAATGTCGGATTTCTGCCGTTACACAGCTCTCTAAGCCGTCACTATTCACCATAATTCACGCTTCATTTCAAATTCAGAATCTCAAAAAAAGTATCGTGTCGCGAGTCGAGAACCAGCAAACCGACAATGAAGCGAAATGCCCCAACGCTGCACCACCGAAGGCACATCAACTTGCGGTTTAAGGGTTGCCCTGAAGCCCTCGCGATGCATAATCAGGGAAGGCCAATCTGACGCGAGCAAGACCTTGACCATTCTTCATCGAATAAACGCGCTCACACCAACTCATTTTGAGAACCTCGTATTCGACTATGCAACAGCCATAGGATTCAAAAACGTTACTTGGCGCACACCAGGTGCAGATGGTGGTCGAGATATTGAGGCCTACAATTTTCCTACCGACCTAAGTGGATACCAGTTCAGCGAGCGATGGTTCATCGAATGCAAGCTCTACTCCTCGTCGATAGACTGGCCAACAGTTTGGGCAAAGATCGCTCATGCGGAGGCCATGTCCGCCGATGTTTTGCTCATTGCCACTAATAGCAATCCGTCGCCGACTTGCGAAAGTCGGATCGCGGAATGGAACAATACAAATAGGAAGCCAAGAATCAGAGTTTGGAGAGGATATGAATTCCAAAATCTTTTGAATCTATTTCCAAATATTATTTCGTCTTATGGGTTATCTGACGAGAGAATTATACTTGAAGCATCGCTTCTGGATTTGGCTCAAATAACATCATACTTAGCAAAAACTTTAGTATCATCCATAGAATTTGAAATGCCACTTGAATCAAGCCTACCACTATTATTCACTTCCGAGCTTTTATCAGAGAGGATGAATGATATAAATTCCTATGGGAAATTTGTCCACGGGCATTTATTTGATAATAATCATGATCAAAAATGGCTAGATATATCCTGTGAACTTTGCGGGTTTGAGGAAACGGGTTTACTAGCAATACTGTCCTTTGCTAAACATGCACTTGGTGCTAATACAGTTTCACTAAGTCAATCTGAAACTGGTACATTATGCATCGCAAAAAATTGCAGATTTTCGTTTTCAGAATCTAGCATACGAAATCTCAGAAAGATTTCAATCTTGGGCTTCATTCAAATTATAAGCATATCGCAAGGTGCGACGTCGTTTGAGATTTCATCGAGGTATTGACATGACACAGCATGCAAGTAGTGATTTGTCGCTCCCAGCGCAGTTTGATTTAACGCTTTTGGCGAACTTTGTCCATCAAGTCGTTAACCCATTAAATGGGGTGGCAGGCACTTTAGATAATTTGGCAAACGGCACAATCGAAGGGGCGGATCGACAAGAACAGCGCCTTCACGCGGCCCGGGCGCAGCTCGAACAATGCATCACCTTGATGAGAAATCTGGCGTTCCTAGCTCAAGGCGCTGGCGGCGTCGCCGACCAAGACAGGAGGACCGTCGTACTTCCTCAGGCGATCATCGAGTCAGCAATGTTTTTCCAAGAGGAAGGGAAGACGAGAAAAATAGATATAAGTTTGCTTGATCGAAAAACTCAAAATAGAGTTACCGGTCACCCTGAGTTAATTCGTCAGGTCCTTATGAATATTTTGGATAATTGTATAAAGTATGGAAAATTCAATTCGGTTATTGAAATTAATCAATGGATTCAATCAAGTTCAGATTTTGCACTCATAACAATCAAAGGGCATTCCCGCATTCCGTTGTCGAGCGACGAAATTTCTAAGATTTTCGAACCAGGCTATAGAGGCGTCAACGCGCGTCAGGTCGTAGCTTCAGGCACCGGCTTGGGACTATACATTTGTAAGGAAATTATCGAGAGGCATCATAGCGGTCGCTTGACGGTGCAATCTGAGGGCAAAGATGGTATTCTGTTTACCATTCGATTGCCTCATGGCCAGAAGGGTTAGGTATGGCAAAAACTACAGTAGCCGACACGATCGTTATCCTGGACGACGAAGTTTACAATATAACGTGGATGATGGACTATTTATATAGCAAAGGCATGTCTGTGGCCCCAGCTTCAACTGCAAATGAGGCGATGGATTTGATAAACTCGGAGATATATAGGGCTGCCATTATCGACTTGAACGTTCCGATTCTCCCACCCTTGGATGTAGCCGCAGCGAATCTTGGCGATGTCTATATCAGATACCCTGGATTGTTTGTTGCGCGTGCCGCGCGTAACCGAGGTTATCGCGACAGACAAGTAGTCCTATATTCGGTCCATCGAGACGCTTCTGTCTCTGAAGAGGCGCGAAAACTGGGCTGTACATACATACTGAAAGGTCGGCCAAAGGAGATCAAAGTCGAGATCGACAATGTGGTTTCCTTCGACCCTACAGCGGAATAGCCACTTTCCATTTTCCTACACCCAGCCGCTCACGCTAAGGTGCCCTTCCACAGGGGAATCCAACACCTTGGCCTGAAAGGCGCCCTTCCCCGTGTCTGCCCCGCCCCGCCCCACCCCGCCCCTTCGACAAGCTCAGGATGATCGGTCTGCAGAGTTGCGCGCAACGCGTAAGACTAAGCGCCAGGCGACATCGCTGGTCGCCTATGATCCCGCGCCCGAGCCGGAGGCGGAGGATCCGCTGCTGCAATTTGCGCCCTATCGCCACCCCTGCCCGCGGCGCAATTCGATCACGCCGGACAAGCAGCGCGCTTTTATCTCGGCGCTGGCCGCCAGCGGGATCGTCAGCCAGGCGGCGCGGCGGATCGGCAAGAGCCTGGAGGCGCTGTACAAGCTGCGGCACCGGCCCGGCGCGGAAGGCTTTGCCGCGGCGTGGGACGCAGCGGCGGAGCGGGGCCTCTCGCGGCTGGAGGACTGCGCGCTGGAACTGGCGATCGCCGGGGAGGAATTGCCGATCGTCTCGGCGGGCAAGCTGCTCGGCACCTATCGCAAGCACAATTTCGGGCACATCCGCTTTGTCCTCAGCCAGCGGCGCGGGGAGCGGTGGAATTCGGAAAGCAGCCACTGGGCCAATCTGGTGCCCGGCCATCCGGTTTATGAACGGCTCAAGCGCGGGTGGGAGGCGGAGCAGGCGAAGCTGGCCTGCGTGCGCGGCGAG
>JBJTLY010000164.1:0-4252 GCA_046063275.1 Novosphingobium sp. | reverse complement strand
TGCCGAACTCGCGTTCGATCCCGCCCTCGCGGCCGATCAGCACGTGATCGTGCCCGGCCAGCCCTTCGCCCGGCAACGCGGCGCGCAGCAGTTCGCGAAAGCGCCGCTTCATCCGGTTGCGGACCACCGCGTTGCCGATCTTCTTGGTGACGGTGATCCCGTAGCGCAGTTCGTCTGCGGTGTTCGGGTTCACCAACAGCACAAAACCGGGACGCGCCACGCGCAGGCCCCGGTTTGCGGCTAGAAAATCAGCCCGCCGGGTAAGGACGGACATTTTCGGGTCGATGTGATTAGGCGCTCAGCTTGGCGCGGCCGCGGGCGCGGCGGGCGCGCAGGACCTTGCGGCCACCCACAGTGGCCGTGCGGGCGCGGAAGCCGTGGCGGCGAGCGCGGACAAGGTTGCTGGGCTGGAACGTGCGCTTCATGTCAAAACCTTCAGAAACTCGAACAAAAAAGCCGCCGCTGCGGGCGACCGAACTACAGGGCCGGGCCGTTACGCCGGGATAGGGGCAGAGTCAAGCGCCCCAGCGCTCAATCGAGCTTCACCCAGTGCCCCATATCGGCAGCGGTGAGCCATTTGGCCGAGGCGTTGGGGACCGAGTTGGTCATGGCGTAAAAGGCGCGTGCCTCGCCTTCGGGCATGCCCATTTCCTCGTAATAGCCGATATAGGCACGGTTCTCGGGCGCGTCCGGCGCGTAATCCTTGGCCTCGCGTCCGGTATCGTCGGCCCAGCTGTGCACCGCAAACTCGCTCCCCGGATCGGCCGCGCGCGTCTTGCCGGCGAGGAACAGTTCGACCGCGCCCGAGCGGACCGAACCACCCTTGGGGACGTGGGTGGCGATCCCGCGGGCGTGGATCATCCGCCCGACCTGCAGATTGGCGCGGTCATCATAGGTGCCGGGGCATTCGATCATCTCGAGCGTGGCGATGCCCGGGTAGGCGCGGACCATCGCGGCGAAGTGCGCCGGGCTGGTCTCGTCGGTCGCGTCAACCAAGGCGGCGTGAGTCGGATCGATCACCCGGAACGGGCCGAACTTCGCCACACCGTGCGGAACCTGCGTCGGTGCTGCGGCGACAAAGCGGTCGGACCCGGTATCGGCGGGCAGCGCGTCGTCGTCGGCACTATCACTGACCTCGATCTCGTAGCTGACCGTGACCGTCTCGGTCGTCACCTGCGCAGCCGCCGGCGCACCGATCAGGGCGGTCAGGGCCAGGGCAAGAGCGGTGAAGCGGCGCATGTTGCCTCTTTCGGCCCGCGCGCCTTACCGGCTTGCCAATGGCGAGGGTTAAGATCGCCTTTCCCATAGTTGCGACCGAACCGGCGCTATTGGCTCGACAGGCCGATAAAGCTGCGCCATCACCCAAGTATTACGCACTAACACTCATCTTGCGAAAACAGTTTGGGGGGCATTACTTGGTCGCGCTGGTTCAGACTGTCGCCTATTTGGGGCTGGAGGCGCGCGGGGTCGAAGTACAGTGCCAGATCGCGCCCGGACTGCCACGCTTCAACGTCGTCGGCTTGCCCGACAAGGCGGTGAAGGAAAGCCAGGAACGCGTGCATGCCGCGCTCGCTGCGATGGGGTTGGCGCTGCCGCCCAAACGGATCACGATCAACCTCTCACCCGCAGACCTGCCCAAGGAAGGCTCGCACTACGACCTGCCGATCGCGCTGGCCTTGCTGGCGGCAATGGGGGTGACCGATGCTGAGCAGCTCGCCGATTTCATCGCGGTGGGCGAATTGTCGCTCGACGGGCGGATCGCCGCGAGCCCGGGAGTGCTGCTCGCCGCGCTCTATGCCAGTGGGCAGGACAAGGGGCTGATCTGCCCCGCCGCGCAGGGGACCGAGGCGCGCTGGGCCAGCGGCATCCCGATCCTTGCCGCGTCCAACCTCGTTAGCCTGCTCAATCATTTGAAGGGCACCCAGCAATTGCCCGAACCTGCGCCGGGTTTTGCGGAAGAACCAGGCTTCGGGCCTGATCTCAAGCAGGTGAAAGGCCAGGAAAGCGCCAAGCGTGCTTTGGAGATTGCCGCTGCAGGAGGCCACAACCTGCTGATGATCGGCCCGCCGGGCGCGGGCAAGTCCCTGCTGGCGAGCTGCCTTCCCGGTATCCTGCCGCGGCTGACTTCGGCCGAGGCGCTGGAGGTGTCGATGGTCTCCTCGGTTGCCGGCACGCTCGAGGAGGGCCGGATCAGCCAGGTCCGCCCGTTCCGCACCCCGCACCATTCGGCCTCGATGGCGGCGCTGACCGGCGGCGGGCTCAAGGTCAAACCGGGCGAGGTCAGCCTTGCGCACCTCGGCGTGCTGTTCCTCGACGAACTGCCCGAATTCCAGCGCGCAGTGCTCGATTCGCTGCGCCAGCCGCTGGAAACCGGGGTGGTCGATGTCGCCCGCGCCAACGCCCACGTCACTTTCCCGGCGCGGGTACAGCTGGTCGCGGCGATGAACCCGTGCCGCTGCGGGCACCTCGGCGACGCAGCGCTGGCCTGCAGCCGCGCGCCAAGGTGTGCGGCGGATTACCAGTCGAAGGTTTCAGGGCCGCTGCTCGACCGGATCGATCTCCACGTCGACGTCGACCCGGTTAGCGCCGCCGACCTCGGCCTGCCGCCCCCCGCCGAAGGCAGCGCCGAAGTCGCCGCGCGGGTTGCGGCAGCACGGAAGGTCCAGACCGAACGGCTCGCCGGCACCGGCAAGCGCAGCAACGCCGAACTCGACGGAGACTTGCTCGAAAAATACGCCACGCCTGACGAACCCGGCCGCAAGCTCCTGCTGCAAGCCGCCGAAGCAATGCGCCTCTCCGCGCGCGGCTACACGCGGATGTTGCGCGTCGCGCGGACGATTGCCGATATGTCGGGGAGCGAGGGGATCGGGCGAATCCACGTGGCCGAGGCGCTGAGCTACCGGCGGGTGGCGCCGCGGGCATGAAGGTGCGGGACAACTTCCACGCATTTTGGAGGGCAGTTTTGACAGGCTCTCTTATTGGCGGATTAGGAGCGATCTGGTTCCCACTCATAAGCTCGCTCTTGTCAGAGAGAGGCTGGAATGAACTCGCTCAGCTTTCACCCTCGGACTTCGGCGCATTTTTTTCGCTGCTCTTGCTTTCTGTTGTAATCGCGTTTTGCATAGTTTTCTTGAGCTCTCTCGTGATCGGTTTGCCGGCGCATTTTGTGCTGAGAAAGCTCAATAGAGAGAGCGCCGCTCTTTACGCGGCGATTGGTGCGGCTTCAGGCCTAGGGCTTGCCGCACTTGCAGATTTATCGGATCTACCGACGCTGCTTGTACTGAGTGCCATGAGTGGCGGCTGTACTGGCTGGACTTGGGGCTTCGAGAGAGCGGCGATGATAAGAGACGCGGACGGCGGATATTCCCCTCTTATCTAAGCGCACTCAACTGCGGCCTGACCTCTTCCGGCCCATCCTCGACAAACGCCTTCCCCACATCGGCGACATCGCGCCATTGCAGGTCCATCGGGCCGAGCGCGCGGCCGTCGTGGGCGTGGATGCCGATTAAGGCGATCGGCTGGCCGTCGCGTTCGTCGCACAGCACCGGGTTGCTGGGGATGCCTTCGCCGTATTTCTCGCCCCACTGGCGCAGCGCGAGCATCGCGGGGAGCAGGTCGAGGCCCTTTTCGGTCAGGCGGTATTCGATCTTGCGGCGGTCTTCGGGCAGGGCTTCACGCTTCATGATGCCGTGTTCGACCAGCCGCGCGAGGCGATTCGACAGGATATTGCGCGCGATCCCGAGCGTGCCGAGGAACTCCTCGAAGTGGTGCAAGCCGTTGAAGCCCGCGCGCAGGATCATGAACGACCAGCGTTCGCCCATCACCTCAAGAGCCGCGGGAAGCCCGCAATTCTGCATGTCGTTCAATGGTTCGCGCAGTTTACCCATCGTCATTCCTCAATCCCGTTTTGCAACCTAACGCATCCCGGCTTCATCGCCGACAAAAAAATCTTTGCTGCGATGCACAGTTTCTAGTTGCAACTGAAAACCTATCAGGTTAGGTAGCAATTAGCAACGCAAATCGAGTCGTCCCTCCCAGGCCCCCCTTCGATCCCTGCGTGCACAACCAGAAGGGGTTAGAATCATGAACACTGCAATTTCCAGCTCGCTATCGCGCAGCCTGCTCGCCGCCGCACTAGCTTTCACGGGTACCGTGCTAAGCTTCTCGGCCACCACCAGCACCGCTCACGCAAACACCAACCACTATAACGCCAAGCTGTCGACCGCGATCGCTGCGCCGCAGGACAAGATCG
>JBJTLY010000163.1:0-3030 GCA_046063275.1 Novosphingobium sp. | reverse complement strand
GCGAATATAACTGCGGCCCCCACCCGCAACCCGCTGAACACGATGTGTCCGCCCTAACCTCACAGGGCAGGACAGCCGGAGGGGGCGAGATATTTGCTCAGGAGCCTTCCGTGCCGAAGAGCACATCGCCTGCTTCGGCTGGGCCAGCAACGAAGAGATGCAGGACATCTCGGCGATGGCGATCCGGATCAATGACTTCATGTGCGGGATGTTCGCCGCGATCAACATTCGCCTCGTGGACTTCAAGCTCGAGTTCGGGCGTCTGTGGGATGGCGATTACAGCCGCATCATCCTGGCCGACGAGATCAGCCCCGATGGTTGCCGCCTGTGGGACATGACCACCGGCGAAAAGCTCGACAAGGACCGCTTCCGCCGCGACCTCGGCGGCGAGGAAGAAGCTTATCAGGAAGTCGCCCGGCGGCTCGGCCTGCTCGAAACCGACAACGGACCGAGCGAAGTGTTCGACCTCAACGCGCACCGGAAATTGCGGGGCAAGTAAGCCGTGGCTGCGGCCAGACCTGCCGAGGTTGTCGCGTTCTGGCGCGCGGCAGGGCCGGACAAGTGGTACGCCAAGGACGAAGCCTTCGACGCCGAGATCCGTGATCGCTTCGAAGCCCTGCACCATTCTGCGGCGCGGGGCGAGCTGTCTGACTGGGCGGCGGACTGGCAGGGCGCTTTGGCGCTGATCATCCTGCTCGACCAATTTCCGCGCAACATGTTCCGCGGCTCGGCGCATGCCTTCGCAACCGATCCTGTGGCCCGCAGCCTGACCTCTGCTGCGCTTGATGCCGGGCTGGACCGGCAATGCCCCGAAGACCTGAGGGTGTTCTTCTATCTACCGCTCGAACACAGCGAGACGCTGGCCGATCAGGACCGCTGCGTCGCGCTGTGCGAGGCATTGGATGCAGCATCGGGCAGCACGTGGGCCAGATGGTCCAAGCTCCACCGCGATATCATCGTGCGCTTCGGTCGTTTTCCGCACCGCAACGCGGCGCTTGGGCGGAGGGCAACCAACGAAGAGCAGGAATTTCTCGATCAGGGTGGATTCAGTGGCTGAGTAGTGCTTGCCCAAGCCATCGCGCTGGGCCACCAAGACCGCATGCGCTCACCCAAACTGTTGTTCGTCCTTTCGATATCCACTCTCGCCCTCGCTGCTTGCGCGCCGCAGGTCGGACACCCGGTCAGCGCTTCGACCGCTCCCCCGGCCTGGGCTTTCACCAAGAGCGACGTGCCAGTCGATCCCGGCTACCGCTTCGGCATTCTGCCCAACGGCGTGCGCTATGTGATCCGCAGCAACGCCAATCCCAAGGGCACCGCGCTGGTGCGGATGCAGGTCGACGCTGGATCGCTTGATGAGCACGAGGACGAGCGCGGCTATGCTCACTATGTTGAGCACATGGCCTTCAACGGCAGCACCCACGTGCCCGAGGGCGAGATGGTCAAGCTGCTCGAGCGCGATGGCCTTGCCTTCGGTGCGGACACCAATGCCTCAACCGATTATGAGCACACCACTTACAAGCTCGACCTGCCGCGCGCCGATCCGACGCTGCTCGATACCGCGCTGATGTTGATGCGCGAGACTGCCAGCGAGCTCAGCTTCACTCCCGGCGCAGTCGACCGCGAACGCGGCGTGGTGATGAGCGAAATGCGCGATCGCGGCGGCCACCAGATCAAGAATTATCAGGACCAGGTCGGCTTCCTGCTGCCGGGTTCACAGATGGACAAGCGCCTGCCGATCGGCACGCACGAGAGCCTGACCGGCGCAACGGCAGCAGGTCTCAAGGGCTTCTGGGCGCGCGAATATGTCCCGGCGCACGTCACCCTGCTGGTGGTTGGCGATTTCGACGCCGCGCTGGTCGAGAGTAAGCTGCGCGAGCACTTTGGCGACTGGCAGCCCGCCCCGGCGGAGCCCAAGGCCAAGGCCGGACCGATGGCGCTGCAGGCCAAGGGCCAGGCGGACGTCTATATCGATCCGGCCTTGTCGGAACGCGTCACGGTAACCCGCAAGGGAAAATGGCTGGTCGAGCCCGACAGCATTGCCCAACGCCGCGAAAATCTGCTGCGCGAGGTCGCCTACGCGATCATCAACCGCCGCCTGCTGCGCCTGACCCGCGCGGCGAATGCCCCGTTCCGCGCCGCCGGCTTCGGGACCAGCGACCTGTTCAAGGAAGGCCGCGCCAGCGAGCTTTCGATAGACACGGTCGACGGCAAGTGGCGCCCGGGTCTGGTCGCTGCGGGTCAGGAATACCGCCGGGCGCTGACCTATGGCTTCACTCCCGAGGAAGTGGCCGAGCAGGTCCGCATCATCCGCACCGCCAATCGCAACGCGGCTGAGGCCGAGAACACCCGCAGCAATGCCGCGCTGCTCGGCGCGGCGCTGGCGTTGGTCAACGACGACGTGGTGCCCGATACCCCGCGCCACTCGTTCGAGCGGCTTGAAGCCTTTATCCCGCAGATCACCCCGGAAAGCGTGCTCGCCGCACTCAAGCGCGAGATCGTCCCGCTCGACGATCCGCTGATCCGCTTCTCGGGTCGCACCCCGCCGCTTGATGGCGCCAAGGGACTGCGCGCCGCGTGGGATCAGGCGATGCGCACGCCGATCGCGCCGCCCAGCCGGGCGACGGCAGGGAGTTTTGCCTACAGCGATTTCGGCCCCGCTGGTAAAGTGGTCAGCGACACGGTCGAACCAGTCCTGGACATCCGCGAGATCCGTTTCGCCAACGGGGTGCGATTGAACCTCAAGCACACCGATCTCGCCAAGGATCAGGTGCTGGTCCAGGTCTCGATCGACGGCGGCAACCTGATCGCCACGCGGGACAATCCGCTCGCCACCAGGATGGTGCCGGTGCTCGGCCTTGGCGGGCTGGGCAAGCACAGCAAGGACGAGCTCGACAGCTTGCTGGCGGGCCGCACCGTTTCCGCCAGTTTCAGCCCGACCGACGAGACCTTCGTTGCGGTCGCCGCGACCACCCCGGGCGACCTCGAGCTCGAACTCCAGCTGCTCACCGCACAGGTCACCGATCCGGGCTA
>JBJTLY010000162.1:0-17197 GCA_046063275.1 Novosphingobium sp. | reverse complement strand
CGGTCTTCCAGCGCCGCTCGGAAAGCTTCGTGCGTTCCGACACCACCGGTTGGACCTTCACGTCGAAGGCATCGCCAGTGCTTATCGCCAGCTTCGACCCCATTGGCGTGTGGCCGATCGCGTGCTCTCCGATGAACTGCGCCTGCCCGCGCGAATCCTTGAGGTAGAACCGCACCACGCCCGCCGGGAGCTGGTCGCCAAGCCCGCCCTGCGCCGAATTGGTGCAGCTGTACATCGTCGCCGCGCTGAGCGGGGTATCCGAGGTCTGCAGCCAGCCCAGCCGCAGCTGGTAACCGTGCTGCGCCGGCGCGCCGTGCACGTCGAGGAAACTGACCTGCTTGGTCTGGAGGTTGGCGATCGTGGTGCGCGCGCCTAGCGGGTAAAGGTAATAGTCGCCGAGCCGTTCGCGCGTACCGCTTTCGGTCCCGGCTTCGACCATGGTGTCGTCGCTCGGCTGGTAACCGCCGCGGTAGCCTCGCGGGTTGTAACCCTGGTTGAGCATGCGCGGGGTGCCGGCCACCAGGATCGTTCGGGCATTGTCATAGGTCGTGCCCGAATTGTTGGTCAGCGTAACCCAGCCCTGGACGTCGATGGTGCCTTTGCCCTCATCGTAGAGCGCCACATAGTCTGCGCGCCAGCCGAGGCCCGGGGTGAGGTAGCGCAGCGCCGCTTCGCGGCTGCCAGCCTTGCCTTGCACGGTCATCGAGAGAGTCGGATCGGCGCGCATGTTGGGTGGGATGTGGTCGAAGATCACTCGCACCGGGAGGCCGTCATCGCGCAGCACTTCGATGCGGTTGCCGATCTGCAGGACCACCCCGCCGTTCGCCGCGAGAATCAGCGCCTGCTCGCGGGTCTCTGCACCGGTCGCTGGGTTGGTGCGGACCAGCGTGATCGTCTGCCCGACCGCGTTCTCCATGATCTTGCTCGGGCTGAGCAGGTCGTAGTCGAAATTCTGCTCGATGATGTCCATGTCGGTGGCCACCAGACTCGCGGTTTCGGGGCGGATTTGCGCGGAGACATTCTTGAACTCGATCCGCTGCTTGTCTCCGGTGAAGGTGACGTTGCGTACGTCCTGCACCAGCGCCTGGTTGTCCGCGTAGATCGTGATGTCGACCCCGGTCTCGGCCGATGCGGCGGCAGACAGAGCGATCAGCGACGCGGCAAGCATCACGGGATAACGCAGCATGTCAGAAGTCCCCTCTCGATTTATGTGATACAACGTAACATAGGTTTCTGACGGTGCAATGAACGAAATGGGGCTGGCGGCGATTGTGCAATCGGATAGCATCGCGCCATGATCATCATCACCGGCAGCGCCATCATCCACCCCGAACATGTCAATGAAGCCCTTGAACTGGGCGTCGAACATTCGGTCCGATCGCGCGGCGAACCGGGCTGCATCGCGCACAATTGCCATGTCGATGCCGAGAACCCGCAGCGCATCGTGTTCGTCGAGGAATGGGCTGATATGGCGGCGGTGAAGACGCACTTTGCCGTTCCGGCTTCGGGTGAGTTTGTGCGCACCCTCGGCGGTTGGGCAGAAGGTGCGCCTGATATGAAACTCTTCGAAGCGACAGAACTTAAGCGATAGGCGCTTCTGCGGGCTTGGCATTTTCGCGAGGCTTGCCTCGCACGAGTTTGCGCAGCGCCAGCCCAGGCCGCGATCGCCACACCGCCAACAGCAAACCTCCGAGCAATACCCAGGGAAGTGCCACTCCAACCGCGGTCAGCACGAACCAGATCATACTCGACAAGCTGCCCCAGGTTGCGTGGAATGCGTCGCCGACCGGATTGCCGCCGAGCGAGAAGCCCGCATCACCTTCGTAGCTGAACGACATTGGCGTACTGGCCAGTTGGGCTTGCGCGGTGACCTTGTCGGTCTTGGCATTGGCCATCTGGGCGCGGAGTTCTCGCGCCTGCGCTTGCAGTTCAGCACGCTCGTCGTCTCCCAGCTTGCCTGTCGTCAGTTTGTGTTCAACCTCGGCGAGCTGAGTGGCGGCATCTCCGCCGATTTGCTGGGCTGCCTCGATGGTGGGGGCGACATCGGTGCCGTTGATTTCGGCATCGACCAGTTTGCCCGATGCCTTTTCAACGGCCGCGATACCTTCCTTGCCAAAGGCTCGCGCGAGTTCGGGGGAGAGCTTGAACTCCAGTTTCGCCGAAATCCTCTCGTCATCGAGCAGAGTGTAGCGCATCCCGGTGATCCGGCACTGCGTCGGCCCCAGCTTTTCGCAGGCAGTGGCGTGGGCCTCCTGCACCGCCGCAATGCTTTTGTCGGGCAGCACGAAGTCGTAGCTATAGGTGAAGGCTACGCCTGGGGCCGCGCGGGGATCGATACCGGGAGCCACGATTGAAGGCGCTCTTGCTGCCTGTTCAACATCGACGGCGGCGGCGCCCCTGGTGTTGAGTTCTTCCGATCGTTCCGCCTTCTTGCCGCAGGCGGTTACGGTCATCAGGGCCACAAGCGAGGTTGTGAGTAGAAATCGACGCATGGACAATCTCCTCGACTCCGCAGATTCGCGGGTACGAGTCAGATTATCTACTATTTTGGTTGTGTATAGATATAATGTATCGTTATGCGTCAATAAGTTCCGGATCGATCTCGCCTGCGCGGTTCTGGATGAACATGAATCTTTGCGCGGGATCGCGGCCCATCAGGCGGTCGACCAAATCCTTCACCGCGGCGCGGCCCTCGTATTCGGGGGGCAGGGTGATGCGCAGGAGGCTGCGGGTATCGGGGTTCATTGTGGTTTCGCGCAGTTGCTGGGGGTTCATCTCGCCAAGGCCCTTGAACCGCGCGACTTCGACCTTCTTGCCCTTGAACTGGGTCTCTTCGAGCTCGGCGCGGTGTGCGTCGTCGCGGGCGTAGGCGCTCTCCTTGCCGGCGGTGAGCCGGTAGAGCGGGGGCTGCGCCAGATAGACATGGCCGCGCCGCACGACCTCGGCCATCTCCTGGAAGAAGAAGGTCATCAACAGGGTGGCGATATGCGCGCCGTCAACATCGGCGTCGGTCATGATGATGATCCGGTCGTAGCGCAGGTTGTCCGGATTGCAGTCCTTGCGGGTGCCGCAGCCGAGCGCGAGGCCGAGGTCGGCGATCTCAGAATTTGCCCGAATTTTATCGGCTGTCGCGCTGGCGACGTTGAGGATCTTGCCGCGGATCGGCAAGATCGCCTGGCTCTTGCGGTCGCGCGCCTGCTTGGCGCTGCCGCCTGCCGAATCGCCTTCGACGATGAACAGTTCGGTCTCGCGGTCGCCTTCGCCCGAGCAATCGGTGAGCTTGCCGGGGAGCCGCAGCTTGCGCGCGTTGGTCGCGGTCTTGCGCTTGACCTCGCGCTCGGCCTTGCGCCGCAGCCGCTCGTCCATTCGCTCGAGCACCGCGCCCAAGAGCGCCTTGCCGCGTTCGAGGTTGTCCGAAAGGAAGTGATCGAAATGATCACGCACCGCGTTTTCGACCATGCGGGCGGCTTCGGGGCTGGTCAGGCGGTCCTTGGTCTGGCTCTGGAACTGCGGATCGCGCACGAAGACCGAAAGCATCACCTCGCTGCCGGTGATCACGTCTTCTGGCGCGATGTCCTTGGCCTTCTTCTGCCCGATCAGGTCGGCGAAAGCGCGGATGCCCTTGGTCAGCGCGGCGCGCAGCCCCTGTTCGTGCGTGCCGCCATCGGGGGTGGGGATGGTGTTGCAATAGTACGAGTAGGAACCGTCCGACCACAGCGGCCAGGCGATCGCCCATTCGACCCGGCCCTGTTCCTCGCCCGGAAAGTCCTGCGAGCCTGAGAAGAACTGCGTGGTCACGCATTCTCGCGCACCGATCTGCTCACGCAGGTGATCGGCGAGGCCGCCGGGGAACTGGAAGGTTGCTTCGGCAGGCACTTCCTCGCTGGCGAGACTGGGGGCGCACTTCCAGCGGATTTCGACGCCCGCGAACAGATAGGCCTTCGAGCGTACCAGCCGGAACAGCCGCGCCGGCTTGAACTTCGCGTCCTCACCGAAGATTTCAGTGTCGGGCACGAAGGTGACGCTGGTCCCGCGCCGGTTCGGGGTAGAGCCGATGTGCTGGAGCTTGCCGAGCGGCACCCCGCGCGAGAACTCCTGCGCGTAGACTTCCTTGGCCCGCGCCACCTCGATGCGGGTCAGGCTGGAAAGGGCATTGACCACCGACACACCCACACCGTGGAGCCCGCCGCTTGTGGCATAGGCCTTGCCGGAAAACTTGCCGCCGGAATGGAGCGTGGTCAGGATCACCTCAAGCGCCGACTTGCCGGGATACTTGGGATGTTCATCAACCGGGATCCCGCGGCCGTTGTCGGTGATGGTCAGGCGGTTGCCTTCCTCCAGCGTCACCTCGATCCGGTTGGCATGGCCTGCCACCGCCTCGTCCATCGCGTTGTCGAGCACTTCGGCGGCGAGGTGGTGGAACGCGCGCTCGTCGGTGCCGCCGATGTACATGCCGGGGCGGCGCCGGACCGGCTCAAGCCCCTCAAGCACTTCGATCGCGCTGCCGTCGTAGGTTTCGCCGGTGTTTACCGGCATCTTGTCAAACAGATCTTCGGACATGGCCGAGGCTATAGGCGCAGCGGAATCCGCTCGGCAAGCGCACGGACCCGGTTTTCGTCAGTCGACGAATTTCTCCGGTGCCGGACTGACCACAGTGATCCCTCCGGCGCGCGCCTCACGCACCTCAAGCGCCCGCTCGCCGATGCCGTTCGGGGCAAATCGGAACGGCCCGTCGAGCCCGAGGAAGCCGTCGCGATCGATCAACCGTGCTGTCGGGAAGGGGGTGCCGATCCGCCATTCGCGCGCGATCCGTACTGCCAGCAGCACGCTGTCGTAGCCGAAGGTCGCGAGCCGATAAGGCGGCCCGCCGAAGCGCGACTTGTAGCTATCGGCAAAGCGCCCGAACCGGGCGTCCGATATCGCCGCGAACCAGGCACCGCGGAGTGCCGGAGTCCTGCTCACCGTCAGATCGCCGCTCCACAGGTCGGTGCCGAGGATATGAACCCCGGCGGCCTTGAGCTGCGGCGCGGCCATCGCGGCGAACTTGCCTGAATCCGCGATCAGCACAGCGTCATAGCCGCCGCGGGTCTTGAGCCGGGTTGCCGCGCTGATCACCGAGCTGTTCGAACGGTCATAGGTCTGCGTGTTGACCAGCGTGCCCCCCGCGGCCTTCACCGCAGCGGCGTAGGCGGCGCTGGCACGGCTGCCATAGCTGCCCTTCGGGGCGAGTAGCGCGAACCGGCTGACCCCGCGCGAATGGGCATAGTCGACCACCCGTTCGATTGCACCGGTGGTGCTCGCGCCCATCAGGAACACATCGCGCGCGGCCATGTCGGCTTCGCTCGAGTAGGTGATCAGCGGGACCTTCGAGGCCCGAGCGACCGCAGCGACAGCCGGGATATCGTCGCCCGAAAGCGGGCCGAGGATCAGCCGGTTGCCGTCTTTCATTGCCTTGGTCGCGGCTTCGGCTGGGCCTTCGGCGGTGTCGTAAGTGGTGATGCGGATCGTCTTGGCGTTGGTATCGAGCAAAGCCATCGTGGTCGCGTTGGCGATCGACTGGCCCCAGGCGGCCTGCGAGCCGCTCAGCGGGACGAGCAGTGCGATGCGCTGGCGCTGCTGGTCATTGGGCAGATTGTCGGCGGGTTGCGGAACGGGCGGCGGGGTTTCAGCGGGGCCTTTGGGGATGACCTTGCACCCGGCCAGCGCAGTCACCGCGGCGAGCATCAGCAACTTCCGGCGATGGACCCGTGTTTCGAACATGCCTTGTCGCTCCCGTTTGCGCAGTCCATGATCTTACGCATGGCGCTTGAACCGGGTATCTACATTGTCGCGACGCCGATTGGCAATCTGGGTGATATCAGCGCCCGCGCGGCGGCGGTACTCGGTGGCGTAGCTGCGGTGGCCTGTGAGGATACCCGGGTGACAGGCAAATTGCTGCACCATCTGGGCGTCAAGCAGAAGCTGATCCGCTATGACGATCACGCCAGCGAGGCGACCCGCGATCATCTGCTCGGTCTCGCCACAAGCTCTGCGGTTGCCTTGGTCAGCGATGCCGGAACCCCGCTGATCTCCGATCCTGGCTATCAGTTGGTCGTTGCGGCACGGGAGCGGGGAATTCCTGTAACCAGCATTCCCGGACCGAGTGCCGCGATTGTAGCGCTGACGCTGGCCGGTTTACCCAGCGACCGGTTCCTCTTTGCAGGATTCTTGCCGAACAAGGACAAGGCGCGGCGTGAAGTTCTGGCTGAGCTGGCGGCGGTGCGGGCGACGCTGGTGTTTTACGAGACCGCGCCGAGGTTGGGCGCGGCATTGGCTGCAATCGGTGAATGTCTGCCCGGTCGACCGGTAGCGGTCGTGCGTGAATTGACCAAGAAGTTCGAAGAATGCCGCAGCGGCACACCGGAACAACTGATAACGCATTATGCCGCAGCTCCGCCCAGAGGCGAGATCGTACTGGTGATTGGTCCTCCGGGCGACGTGAAGGTGGACGCACAAGATGCGGATGCCTTGCTGGCTGATGCGCTCAAGAACCTCAAGCCGTCGCAGGCTGCAGCGGAAGTGGCCCGCGCAACAGGGCTTGATCGCAAGTCGCTCTACGCCCGAGCGCTCGAACTCAAATGAATAGTAGGGCCGAGCGCGAGGCCAAGGGACGGCGCGGCGAAACGCTCGCGGCGTGGTACTTGCGCCTCATGGGTTGGCGCATAGTGGCCCGACGGGTGAAGACCCCGCGCGGCGAGATCGACCTGATTGCGCGGCGCGGCAAGGTGGTGGCCTTCGTCGAAGTGAAATGGCGGGCCAGCGCGGCCGAACTCGATTTCGCGATCGACGATTACCGCCTGCGCCGCGTCCGCGCCGCCGCGGAGGCGGTGGGGCATCGCTATGCCAAGGCAGACGACGAGCAGCGGATCGACGTCGTCCTTCTTGCGCCGGGGCGTTTCCCTCGCCACATGGCGAATGCACTGATGCCTTGAGCGGAGTTTCCTGAGCCCATGACCCTGCGTGTCGCCGTCCAGATGGACCCGCTCCAGTCGATCAATATTGGCGGCGATTCCAGCTTTGCACTGATGCTGGCGGCGCAGGCCCGCGGACACTCGCTTTTCCATTACGACGTCAAGTCGCTGGCCTACGATTGCGGCCGCCTGACCGCCTGGGCCGCGCCGGTGACGGTGCAGCGCGAACTGGGCAACCATTATGCCGCAGACGAATACCGCCAGATCGACCTGGTCAAGGACGTCGATGTGGTGCTGATGCGGCAGGACCCGCCGTTCGATTTGAGCTATATCACCGCAACCCATTTGCTGGAACGGCTCGAAGGCCAGACGCTGGTGGTCAACGATCCGGCCAGCGTTCGCAACGCGCCTGAAAAGGTCTTTGTCCTCGATTTCGCGCGGTACATGCCGCCGACCCTGATCGCGCGGCGGATCGAGGATGTGCGCGCCTTCCATGCCCGCTATCCGGGCGATCTCGTGATGAAGCCGCTCCACGGCAACGGCGGCAAGGCCGTGATCCGCATTCCGGCCGATGGCAGCAACCTAGGCGCGCTAATCGAACTGTTCGACAATGCCTGGGTCGAACCGCACATGTTCCAGCCGTTTCTCGAAGAGATCAGCGAGGGCGACAAGCGCATCGTGCTGGTTGACGGCGAGATCGCCGGTGCAATCAACCGCCGCCCCGGCGAGGGCGAGTTCCGCTCGAACCTTGCGCAGGGCGGCTATGCCGAGGCCACCACGCTGACCGCTCGCGAGGAAGAAATCTGCGCCGCGATGGGGCCGGAACTCAAGAAGCGCGGGCTCGTCTTCGTCGGCATCGACGTGATCGGCGGCAAGTGGCTGACCGAGATCAACGTCACCTCGCCCACCGGGATCGTGGCGATCGACAAGTTCAACGGTACCGACACACCGGGCCTGATCTGGGAGGCGATCGAGGCGCGGCAAGCCCGTAGCTGATTCCCCATGGCCGACTGGATCATCCACCTGATCGAGCAGGGCGGGTACTGGGGCATTGCCCTGCTGATGTTCATCGAGAACGTCTTCCCGCCGATTCCGAGCGAGTTGATCATGGGCGCGGGCGGCATCTCGGTGGCGCGCGGGACGATGCAGTTCTGGCCGCTGCTGATTGCCGGGACGCTTGGTTCGACGCTGGGCAATTACATCTGGTTCCTCCTCGGTGATCGCTGGGGATATCACCGCCTGCAACCCTTCGTGCACCGCTGGGGGCGCTGGCTGACAATGCGCTGGAGCGACGTGGAGAACGCCAGTTCTTTCTTCCAACGTCACGGCCAGTGGGTGGTCTTCGTAATGCGCTTCTCGCCGTTCCTGCGGACGATGATTTCGCTGCCAGCGGGGCTCAGCCACATGAAGCATTGGAAATTCCTGACCTTCACTTTCGCCGGTGCAGCGGTGTGGAACGCCCTGCTGATCTTTGGCGGCAAGTGGCTCGCGGCCTATTTCGATGCGATGCACGAGGTGGCGAGCGGGGTGATTATCGGTTTGACCATTCTGGCGATCGGGACGTGGCTCTGGCGGGTGTGGCGCTGGCAGGACTAACGCTCGCGCGGGTGCGCGTTGCGGTAAACGTCGAGCAGCGTGGCGGCATCGACCTTGGTGTATATCTGGGTCGAGCCGAGGCTGGCGTGGCCGAGAAGATCCTGCAGGCTTCTGAGATCCACCCCCGCGCCGAGCAAATGTGTAGCGAACGAATGGCGCAGTGCGTGGGGGGTGGCACTAGCTGGCAACCCAAGCGCAATCCGCGCCCGCATCATCGCCTTTTGTACCATCCCTTGCGACAGTGGCCCGCCTTTCGCTCCGCGAAACAGCGGGTCGGTCTTGCCAGCGGGCCAAGGGCTTTTGGCGAGGTAATCGGACACCGCGTCGCGCACCAGCGGCAGCAGCGGCACGACGCGCTGCTTGTTGCCTTTGCCGGTTACCACGATTGTCTCGCCCAGCGGCAAGGCGGCGCCGGTCAGCGCCAAGGCCTCGGCGATGCGCATCCCCGCACCATAAAGCAGCAGCAGCACCGCCCGGTCGCGCGCCCCGATCCATTCCTCGCTGGCATCTTCATGTACCGTCGCGGCGAGGTTCACGGCATCATCAGGCGTGACCGGGCGCGGAATCCCCTTCTTGACCCGCGGCCCGCGCATCCGCGGCGGAGCCGGGTCAGCCATGCCTGCCTGACCGCGAGCGAAACCAATAAACTGCTTGAGCGCAGAGAGTTCGCGCGCCGCGCTGGCGTTAGTCAGCCCTTCGCTCCGGCGCAAAGCCAGCTGACGCCGCAGCGCCGGTGCTTCGATCCGCGCGAGAGTGGCCCAATCGGTATCGCCAAGTTCGTCCAGCAACCGCGCCGCAGCAGCACCGTAAGCGCGGACCGTATGCGGCGACCGGCGCCTGCCGCCGCTGAGGTAGTCATGCCATGCGGCAAGCAGGTCAGCCCGGCTCATGCGCCAACCAACTCGGCCCGCACCAGTTCACCCAACAAACCGTCGAGCAGCGGCATCCCGGCGGGCGTGACCCCGATGCGCGTTCCATTCTGCCAAGCCAGGCCCTGACCGGAGTAGAAGTCGAGTTTGGCCTGATCGATCAGTGATGCGGGGGCTTGGCAGAAGCGTGTGGCCAATCCGTGCAGATCGATCCCCTCGCGCAGCCGGAGGCCCATCAGTAGGGCCTCGCTTGCCTGTTCGGTGGGAGCGAGCGCCCGCTCCTCGGCAAGACCGTGGCCATTGCGAGCAACCGCGCCGAGCCAGTTTTCGGGTTTGCGATGCCGCACCGTCGCAAAGCCGCCGCGCCGACCGTGTGCACCGGGGCCGATTCCGACATAGTCCTGGTAGCGCCAATAATTCAGATTGTGGCGGCTCTCCTCGCCCGGACGAGCGTGGTTGCTGATTTCGTAGGCCGGAATGCCAGACTGGTCGGTAATCTCGGCAGTCAGCGCGAACATGTCGGCAGAGGCATCTTCATCGAGTGGGACGAATTGGCCGAGCCGAACCATGGTTTCAAACCGCGTGCCCGGTTCGATTGTCAGTTGATACAGCGAGAGGTGCCCGGTTCCAAAGCCCAGCGCCCGCTCAAGTTCGGCTTGCCAATCGGCTGCGTTCTGCCCTGGGCGTGCGTAGATCAGATCGAACGAAACGCGCGAAAAGTGCTGCTGCGCCACGTCGAGCGCGGCAAGGCCTTCGTCCGCATCATGAAGCCGGCCAAGGAAACGCAAGGTTGCATCGTCAAGCGCCTGAAGGCCCAGCGATGCCCGGTTGATGCCCGCGCTGGCCAAAGCAGCATAGTTCGCCGCTTCCACCGACGAAGGATTGCCCTCCAGCGTTATCTCGATCCCCGGCGAGAAGCCCCAAAGTCGCTCCGCCTCGGCCAGCAGTGTTCCGACTAGCGATGGTGGCATAAGTGAGGGCGTGCCGCCGCCGAAGAAGATACTGTCCAGCTGTTCCCCGCCCGCCAGTTCCGCCTCGTGCCGCATATCGGCGAGCAACGCTTGCTCCCACTGCGCATGATCGACGCTGTCGCGGACATGGCTGTTGAAGTCGCAATAGGGGCACTTTGCGAGGCAGAACGGCCAGTGGATGTAGAGCGCGCGGGCCATTGTCGCTCCCTAGCACCCTTCACTTCGTCATTGCGAGCGTAGCGAAGCAATCTAGGGTTTTAGAGCGAGACGCACTGGATTGCTTCGTCGCTGCGCTCCTCGCAATGACGACGAAGTGTTTAGCCGAATTGCTCCGCGACCAGCTTGGCAAAGGCATCGGCGCGGTGGCTGATCTTGTGCTTCTCGTCCGGATCGAGCTCGGCGAAGGTGCGGGTGTCACCCACCGGCACGAACACCGGATCATAGCCGAAGCCCATCGTCCCGCGCGGCGGCCATGTCAGCGTTCCGTTGGCGCGGCCTTCGTAGACCGCGTGTTCCCCATCGGGCCAGGCGATCGCCAGCACACAGGCGAAATGGCATGAGCGGTCGACTTGCGGTCCCAGCTCGGCGAGCTTGCCTTCGATTTTGCCCATCGCCAGATACCAGTCGCGCCCGGCCTTGCCTTCGAACCATTGGCGCTCGGCCCAGTCGGCGGTGTAAACGCCCGGACGCCCGTCCAGGGCATCGACGCACAGGCCCGAATCGTCCGCCAGCGCCGGCAAGCCCGAACCTTGCGCCGCAGCCCGCGCCTTGATCAACGCGTTGTCGATGAAGGTCTTCCCGGTTTCCGCCGGTTCGGGCAGCCCGAGCGACCCTGCCGAGATGCAGTTCAGCCCATAGGGCGCGAGCAGGGCCCCGATCTCCTTGAGCTTGCCCGCGTTATGCGTGGCAATCACCAGGGTTTCGGAGCCGAGCCGGCGGGTCATTTTACCGCATCTGCCTGCGCGGCGAAGATCCGGTCAGTGCCGATCCGCGCCAGACGGAGCAAGCGCAGCAGCGCTTCCTCGTCGTAAGTCGCGCCCTCGGCGGTGGCCTGGACTTCGGCGATCTGGCCGCCTTCGATCAGCACGAAGTTGGCGTCTGCATCGGCCGAGCTGTCTTCGTCATAATCCAGATCGAGCACCGGATTGCCCTTGAAGATCCCGCAGCTGACTGCGGCGACCTTGCGGGTCAGCGGGTCCTCGGTAATCGCGCCCGACTTGATCAAGCCAGCAATCGCGATCCGCAGCGCCACCCATGCGCCCGAGATGGCCGCAGTGCGGGTTCCGCCATCGGCCTGGATCACATCGCAATCGAGCGTGATCTGGCGTTCGCCCAGCTTCTTGAGGTCGGTTACCGCGCGTAAAGACCGCCCGATCAATCGCTGGATTTCCTGCGTCCGCCCGCTTTGCTTGCCCTTGGCCGCTTCGCGATTGCCGCGGGTGTGCGTGGCGCGGGGCAGCATCGAGTATTCCGCCGTGACCCAACCTTCGCCCTTGCCGCGCAGCCATGGTGGCAGGCGCTCTTCGACAGAAGCGGTGCAGATCACCTTGGTGTGGCCAAAGCTGACCAGCACCGAACCTTCGGCATGCTTGGTATAGTGCGGCTCAAAACTGATTTCGCGCATCTCGTCTGGCGCGCGGCCGGAAGGTCGCATGGGGTTTCCTTTTTTAACGGTTCGAGCCATCTAGCGGGGTGATGCCGAGCGAGCCAGAACCAAAAACCCAAAAAGGTCAATCATTCGCCAGAGGCATCGTTACCTGGTTGAAGGCTTTAACTGGATGGATTTTGGGACTCGCTCTACTGCTGTGGGCGGGCATCTTATCCATTGAGAGTTTTGACGCAGTCCAGATGCCGCTGGTCGGTGTCATCCTGTTTGTTATCTTGCTTCCATTTTCGACATTGGTTCATGAGTTCGGGCACGCCTTTGGGGCTCACCTGGTCAGGTGGAAAGTCATTGTCATTTCCGTTCGCTGGTTCGCCTACCAAGCACATAATCGTCAGTTCATATTTTCCCGTCGGGCCAAAATGGGAGACGTAGGAGGGTGGGTTCTCGCCGTCCCCACGGAAATAAGGTCCAATACATTTGGAAGACGCGCTATCATGATAATTGGGGGGCCGACTGCGAGCATCGTACAGGGCCTGATCTGTCTATGGCTTGGAGCGTGGTTTCTCCCATATCACGTTGCAGGAGAGCCTAACTATGCCCTCGCGGTTTCAGCGTTCGGTGTGATGGGCCTGTCATGTTTTGTACTGACAGCAATTCCAAGTCAGTCAAAAATATCCAATCGCAAAAACGACGGTGCCAAACTTTGGTCATTGTGGAGGTCGCCAGACCGCGGAGCTAGGGATTTTCCGTCGAATGCGATTTCCAGTCTTTTAAGTTTCAATATGCGGCTGCGCGATCTTCCGTATTGTTTGGTTGAGGCATGGGAAGAGCAAGCTTGTAACGAGCCAGAGGCTGAGAAGGCTGTCCGGGCATTTAGGATTGCTCGTTTGCTCGATGGTCAGTCTGTCGTACCGCAAATTGTGCGGCTTGAGATCGACAGATATCGATCGGAGTTTGGAGGAAGCAATTGGTTGAACGCCTGCGATGCCTATCTCACAGCGGTGTATGAGCGAGACGTTCAAAGAGCCCGCAAAGTGATTTCTCAGCTTGAAGCGCCTGCGACGACGCCACAGCTTGAATGCGCAGCAAAAGCTGCACTGGCAGCTCTAACTGGGAACAAAAAGGAATCGGCAGATTTCCTCAGACAAATGGATCGCTTCGTTGCTGCCGCGTCTCCTTTTCGCAACCCTACCTGCAGTGACATTCGAAAGCAGATTGAAGCCTTAGTGCCATGACCTCCCTTCCCATCACCGAGCTCGACAGCCGCACGCGCGAGATCTTCCGTGCGGTTGTCGAAGGCTATCTGGGCACCGGACAGGCGGTCGGCTCAAAGACTTTGGCGAGAGCGCGAGAGTCGGGTGGGGCGGGGCTCAACCTTTCACCTGCCTCGATCCGCTCGGTGCTGCACCAGCTGGAGAGCCTAGGCCTGCTCGCCGCGCCGCACACCAGCGCAGGGCGGTTGCCGACCGAGCAAGGGCTGCGACTGTTTGTCGATGGAATGATGCAGGTGGCCGAGCCTACGCCTGAGGAACGCGCGGCGATCGAACGGCAAGTTGGCGCGCCGGGCCCGATCGAGGCCGCCTTGGCGGCGGCGAGCACGGTGCTGTCCGACCTTTCGGCCTGCGCCGGGGTGGTGATGGTCCCGCGCCGCGATCCTCGGCTGACGCAATTGCAACTGGTGCCACTATCCGCCGGGCAAGCACTGGCAGTGCTGGTAGGCGCCGATGGCGGGATCGAGAACCGCGTGATCGAGCTGCCAGCGGGGGTACCTCCGGGCGCGCTGGAGCAGGCCTCGAACTACATTTCGTCGCACCTTGGCGGGCGCACTCTCGCGCAGGCGGTGCAGGCGATCCGGGCTGAGATTGCCTCGGGCCAGACCGCGCTCGATGGCGCGAGCCGCGATCTGGTCGAACGCGGGCTGGCGGTGTGGAGCGCGGATGCGGCGCAGCGCCCGGTGCTGATCGTGCGCGGGCAGGCCAACCTGCTCGACGAGACCGCGCTGACCGACCTCGAGCGGGTCCGCCTGCTGCTCGACGATCTGGAAAACAAGCAGTCGGTTGCCGACTTGCTCGATTCGGCGCGCGAGGCCGATGCAACACGGATTTTCATCGGCGCAGAGAACCGGCTTTTCGCGCTTTCCGGCTCCTCGGTGATCGCTTCACCCTATCGCGATCGTGAAGGCCGCGTGGTCGGCGTGGTCGGGGTTATTGGCCCAACTCGGTTGAATTATGCGCGGCTCGTCCCCATGGTGGATTTCACCGCCCAATCGCTGGGCAAATTGATCGGTTAAGCGGAATTTTTTGACATGAATGATGAGACCAAGCCGCAGGGCGACCCCGCGGTGGACGCCGAATTGGCGGGTGTGCCCGACGATCTGCTCGAAAAGAGCGAATCGCGCCTCGACGACGCGCTCGACCGGCTGCGTGACGATCTGGAAGCGGCCAGGCAGGAAGTGCTCTACGCCAAGGCCGAGACGCAGAATGTGCGCCGCCGCCTGGAAAAAGACATTGCCGACGCGCGCACTTATGCAGCGACCGGCTTTGCCCGCGATATGCTGAGCGTGGCTGACAATCTTTCCCGTGCCTTGGACGCGGTTCCTCAGGAATTGCGCGAGGATGAGCGGATGAACAGCCTTATCGCGGGCATTGAGGCGACGTCGCGCGAGATCGACAAGGTGTTCGGCATCCACGGGATCACCCGTATCGCCGCGACGGGGCTGCCGCTTGATCCCAACCAGCATCAGGCGATGCTCGAAGTCCCCTCGGCCGAGGCTGAGCCGGGGACGGTGCTGCAGGAACTGCAGGCCGGTTACATGATCAAGGATCGGCTGCTGCGTCCGGCGATGGTTGCGGTGGCGAAGAAGCCCGACTGATCTATGCGCCGGGACGATGCCAACCTGATCGCGGATCGCCCGACCTTCGTTATGCACCTTGAGTGTTCGCTGACCGGCGAGCGTTATGAAGCCGACCGTTTGCATGGCCTGTCCGCGGCTGGGCGGCCGCTGCTCGTCCGGTATGACCTTGCTGCCGCTGGCGCAGCAATGTCTCGCGCCGCGCTCGAAGGTCGACCGACCGACATGTGGCGCTGGCGTGAACTGCTGCCGGTGCGCAAGACCGAAAGCATCGTCAGCCTGGGCGAGGTGGAGACACCGCTCGTGCCAGTCCCGCGATCTGGCGGAGCCAACGTGCTGGTCAAGGACGAAGGGCGGCTTCCCACGGGTTCGTTCAAGGCGCGCGGGCTGGTCATGGCGGTGGCCATGGCCAAGGAGCTTGGCGTCAAGAAAATCGCTATGCCGACCAACGGCAACGCCGGGGCGGCGCTCGCCGCCTACGCCAGCCGCTGCGGGATCGAGACGGTCGTGTTCTGCCCCGATGACACCCCCGAGATCAACGTCCGCGAAATCGCGCTGCAAGGTGCGCGGGTTTACCGGGTCAACGGGTTGATCGACGAGTGCGGGGCGATCGTGGGCAAGGGCGCGGCGGAGGGTCGCTGGTTCGATTTCTCAACGCTCAAGGAACCCTACCGGATCGAGGGCAAGAAGACGATGGGGCTCGAACTGGCCGCGCAATTTGGGTGGGAACTCCCCGACGCGATTTTCTACCCGACCGGCGGCGGCACTGGCCTGATCGGCATGTGGAAGGCCTTCGACGAGCTTGAACAACTGGGCTGGATCGGACCCAAACGCCCGCGCATGTACGCCGTCCAGGCGAGCGGCTGCGCGCCGATCGTCAAGGCCTTCGAGGACGGTGTCGAACACGCTGAGCGCTGGGAAAATGCCCACACCGTCGCCGCCGGGATCCGCGTGCCCAAGGCAGTCGGAGATTTCCTGATCCTGCGTGCAGTACGCGAAAGTGGCGGCAAAGCACTGGCGGTTGAGGATGCCGACACGCTGCGCGCGGTTGACGACTGCGCGCGGGAAGATGGCCTGCTGCTCTGCCCCGAAGGCGGCGCGACACTGGCGGCCTATCGCAATGCCTTGGCGGCAGGGCTGGTTGATGGAGGCGAGCGCGTTGTGCTGTTCAACTGCGCGACGGGATTGAAGTATCCGATGCCTGCTGCGGACCAGACGCTGGACAAGAACGCGTTGCCCGATCTGGCGATGCTTTAGGGGAGCGGCGGTTCCTGTACCATGTCGATCTCGCGCACCCCGCGTAGGCGGCGCGCAGCATTGACGAGGTCGCGGATCTTTTCGCGTCGTTCCTTGGCCATCTCGATGTTCGCGATTACAAACGGCGTGCTCCCGGTGGTCTCGTCGCTCGAAACCAGGGTAATCGTGCCAATACCGGCCCATTGCTGAATCAGGCTGAAATCGATTCGGATATCCTTGACCCGGTAGAGCTCGATCTCGTCGATCGACTTGTTGAAGATGCCGCGATGGAGGATTAGCCGGTCCTCGGTCAGCTCGTAGGTGGTGGCGAGGTTTTCGAACCATTTGATCGCGATGATCACGAACCCGACCAGCACCAGGCAAAGCACCAGAGTACCCCAGCCCGCGAGTGTCCCGCGCAGCCAGCCCCAAGTCGAGGAACGGAAAGTATCGAGCGATTGCGGCATGGCAGAATCTCCGGTTTGACGATTTTCGTAGCACGATCAAGCAGCGGATTGCGATGCTGCCGATGCATCAGATCTGGCGAAGTTCCTCTCCGATCCTCTTGAAGGGCAAGATTTGCCGATAAGCCTCGATCGATGGCGCGCCGATCACAGGGGTGCCTTGCATCGCCATGAAGGCGTGGCTGACGATTTCGGCCTGCTGTTCGATCCCGTAGGCGCTGAACGGCTTGCCCGGCTTGAGCTTGTACGAATACCGCCGCTGCAGCGCGCCCCATAGCGGGACGTACCACCAGCCTTTGGTCTGCATCTGCCAGACATGCGTCATCTCATGGATGAAATGGGCCTGCAGGCTTGGCGAGGCTGTGCTGAAGTCCTCGCAGTAATTATCACCCTTGGGATGGAAATGCAGATGGCCGGTTGGCGCCATGGTCACGCGGCGCGGTTGAAACGGGAACCATTTTCTGCGCCGCACGGTGACGCGCGATGTATCGATAGCGTTACCGAACACCTCATGGACAAGCGCCACTTCGCCCGCCGTCAGCAGTCGTTCGCTCCCGACTGGGCAGCCTTCGCTACTCAGGGCTTGGGCGCCTCGCTCGCGCCCATGGCGGGCATGTCGGCCATTGCGCCCGCGCCCATTGCCTCGATCTTGGC
>JBJTLY010000161.1:0-5636 GCA_046063275.1 Novosphingobium sp. | reverse complement strand
CTCACCGAATACAACGATTACATGATCCACGACCTCTCGATCCACGAGGCGATGCCCGGGCATTACCTGCAGCTCGATCATGCCAATCGCACCAACGATCCCTTGCGCGCCTATCTCGGCTCGGGGCCGTTCGTGGAAGGCTGGGCGGTCTACGCCGAAGGGATGATGGCCGATGCCGATTACCTCGGCGAAAACCCCCGCGACGCCGCGCTGTTCAAGCTCACCGTGCTCAAGATGCGGCTGCGCTCGATCACCAACACCCTGCTCGATATCGGCATCCAGACCGAGGGCATGACCCGCGACCAGGCGATGGACCTGATGCAGAACGGCGCCTTCCAGGCCGAGCGCGAGGCCGCGGGCAAGTGGGTTCGTGCGAGCCTCTCATCGGTGCAACTGCTGAGCTACTTCACGGGCTTCAGCGAGCACATGGCGCTGCGCGAGGAAGCCAAACAGCGCTGGGGCAAGGGCTATACTCTGCGGCGGTACAACGACACGGTTCTGAGCTACGGCTCACCCCCGGTGAAGTTCGTGCGCGAGCTGATGTTCGGGCTGCCGGTGCGGTAGATTGACAATATCGCATATTTGATATATTAGACAATCCTATGAGTTGGACGGTCAGCTATCTCGACGAAATTGTCGAGCAAGAGATCGCTGAGCTTTCGAACGACATTCGGGCCAAGCTGCGCCGGATCGCTGACATGATCGAGCAGCTTGGGCTGGCTGGTATGCGCGAGCCGTATGTCAAACACCTCCAGGGCAAGCTCTGGGAAATGCGGATGATCGGGCGTGATGGAATTGCGCGCGCGATTTATGTCACAGTCTCGGGCCAGCGAGTGGTGATCGTCCGGGCGTTTCGCAAAAAGACGCAAAAGACGCCGCGGAGCGAAATCGAACTGGCCCTGAAACGGGCGGAGCAAATAGCATGAAGAAGTTCATTCCCCTTTCGAAGTTGAGCGATGAATGGTTCAAGGATCCGGATTTCGTCCGCGATTACGACGCACTGGAGGAGGAGTTCGCGCTCGCCGCCGCGCTGATCAAGGCGCGCGCTGACGCCGGACTGACGCAGGAAGAACTGGCGCAACGCATGGGTACCACCCAGAGCGCGATCGCCCGACTGGAAGGCGGCAAATCGCGGCCTTCGACGACGACACTGGCCAAGTTGGCGAAGGCGACGGGGACGCGGCTCAGGGTGAGTTTTGAGCGGGTTGCTTGAACACTCTTAGCCCCTCCCCTCAAGGGTAGGGGAACTCAATTCGACTAGTCGCCGTCCGCTATCGCGCGTGTTCTGGCTTCGATCGATTGAAATTCATCGCGCCTTAGTCCTCGGAGGCTTAGAAGGAGAACCGTGAATGCTAGGCTGGCGATCATCATTGTGACAGCAAAGAGGGCGTCGATCTGCGATACCGAGGGGCTCATTGCAACGTCGATAAATGCCTTGATCTGAAGGAGCAGCCAGCAGGCCATCACAAATATCGAAACTAACGCATTCGCTCTCGAAGGAGAGAACGGAAAGGGTTCAGTCAGGCGCCAAAATCGGTACTTCTTCCTGTTGAGCAACGTCTTGTAGAGCGGCCCCGTCACGTCATCTTCCAGAAGGTCTACGTGCTGCTCCCAGTTGTGGTGCCAAGCGTTGCCACCGCGGTTTACAACATACCAAGCTGTGCCGAGAACCATTCCAACTGAGGCCACGAAGCTCGCTCCGAAATCGTTCTTGGCATTCTCACAGGCAAAAAATCCAGCGAACGCGACGGCGATAATCGTCCAGAAATAAGTCGCTCTTTTCCAATACAGATCGATCTCAAATGTACGGACGATATGAGCTCTCTCGAGGGCTGCTGCGCGCACTTCCTTTGTTGGGAAGAGATCGAGGTAAGCGGACTTTCCATTCGAGATCTTCGTCTTAGCTGGCTGTTGGCCCATCACCGCGCCCCCAAATCACCCATCCCAACCGTCCCCCCAGCCATCTCCAGCATCCGGTCCAGGCTTTTCTTCGCCTGCAGCCGCAGACCTTCCTCGATCTCGATCCGCGGCTTCAAATCTCGCAGCGCCAGATATAGCTTCTCGAGCGTGTTGAGCGCCATGTAGGGGCAGATGTTGCAGGCGCACTGGCCGTCGGCACCGGGCGCGCCGATGAAGGTCTTGCCCGGGACCGCGAGTTCCATCTGGTGGATGATGTGCGGTTCGGTCGCGACGATCAGGGTGTCGCCGGTGAAGGTCTTGGCGAATTGCAGGATGCCGCTGGTCGAGCCGATATAATCGGCGTGGTCGGCGATGTGCGGCGGGCATTCGGGGTGCGCGGCGATTGGTGCGCCGGGGTTCTGGGCTTTGAGCTTAAGCAGCTCGGTTTCCGAGAACGCCTCGTGGACGATGCACACTCCGGGCCACAGCAGCATCTCGCGGTCGAACTTGCGGCTGAGGTAGCCGCCGAGGTGCCGGTCGGGGCCGAAGATGATCTTCTGGTCCTTGGGGATCTGCGCCAGGATCGTCTCGGCGCTGGAGCTCGTCACGATGATGTCGCTGAGCGCCTTCACCTCGGTCGAGCAGTTGATGTAGGTCAGCGCGATGTGATCGGGGTTTGCGGCACGGAACTGGGCGAACTTTTCGGGCGGGCACGAATCCTCAAGGCTGCACCCGGCGTTAAGATCGGGCAGCACCACGATCTTTTCGGGCGCGAGGATCTTGGCGGTCTCGGCCATGAATTTGACCCCGCAGAAGGCGATCACCTCGGCATCGGTCGCCGCGGCCTTCTTCGAAAGCTCGAGGCTGTCACCAATGTAGTCTGCGAGGTCCTGGATTTCGGTGCGCTGGTAATAGTGCGCGAGGATGATCGCGTTGCGGTCCTTGCGCAGCCGGTCGATTTCGGCGCGCAGGTCAAGTCCGGAGAGGTTGGGGGTGTGTTCGCTCATACCCCCTTAGATGGTCGCTTAGCGTCCGGTGATCAAGCCACTCGGCGGCGGCGTGCCGAATTCGAGCCCGGGCACCGAAGCGCCGTGGCTGCCGGCAGTCGCCATCTGGTACAGGCTGTTGCCCAGCGGCGAATAGGTGATCGCCTCGGTGGCGGCGACCATCACGACCAGCGCTGCGAGCGAGACGAACCAGGCTGGATGCACGCTGCCGCGCCGCTTGAGGTCGATCGCCATCCCGGCCAGCGGGAAAATCGCGCAGGCCGCCGCAATGGATTCCCACGCCCAGGGCTGGAGTAGTGGCGCCGGCAGCAGCCGTCCGAAGGCTGGTCCCATCAACGGCGCCATTGCGCCAAGCTGGAGCCGCACGTGCCAATCGGTCTGCCTGCGTTTCGAAACCGCGTAAAGCACCATGCCGGCGAAAACGATCACGGACATCGGATCGAAAATGAGAAACTGTTGCGGGGTGAAGAAGAACGGTACCGTGCCGTTACGAACCATGCGGATTGTAACGACCAGCCCCATGACGATCATCAGCCCCATCCAGGCGATCGCGATGCGCGCAAGCTTGCGGTGCTGCTCGATTTGCCCGCGCGCGCCCAGTGTAGCCTGGGTCACGAAGATCGCTACCCAACCCATGAAGGTCAGCGCGTGGGCGTGGACCACCAGCGGAGAATAGAAGGTCGATCGTCCGGCCAGGTTCTGCAGCGCGAAGGCCGCGACTATGGTGACAGCCATCGCATAGGCCATGCCAAACGGCGGCCGGTCAGCTGCAGGTTCGGGTCGAATATCGGATGCAAGTGTCGCCATGAAGACCCCCTCAGGTTTCAGGTGCGACCCTGTGTAATGTCGGGCTAATACAGCGGCCCGCGCGGTAGTTCAAGACCCCGGACTATTGTGCCGGTTCCCCATCGAAATGCACGGTCACATCGACATTGCCGTAGCCCGAGACCTGCAGCGGGATCGCCAGGTTCTGGCGGATCGCATCCCTGGCGCTCTGCTTGGCGAGCGTGATCAGCGCCGGGTTCTGGGCCTGCTGCGCGGCCTGCTTTTCGGCGACCAGAGTGTTGTCACGGGTCAGCTTGGCCTGCGCGTCTCCGGTGATCCACACGCCTTCGCGCAGATATTGGGCGTGGGCCTCGTCAAGGTTGGGACGGCTCACCTGCAGAGGTGGGAGCGCGACATCGAGGTGCTGGCTGGCGGCATCCCATTTGACCCGTGCCTTGTCGACCGCCGAGAGATCGATCGTGTAGTCGACCCGGGCCGGGATCACCGCGACCTGCTTGCTCTTCAAGAGCCCGAACGCGCGCTGGTCTTCCGAAGCACTGACCAGCGAAAGTTGCGCGGAGAATACCGTCAGCCGGTCCTGCTTTTCGAAAGCAAGGAGACTGGCGGCAACCGGATCGCCGTGATCGGGTCTGAGAGTGCGAATCGCGTACCATCCGCCCAGCGCCAGAAAGCCGAGCGCTACAACGGCGGGCAGAGTGAACAGCGGCCGCCGCGCCGCCGGCCGGGTCAGGTCAGGTGCCATCGATCGCCTTCATTGGTCACGCGGCGCTTGTGTCTAAGATCGATCAGGTGAGCGAGAACTGAACGGCCCGCCGCGCCGTTGAGCCGCGGATCGAGCCCCTTGTACATCGCCGCGACCATGTCCGGGATTTCGTGGGGGGTCTTGCTCAGCAGACGCAGGATCTGCGCCTCGCGCTGGCGGCGATGGCCGAGCATTCCGCGCACGAGCTGTTTGGGTTTGGTGATCGCCGGGCCATGCGCCGGGTAGAGCACCGTGTCTTCGCGGTCGTAGAGCTTCTGCAGGCTCTCCATGTAGGCGGCCATGTCGCCATCGGGCGGGGAGACCACGCTGGTCGACCACGCCATCACGTGATCGCCGGTGAACAGCGCGCCGCTTTCCTCCAGCGCGTAGCACAAGTGGTTGCTGGTGTGCCCCGGGGTGGCGACGGCGGTGATCGTCCAGTCGGGGCCGCTGAGTTGCTCGCCGTCGGCCAGCACGCGGTCCGGCGCATAGTCGGGATCGAACGCGGCGTCGGCGCGCGGGCCGTCGTCTTCGAGCACCAGTGGCGCACAGCCGATGATCTGCGCACCGGTCAGACGCTTGAGCTCGGCCGCAGCGGGCGAATGATCGCGGTGCGTGTGGGTGCACAGGATCGCGGCCAGCCTGGCATCGCCCAGCGCCGCGATGATCGCCGCGACGTGGCCCTCGCCGTGGGTATCGGCATGCCCCTCCACGCCCGTCCCTGCCGGGCCCGGGTCGATGACCGCCACTTCGCTTCCCGCGCCGACCAAATAGGTCTGCGTGCCCGTGAAGGTATAGGGAGAGGCATTGGGTGCGAGCACGCGGCGCACCAACGGCTCGCATTGTTCGGAAAGACCGGTTGGCCAGGGTTTGGGCGGGGCATCCATTCCGGCGGATATGGGGAGCGGCAGGCGGCCTGTCGAGCCGTTATGACGTGCGCAGCTGCTGCCCCAGCCGTTCGCGCAGCGTTGCGATCGCGCTCGGCTCGTCTGCTGAGCGCTCGCGCCAACCGTTGTCTATCCGTTTGAGCCGCGCGTGGAAGCGCTCGGTCGCGGTGATCAGTTCGCGGGTTGGTACATCGAGCAGCGCCAGCCGGTCGGCTTCGCTCTCGGGAAATTCGGCCAATTTGCCATAGCGCCGCAGCTGGAACTCGCTGAGCTCGCCGGAGAAATAGGCACGGTGATTGAGCAGCCAGGCCACCG
>JBJTLY010000160.1:0-6862 GCA_046063275.1 Novosphingobium sp. | reverse complement strand
GGTGGATCCACCCGGCTTGTAGATTGAGGAAATTGAACACGAAGTAGCAGACGTTGGAAATCATCAGCACCGCGAAATAGTCCGAGGCGAGCAGCAGCAGCAGGTTGAAGCAGAGGTCGGTCCACATCGCTGCGGTGGGCGCGCCGTGTTCGTTTACCCGCGAGAGGTAGCGCGGCAGCCAGCCATCGACCGAGGCCTGATAGAGCGTGCGGCTCGATCCCATCATCGAGGTCATGACGATCAGCAGCAGCGAGAGGATCAACATGACGATCACCACGTTGCCGATCACAGCCCCGCGGCCGATGATCCCGGCCAGCGCCTTGGCCACGCCGGACCCATCGTTGATCGTCGGATCAAGCATGCCTTGAAGCCCGAGTGACGCCTGGAAGGCAAGCGGGACCAGCGTGAAGATGGCGATACACAGCAGCCCTGCGGCGATGATCGCCTTGGCCGTATCCTTGGCCGGATCGCGGAATTCGCGGGTGTAGCAGACCGCGGTCTCGAACCCGTAGGTCGACCAGCCTGCGCCGAACATGGCACCGGCCATCAGCGTGAGACCGGCGGCATTCCAGGTGCCGAAGCCCGGATTGCCTGCCGCATCGCGCAGCATCGGCAACAAGGGGAACAGGTGATCGCGCGGCAGATCGCCGGTGATGAAGGGCACCAGCCCGACCAGCAACAGCGGGGTCATGCAGAGCAGCCCCAGCACCTTCTGGAAATTGGCCGCCCGCGCCGCGCCGTGGTGCTGAAGCAGGAAGGTGAGCAGCAGAAATCCGGCGGCGATGATCGAAATCAGGTTCACCCGCAGGTGCAGCCCTTCGCGGACGAGCCCCAGGTCGAGCAAATGCAGCTCCCAAGTTCGGATTGCAGCATCCGCCGGGAACAGGCTGACCGTAACATAGGCTGCGGCAAGGCCAGTCCCCAGCGCCAGCACCGGTGACCAGGCCAGCCAGTTGCACCACACCGAAATCGGCGCGATGAACTTGCCGTAAGGCAGCCAACCGGCCGCGCCATAGACCGATGCGCCGCCCGACTTGTCGGGATAGAGCCCGGCGATCTCGGCGTAGACGAAGCTCTGCGTGAAGCCCATCAGGATCGAGGCGATCCAGATCACCCAACTGGGCTGACCGATCATCGTGGCGATCCCGCCCATGGTCAGCAGCACGCCCGCCGGAACCCCGCTCGAAGCCCAGAAGGCGTCCTTCCAGTCAAGCTGGCGGCGCAATTGCAGGGCCTCGCCCGGGCTCAGTGTCTCGGCCGGGCCAGTCACCCTTTTCTCCATTTGTATAGGGATCGGGCCTGCCCCCGGATCATTCGGGTGGCAGGCCCTCTTTCCTTCGCGACCCGAAGGAAACTCATTGGCCGAAGTTGTACTTTACGCTGACGCCCCAGGTCCGCGGCTTGGCGTAGACGCCCAGCACGTCGCCCCAATAGAGCGATCCGTCGAAGGCATAGACGCGGTAAGCCTTGTTGAAGAGGTTGTTCACGAACACTGCGACATCGATCTTCTTGTCGCCGGTGGTGAAGCCGATCCGGCCATTGGCGACCGCGTAACCCTTTTCGCGTTCGACCGGGGCGCACATCACGGTGAAGCACATCGAGCTCTGGAAGATCGCATCGCCCTGCAGCGAAGCGGTGCCGCCCGCCAGACCGAATTCGTAGCGCGCGGTCGCGCTGCCCGAAAACTCTGGCGTTTGCGGCAGGTCATGGTTCACGAGCGTCGCACCATCAGGCAGCAGCACGTTCTTGACCTGGCTGTCCTGCCACGCCCCCGAAAGCTGCAGCGTCAGACCTTTGACCGGATGGGTGGTGAAATCGGCCTCGATCCCCTTCACCGTGGCCGGCAGATTGCGAACCACCTGCGTCAGAGCGACCTGCACGAAGGCCTGGTAGTTCTGATAGTCGTAATAGAACGCAGCGAGATTGAATGTCGTGCCCGGCGCCAGCGTGGTCTTGAGGCCCACTTCGTAATCGTTGAGCGTCTCGGGCCGGTACGGCAGATTGTTGATCGTATCGAACAGCTGATAGGGGAACGGCGTCCCGGTCGAGAACGTGAAGCCGCCTGATTTCGATCCGCGGTTGTAGCTCGCATAGACCAGAACCTTGTCGCTGGGCTTGTAGTCGATTTCGGCCCGGGCCGTTACACCGCTGAAGCTGGGCCGCGCATCGGCCGGGGTCACCGTGATTGCCGGGTTCGGCACAGTACCATAGGTCCAGCTGGCCGGTGTGTTGGTCCCGGTGAGGTCGGTGTACGAAATCCCCCCCGGTCCGAAATGCAGCGAAAGGGCATAGAGCGGCAGGGTGTGGACCGCGGTGTAATCGCCGACCTTGTGATCGTGCCAGTAGCGCAAACCGCCAATCAGCTTGACCTGATCGCTGACCTTCAATTCATCCTGCGCGAAAAAGGCGAAGCTTTCGGTGCGCTGGGTGAAATTGACGCTGGGGTCATAGCCATCGAACGGGGTCGCGTATTTCGCGCGGTACTTGCCGTCGATGATCATCCCGAACCCGCCGAAGGTCAAGAAATTGCGGTCCGAGGTGACAGACAGGCGCAGCTCCTGCGAAACCTGGTTCACCTTGGCGCCTTGGTAGAAATAGGTGCCCGAAGCATAGCAGGTCAGCGAAGCGTTGGGTGCCGGGCACGGCGCGGTGGCCGGCGGCGTAACGTTTTCGACATAGGGGATTTCCGGCGGGCCATCGCCGGTTTCGACATAGAACTTGTCGAGGTGCTGGTAGTCGGAGATCGAGACCAGATCGAACGCGCCCAGCGTGGCATCAAGCCGCAGCGTCGCGCCGAACAGCTTGCGATCGACATAGGCAGGCCCCGTTCCCGCGGTCTTCCACGGGCTGCCGCCTTGCGACGCGGCGATCGACGGATTGAAGTAGCCCGGCGCGGCAGTGCCGGTGCTGCCCCAGACTGCACAAGTATCCGTCGGTGACATGAAAGTGCCCTGAAACTGCGCGTTGTAGCAGGCCGGAGCGTAGTTATAGAGGCCCGCCTGGCGTTCCTTGTCAGCCTGCGAATAGCGCAGCGTCAGCTTGGCTTTGAAGCTATTCGAAGGCTCGAAGGCAAAGATTCCGCGCAGCGCCCAGTGGTTGTTGGCGCCGCGATCCTTCTCACCGGGGGTGATGTTCTGGATATAGCCATCGTCACGGTCATAGATGCCCGCGATGCGCGCGCTCAGCGTATCGCCCAGTGGCCCGGAAACCGCGCCTTCGACGATCGACTGGTTGTAGCGGCCGTAAGTGAACTTGACGTAGCCATCGAGACGGTCGGTCGGCTGGTTCGAGATGAACTGGACCGCGCCGCCAGTGGCGTTGCGGCCGAACAAGGTCCCTTGCGGCCCGCGCAAGGCTTCGACCCGGGCAAGGTCGAACACCGGAAAGCTCGCGGTGGTGATCGAACTGGCGTAGGAATCGTCCTGGTAAACCGCGACCGGCGGTTCCTGCTGGTCGCCGTAGTCGTTCTGCGACACCCCCCGCATGTTGAACACCACCTGCGACGAGGAATAGGCGTTGTATTTGAGATTGGGGATCGCCGAGACAATGTCGGTCGCGCTGTTGATCGTGCGGTTGGCGAGATCTTCCTTGCCAAGAACCGAGATGGCGATGCCGACATCCTGAAGCTTCTGTTCGCGCTTCTGCGCGGTGACGACGATCTCGGTTCCGCCGCTTGATGCATCGGTGCTCTCATCCGGGGTGGACTGGGCCACGGCTGGCGCCGCCGTCAAAGCCGCCGCGATGATCGCCAGTGCGGCCGCGCCGCGCAGAAATGCGGCGGCGCTGGATCCCGATGTATGACCGGCCATTGTACCCTCCCGAACTGGAGCGGCCCCTGGGCGCTTGAGATGCCGATCAGGGGGCCACTCACCCCATTGCCATGCTTTCAGAATGACTCATATTGAATGGCTGTGCAACCCGGTCAGACGGTGCCAGCGTCGCCAAAATCCGATCAACAAAGCGGCAAATGAGTTGCGACCTGGCAAAGTTTTCAATTTTATATGATGTATTACCAGCTATTTACGGTGCCGCATGAGGAGAGAAGGGAAGCGCTTATGCTAACTATCAAATTCGACAATACAGGAATGGTCGATCGCGAATTTCGATAGGCGGGTGCGAAGCACTTTGGTATTGAATGATCATTCAATACGTTGGGAAGGGAAAGGACCGCACATGGGCCGTCGCGAACCGGAAGATCGCCGCGTCCAGTTGTTGCAGGCCGCGCTGGCGGCGCTGGCGGACACCGGGATCGAGGCCTTTACCCTGGCCGAGGTCGCGCGCCGCGCCGAGGTATCCCCGGCCCTGGTGGTCCATTATTTCGGTGACCGCGAGCGGCTGATCGAAGCGACATTTCGCCAGCTGGTCGAGCGGGTGACGACCCGTCCGATGGAGGCGCTTTCGGGCGGTGCCGAACCAGAAGAGCGGCTGCGCGCGTTTGTTCTGGCGCACCTCAACCCTGGTGAACTGAGTTCGGAAGCCTCGCGGGCCTGGCTCTCGTTCTGGGGACTCGCGCTTTATGCCCCGGCGCTGGCCCGGCTGCAGCGGGTTCATCAGGAACGTATGGTCTCCAACCTCCGGCACGAATTGCGCGCGCTGGTGGTGCCCGAAGCCGTCAGCCGGATCGCCGAAACCATCGCCGCATTGATCGACGGGTTCTGGCTTCGCGCTGCGCTGGCGGGCGCATGGAAGCCCGACGTCGAGATCCCGGTCGACTGGATTTTCGAGGCGATCGATCGTGATCTTGCCGCCTCGCGCCTTCCCGAAGGCAAAAGCGCTGCCGCGCCGCCGCAGGACCGGTTCGACACGGTCAACCCGGCCACCGGCAAGGTCCTCGCCACGATCATGATCGACGGCAAGGCCGAGGTCGACAAAGCCGTCGGCCGGGCGGCCGAAGCCCAGAAGCTGTGGGCCGCCACGACGGGGGCGGAGCGCGGCCGCATTCTCAACCGCGCAGCCGCGCTGCTGGTCGAACGCAATGCCGAACTGGCCCGGCTCGAGACGCTCGACACCGGCAAGCCGATCCAGGAGACCTTGGCGGTCGACGTCCTCTCGGGCGCGGATTGCATCGAATATTTCGCCGGTCTTGCCCGTACGATCGCTGGTGAACACTACGATCTCGGGCCGGGCGCGTTCGGCTATACCCGGCGCGAACCGCTCGGCGTCGTCGCCGGGATCGGTGCCTGGAACTATCCCATCCAGATTGCTTGCTGGAAGAGCGCCCCGGCGCTCGCCTGCGGCAACGCCATGCTGTTCAAGCCGGCCGAACTGACCCCGCTGAGCGCGATCGAACTCGAAAAGGTCTACCGCGAGGCGGGACTGCCCGACGGCTTGTTCCAGGTCGTCCAGGGTAAAGCCGATACCGGGCGGCTGCTCAGCCGCCATCCCGGCATCGCCAAGGTTTCACTGACCGGTGAGGTCGGTACCGGCAAGAAGGTGATGGCCGATGCCTCGGCCACGCTCAAGGTTGTGACGCTGGAGCTTGGCGGCAAGTCGGCGCTGATCGTGTTCGAGGATGCCGATCTCGATGAAGCGGTTTCGGGCGCGCTGCTCGCCAACTTCTATTCCGCCGGGGAAGTCTGCACCAATGGCACCCGGGTCTTCGTTCACCACAAGGTCCGCGATGCCTTTCTCGCCAAGCTCAAGGCGCGGACCGAGGCGATGATCGTTGGTGATCCGCTCGATCCGGCGACACAGGTCGGTGCGCTGATTTCGCAGGACCACATGGAAAAGGTCCTTGGCTACATCGCGCTCGGCATCGAACAGGGGGCCACGCTGCTGACCGGCGGCCAGCGGGTGACCAAAGGTACCCTGGCGGCCGGGGCCTTCGTCCAGCCGACCATATTCACCGGCTGCACCGACGAGATGGCGATCGTGCGCGAGGAGATCTTCGGCCCGGTCATGTCGGTGCTCGATTTCGCGCATGAGGCTGAAGTGATCGCCCGCGCCAACGCAACCGAACTGGGGCTTGCCGCAGGGATCTTTACCCGCGACCTGACCCGCGCGCACCGGGTGATCGCCGCGCTTGAAGCCGGGACCTGCTGGATCAACACCTACAATATCACCCCGATCGAGCTGCCCTTCGGCGGCAACAAACAATCGGGACTGGGCCGCGAAAACGGCAAGGCGGCGATCGATTACTTCACCCAGCTGAAGAGCGTCTACGTCGCGATGGAGCCGATCGACGCCCCGTACTGACCGCTTGATTTCATCACCCTTTGAACCCCTGCGCGATTACGTACCATTCGGACGAATCCTTGCGGCTCGAAGGCGGTTTGGCGTGTTTTACGGTGGTGAAGTGCTTCTTGAGCAGCGCGAGCAGGTCCGCATCGGTGCCCCCGGCAAGCACCTTGGCGACAAAGGCGCCGCCCGCCTCAAGATTTTCAATCGCGAAGTGCGCCGCGGTTTCAACGAGGCCCATCGTGCGCAGGTGATCGGTCTGCTTGTGGCCCACGGTATTGGCGGCCATGTCCGACACTACGAGGTCCGGTGCGCCGCCGAGGGCTTCCACCAGCAGGGCCGGGGCTGTATCGGCCATGAAGTCCATCTCGAAGATCGTTACGCCTTCGATCGGTTCGGTGGGGAGCAGGTCGATCCCGACCACCGTGGCGGCGGGGGCCTGCTTGCGCACCACCTGGCTCCACCCGCCCGGCGCAACGCCCAGATCAACCACGCGCTGGGCATGCTTCAGCAAGGCAAACTTCTGGTCGAGTTCGATCAGCTTGAAGGCTGCGCGGCTGCGCCAGCCGGCATCCTTGGCCGCTTTGACGTAGGGGTCGTTGAGCTGGCGGGTCAGCCAGCGCACGCTGCTCGCCGAGCGGTTCTTGCCGGTCTTGAGCCGTTCGGTGCTTTTGCCAGTATTTCT
>JBJTLY010000159.1:0-13312 GCA_046063275.1 Novosphingobium sp. | reverse complement strand
GGCTGTGGTTGCGGTTCGTCCTTCTCTGTATGATTTGCTCGCCTCACGGCTCGGCAACACCGACCCGCCCCCCCTGCCCGACCGCCCACAGGGTACCTTCAACGGGTGGTCGGGCAGGGGGAGCGGGCCGGTGTTGCCAGGAAAACCCGGATGGGTTTTCCGCACCGGTGTCAGCCGGTCAAACCGGCAACGCTCCGCTGCCGCGTCCGCCGCGCAGGGCATATTCCTGCGTGCCCCGGTGGAGCACATCGTCGATGTCGATCACCGCAGTGTTGGCGTAGGTAAAGCCCGGGCTGAGCGAACGGTACAGCCGGTCGAAATCGCGCTCGACCGTATCGTGGTAGAGCTGGTCGAAGCTCTCGATCACGAAGTAGGTCGGCTGGAGGTCGTCGATCACATAGTCGGTGCGCATCACCCGGTCGACGTTGAGCATGATCCGGTTGGGGCTTTCTGCCGCAAGGCTGTAGACCGCCTCGGTCGGCCCGGAGAGTATCCCCGCGCCATAGACGCGCAAGCCCTCGGCTTCCTGGATCAGCCCGAATTCAACCGTGTACCAGTACAGCGCACCCAGTGACTTGAGCCGATTGTGCCGCATCGCCTTCCACCCGGCGCGGCCATATTCCTGCATGTAATCGGCATAGACCGGATCGGCGAGCATCGGCACGTGGCCGAACACGTCGTGGAATACGTCGGGTTCCTGGATGTAGTCGAACTCCGCGCGGCTGCGGATGAAGTTGCCCGCCGGGAAGCGCCGGTTGGCAAGGTGCCAGAAAAACACATGATCGGGGATCAGCATCGGCACCGGGACGACGCTCCAGCCGGTCAGCGCGCCCAGTTCCGCGCTGAGCCGGTCGAACCGCGGAACGCCGCCGCTTCCCAGATGCAGTTTCTGCAGGCCGGCCATGAAGGCACTCGCCGCGCGTCCCGGAAGTACATCCATCTGCCGTTCGTAAAGCTCGTTCCAGACCGCGTCTTCCTCCGCAGTGTAGTCGCGCTGCGCGGGCTCGAGCCAATCCTCACCGACATGCGCGGGGCGCTGGAGCGGCGCCGTGAACACGCCCTGGCCCACGTCGGGCAGGCGCGTAAAGTCGGTTTCGGCGAGGTCAGCGGCGTCAGACATGGTTTCAACTGCAACCATATCATCGCGGGACAGTGGCGGCAATGGCGCGGCTTGCGCGAGGACATAGGCAGGCGCACAACAGCGGCATGAAACCGCTCAAGAAGAAGAAATTCGCCGAACTCTACGAACCGCTCGAGGAAGAACTGGTCGCGATGGCGCGGTGGGTCGCCAAGACCGGGGCGCGGGTGGTGGTGCTGTTCGAAGGACGCGATACCGCCGGCAAGGGCGGCTCAATTCAGGCGCTCGCCGGCCCGCTCAACCCGCGGCAATGCAAGGTCGTGGCATTGCCCAAGCCGACCGAGGCGGAAAAGACCCAGTGGTACTTTCAACGCTACATCGCGCATCTTCCTGCAGCCGGAGAAATCGTGCTGTTCGACCGCTCATGGTACAACCGCGCCGGGGTTGAAAAGGTCATGGGTTATGCGACCGACAGCCAGGTCGATGCCTTCCTCAAGGCCGCGCCGAAGTTCGAACAGCTGCTAGTCGACGACGGGATCATGCTGTTCAAATACTGGCTGTGCACCGATCAGGCCGAGCAAGAGGAGCGCTTCAAGGAACGGCGCGACGATCCGCTCAAGCGCTGGAAATTGTCGCCGATCGACGCCGCCGCGCGCGAAAAGTACGACGATTACACCGTGGCGCGCGAAGCGATGCTTGCCGCAACCCACGCCAAGGCCGCGCCGTGGACCCTGGTTGACTTCAACGATCAGCGCCGCGGACGGCTGACCTTGATCCGCCACCTGCTCGACCGCTTGCCGGACACGGCGGTGCCGGATGAGGATGTCACCCTGCCGCCGTTGGGGCACGAGCCCTCGGTCGAACACTACGGAGCGCTCAAACCGATTGCTTCGTTTGATTGCAAAGACAGTAAGGCGAAGTAGCCGAACTGCGCCGCTCGCGCTTGACTTTGGCGGGCTACTGCCGCAATGGGCCGGTCCTTGAGGGGCGGCAGCGCATGCCGCCTCACCTATTTTAGCGGGTCTCGGCCCGAATCGGAAAGCTACAGGATACGCCATGGCGAAGCCCGCAACCGTCAAGATCCGGCTGGTCTCCACCGCCGAAACCGGTTTCTTCTATGTGACCAAGAAGAACCCGCGCAACACGACCGAGAAGATGACCTTCCGCAAGTACGATCCGGTCGTGCGCAAGCACGTCGAGTTCAAGGAAGCCAAGATCAAGTAAGCGGCGCGCGGCGGGCAATCCGCCGCCGGCTTTGCAACGGCCCGCTCCCGCCAGGGATGCGGGCCGTTTCACGTTGGGGAACCATTGGCGGTCCGTGTGCGCTTAGGTTCATTGCGAGTTCAAGCCCACACCGCTAGCAGGACCCCATGAAAATCAAGCTTTCCCCCCGTTCGCTCGGCATTGCCGCAGCTACCGCCGCCGCAATCGCAGTCCCCGTTGCGCTCGTTGCGCCCACGGCGGCCACCGCGCAGGCCCAGCCGTCCGACCTCTCCAGCGCTGTCACCGCGCTGCGGGCAATTTCCACGATGCGCGCCGACTTCGTCCAGGCCGATCCGCGCGGCAACCGGGTCAAGGGCGTGCTCACCCTGAAGCGCCCGGGCCGCATCCGCTTCCAGTATGAAAAGGGCGTGCCAATCCTGATCGTCTCTGACGGCTCGGCGCTGACCTTTATCGATTATGGGGTGAAGCAAGTGCAGCGCTGGCCGATCAAGAACAGCCCGCTGGGCGCGCTGCTCGATCCCAACCGCGACGTGATGCAGTTCGGCAAGCTGATGCCCTCCAACAGCTCGCAAGTCGTCAGCGTCGAAGTGCGTGACAAGAAGCATCCGGAATATGGTGTGATCACCTTGGTCTTCACCCGCAAGGCTGGTGCCCCGGGCGGGATGGAACTGGCCAGCTGGGCAACGCTCGATTCGCAGAACACCCGGACGATCGTGACACTGTCGAATCAGCAGTACGGCGTTGGGGTCCCTGACGGCACGTTCCGCTACAACGACCCGCGGAGCAACGCGAAGAAGTAACGCCGTTCATCGACGGCCCCCCGGTTCGTCGATGATGGGGGGCAACTGGTCGTGGACCGTGCCGGAGATGCGACAATTTGCGACAAGCCTGACGCGATTGTTCATGGCCCCGCAAGGCGAAACCGCCTAAAACCGTACTCGACAGCGCGGCTTGAGGCGGGTTTCCCCCCTGTTGCCCATGCCTCCTTACCGGCCGCTCTGTCGAGCGTGACGAACGCACAAAGGAACCCCTGCTCCAATGCCCCCGGAGCAGGGGTTTTTTGTTGTCCGGTTGCCGTCTGCCACCTTCGCACCTAAAGCCCCCTCATGGTTTCGATCGCTACCTGGAACATCAATTCGGTGCGGCTGCGGATGGAGCAGGTCGCGCGCTTCCTCACCGAGCAAACGCCCGACGTGCTGTGCCTGCAAGAGATCAAGACGGTCGAGGAGCTGTTTCCGCACCAGGCCTTCGAAGACCTTGGCTACACCTATCGCGCGGTGCACGGGCAGAAGGGTTATCACGGGGTCGCGACAGTCAGCCGGATTCCCTTGCGCGAATTCTCGCGGCACGACTGGCAGGCCAATGGCGAAGCGCGCCATGTCGGGGTCGAATTGCTCGGGCCGGGGCAGGGACTGGTGATCGAGAATGTCTATATCCCGGCGGGCGGCGACGTGCCTGACCGCGAGGTCAACGCCAAGTTCGGCCAGAAGCTGGATTTCCTTGAGCGGATGACCCGCTGGGCCGACGCGCTCGATCGGCCGACGCTGCTGGTCGGCGATTTCAACATCGCTCCCCTCGATTGCGACGTTTACGACCACAAGGCGCTGCTCAAAGTGGTCAGCCACACCCCGCACGAGGTCGAGACGCTGCAGCGGCTGGCCGATGCGCACGGCTGGGTCGATCTCGGCCGCAAGCACATCCCTGCGCCCGAGCGGAACTGGTCGTGGTGGTCCTACCGCACCTATTGGCAGGCCAAGGACCGCGGGCGGCGGCTCGATCACATGTGGGCCTCGCCCGAGCTGGCCGCGCAGTCGAAGTCGCACCGGGTGGTCGAGGAAACTCGGCAGTGGGAGCAATGCTCGGACCACGTACCGCTGATCACCGAGTTCGATCTGTGAGCGGAAGCGCCCGGCGCGCTGCGCTGGCCGTCGATGCATTGCGCCACGGTTGGGCGATCAGCGTGAGCGGCCTGAAGCTGTTTCCCGCCGAGACCGGCTTCGGACCCGGCGTTACGGCGCCGCGCATGCTGATTTCCTGCGCCCGCGCTGCTACACTCAAGCTTGCCAATCAACGCGAAGCCGCCGCGCCGGAAGCTCCGGTGCTGCTGCGCGGGGCCGAGCGGTTTGATCTTTCCGCAGCGCGCGCGTTGGCCGATCCGGCGCTCGACCTGACCTGGCCGCTCAAGGGCCCGTTCCTGGCTGAAGGTATTGCCGACCCAGATGCGGCAAGGACCGCAATGGAACTGGCCCGGATCGCCGGGATCTTGCCGGCTTTCCTCGTCGATCCCGATCCGCTTGGCGAAGCGCAAGATGTCTCGCCTGCCGATCTGGCAGCGTATCAGAACACCGCGCGGATCAGCATTGCCGCGCGCGCCAGATTGCCTGTGAACGCATCCGAAACCGGCGAGATCATCGCCTTCCGCTCGGCTGACGATCTGCGCGAACACGCCGCGCTGGTGATCGGGCGGCAAGGCTCGGACCGCGTGCCGCTGGTCCGGCTCCACTCCGAATGCCTGACCGGAGACGTGTTCGGCAGCCTCAAGTGCGATTGCGGACCGCAGCTCGACGCGGCGCTGGCGGCCATGGCCGAGGAAGCGTCACGCGGGGGCTGGGGCGTGCTGCTCTACCTGCGGCAGGAGGGGCGCGGGATCGGCCTGATCAACAAGCTGCGCGCGTACCAGCTGCAGGACCAGGGCTTCGATACCGTCGATGCCAACACCCGGCTGGGCCTGCCCAATGAGGCGCGCGACTTTGCAGTGGCGGCGCGGATGCTCGCGCTGATCGGGGCTAATTCGGTGCGGCTGCTGACCAACAACCCGGCGAAGGTCGAGGCTTTAGCCAGGGCCGGGGTGACAATCACCGAGCGGGTGCCGCACCAGCTACCCGCTAACCCGCACAATGCCCGCTACCTCGATACCAAGCGCGATCGTTCGGGGCATCTGCTCTAAATCCTCCCCGGCACGGGGAGGGGGACCATCCGCAGGATGGTGGAGGGGTACGCGCAGTGATCGCAACTTCGAGAGGTCAGGACCACTTGCCTGTACCCCTCCACCACCTTCGGTGGTTCCCCTCCCCCAAGGGGGAGGATTTAGCGGCGTTCCTTCACCGTCAACCTTGGATCGAGCTTGTTGCGCCCGATCTGGATCGGGTCGCCCGACCAGTCGGCGACGAACACGCTGGGCCACGGCACGTTCGGGGCGAACCGCGCGTCGTTATTCTCGATTACCAGCCCGGCCGAGCTGTTGGCCTTGCCCTCGGCGGCGAGCGCGATGAAGGCGGAGTGGTTTTCCTTGTTGGTCCCTTGGACGAACCAGTTGCCGGCGATCCGCCCGGTCGCGCCGCCGGGCAGGTCGATCATGTAGTTGGTCGCGCGCCCGGCCGAATCGTCGAAGCTGCAATCCTCGACGTCGATGTGGGCGGCACGGCTCTTGAGATAGTGCCCGCCGCGCCCGGCTTCGAAGCGGCTGCGGGTGACCTTGGTCGAACCATAGTCACCGACATAGAGCGAATGAGCACAGCCGCCCGAGCCTTCGCAGGTGCCGAGCCGGGTGAAGGTCGATTTGTCGATCGTGATGCTGCCATCGGGATCGGGCCCGGTCAGGATGCCTTGCTGGCTGTCGCGGAACCACGACTGGGTGACGGTCAGGTCGCCATGTTCGAGCCGGATCCCCGCGCCGTTGAAATCGGGCACGCGCATGTGGGTAAAGACCAATCCTTCGACACTGGCCGCAGTGCCGCGCAGCACCAAAGCGGCCTTGCCTTCGCAGGTCACTCCGTCGAACACCGCCTGGCCAGGTGCAGCGGCGACATAGGCGATCTGCCCGGCGGTTTGAACCGCACAATCCTGATGCACGCCGCTGGCGACCTGAATCGTGCCGCTGCCGCCGCCGATCGCGCTGACCGCGTCCTGCAGGCGGCTGAACTGGCGGCCGTTTTCAACCACGGTGTAAGCCGCGCCGCTCTGGGCACTGGATGAAGCGGGAAGCGCGAGGGCCAAAGCGGCGAGCGGAAGTATGGCGAGCTTGGTCATGGGCGCGACGCTAGCATCGGCTGCTTAAGAAGGCTTTGCCCCTGTCAGCGCCGTCCCGCGGCGAGACAGCCACGCGGTCAATCGTTGCCGCTGTCCTTGCCCCAGCGCCATCGCCAACCGCCGCGGGTGTGACGGCGGCACGCTTCGCCAAAGGAGAGTGTCGCGCCAACGAACATGATCAGGCCGAACACTTCGAGCGCGAGCGAGCCAGCGGCGACCAGCCAGGCGAGGATGAAGATCAGCGAGATGTACCCGCCGAGCAAGGCCCAACCTTGCCATGCAATCGGCAGGCCCGAGCCATAACCAAAGCGTTTGGGCAGAAACCATGCGCCATCGTCGATCTTGTCAGCCATTGGATTCCTCCTTTTTCGGCCGTCCACGCTTGGCGGGCTCGCTCGCCGCAACCTTCACCCCGCGCCGACCCAGCGCCTCGCGCAGCAGCACTTCGACCTGGGCATTGACCGAGCGGAAATCGCCCGCCGCCGACCGTTCCAGCGCTGCGTAAAGTGCCGGATCGAGCCGGAGGGGGAACGACTTCTTGCCCGGGGGAGCCACCGCCAGTGCGCCTGGCGATCAGTACAGCGACCCGGCGTTGACCACCGGCTGGGTATCGCGTTCGCCGCACAGCACCACCATTAGGTTGGAGACCATCGCGGCGCGGCGTTCGTCGTCGAGCTCGACCACGTTCTTCTCGCTGAGCATGCCGAGCGCCATCTCGACCATGCCGACCGCGCCTTCGACCAGTGTCTTGCGCGCGGCGACCACAGCTTCGGCCTGCTGGCGGCGGAGCATCGCCCCGGCAATTTCCTGCGCATAGGCCAGGTGGGTGAAGCCGCACTCGTCGACCGAGATCCCGGCCATCTTGAGCCGTGCAATCAGCTCTTTGCGCAGTTCGACCCCGACCTCGTCATGATTACCGCGCAGGGTGATCTCGGCGTGGGTGAAATCGTCATAGGGATAGCGCGAGCCGATGGTGCGCACCGCCGCCTCGATCTGGACCATGACGAAGGCCTTGTAATCATCAACGTCGTAGAGCGCCTGCGCGGTATCGACCACGCGCCACACCACCTGTGCGGCCATTTCGATCGGGTTGCCGCGCAGGTCGTTGACCTTGATCTTGTCCGAGACGAGGTTGTTGGCGCGGACCGAGATCTTGGTCTTGCCCATCCACGGCCAGACCCAGCGCAGCCCGGTGTTGCGGTCCGAGCCGCGGTACGAACCGAACAGCGTGATTGCTGCGGCCTGGTTGGGCTGGATCATGTAGAAGCCCGAGGCAAGGATCACCAAGGCGACCGCGCAGAGCCCGGTCGAAACGACAAAGCCGAACACCTGGCTGTCATCTGGCTGGCCTCCGGCGAAAGTTATGATCCGAAAGATGGTCAGCGCGAGCAGCGCCAAAAAGGCGACGAAAATCAGGTAGCCGCTGGTGCTCCAGGCGGCGCGTTCCTGGCTCGAAGCCATCACAGGATGCGAATCGGACATGTGAATTCCCCTTAAATCTGATATCATATTAATATCAAATTCAGGGCCCGCGTCAAGGATCTCAGTATTGGCGGATTACTGCCAGAAACGCCTCACCGTGCGCCTCGAGCTTGCGGGTACCAACCCCGGTGATCTCGCCCAGTCCGGCAAGAGTCGCGGGTCGCTGAGCGGTCATCTCGCGCAGGGTAGAATCGTGGAACACCACGTAAGGCGGCACGCCCGCCTGCTGCGCGATCTCGCGGCGCAGTTCGCGCAAGGCGTCGAACAGCGGATCGCCGACCGGGTTGGCATCGCCGCCCGATGCGCGGCGGCTGCGCTTTTCGGGCTTGGCGGCAAGCGCGATCAGGACCGGCACTTCCCCTTTGAGGATATCGCGCGCGTCCCCGCCGAGCGCCAGCCCACCGTGTTCGGTCGGCACCAGGCTGCCGCGTGCCTGCAAGGCCCGGGCGAGCGGCCGGAGCAGATGCGCCTCTTCGGCGCCGACGATGCCGAAAACACTGAGCCGGTCATGTCCACGCTGCAACACGCGTTCATCGCTGTGTCCGGTCAGAACCTTTTCCAGGTGGCCGAAGCCGAAGGCCTGACCGGTCCGATATGCCGCCGAGAGGAGCTTGCGGGCAAGTTCGGTTGCATCGACCACACCCGGCGCCTCGAGGCAGTTGTCGCAGTTGCCGCACTGCTGGGGCGGATTCTCGCCGAAATGGCGGAGCAGCAGCGCACGGCGACATCCGGCGGTTTCGACCAGCGCAGCGAGCGCGCTCAGCCGCTGGCGCTCACCTTCGCGGCGGCGCTCGTCGACCTCGCTCAGCCGCTGACGGGCGCGGGCGAAATCGTCCGCCGCCCAAAGCATCAAGGCCATCGAGGCATCGCCGTCACGTCCGGCGCGGCCGGTTTCCTGATAATAGCCCTCGATCGATTTCGGCACGCCGGCATGGGCGACGAAACGCACGTCGGGTTTGTCGATCCCCATGCCGAAAGCCACCGTGGCGACGATCACCATTTCTTCGGATGCGACAAAAGCGGCCTGGTTGGCAGAACGAACCTGCGGATCGAGCCCGGCGTGGTAGGGGAGCACGGCGCGCCCGGTCGCAGCGGCGAGCTTCTCCGCCAGGTCCTCGACCTTCTTGCGGGTCGGCGCGTAGACGATCCCCGAACCCGGCTGCTGTGCCATCAAGGCGGTAATCTGGCGCACCGGATTGTCGCGGTGGCGGACCACGTAGCGGATATTGGGCCGGTCAAACCCGGCGACGATCAGGCCTTCTTCGGGAATGCCGAGCTGCGCGAGAATATCGGCGCGGGTGTGAGCATCGGCCGTGGCGGTAAGCGCCAGCCGCGGCACCGCCGGAAATTGATCGAGCAGCGGGCGCAGCAAACGGTAATCGGGGCGGAAGTCGTGGCCCCATTCGGAAACGCAGTGCGCCTCATCGATTGCAAACAGGTTGACCTGAGCCTTGCCCAGCAGGTCGCGGAAATGCGGCTGGCTGGCGCGTTCGGGGGCAACATAAAGCAAGTCGAGCTCGCCTGCGCGGAAGGCGTCGATTGCCATTTCGCGCGCCTCTTCACTGTCGGCACTGGTCAGACTGGCGGCGCGAATGCCGTTGGCCGCCGCGCTGCGCAGCTGGTCGTGCATCAGTGCGATCAAGGGCGAGACGACCACGCAGGTCCCTTCAAGCAGGACCGCCGGCAGCTGGTAGGTCAGCGACTTGCCCGCGCCTGTCGGCATCACCGCCAGCGTGGATTGGCCGGCCAGCACACGATCCACCACCTGGTCCTGAACCCCGCGAAAGGCGCTGAAACCGAAGGTGGCGTGGAGAGCGTCGAAAATTGCAGCAGGGGTCACGCGCCGGGGCCTAGCCGGGTCGCAAGCTCAGCGAAAGGGAACCTTGGCAGATCTGTCCACAATGGCCTCTTCTGCGGAAGTAAAGGCACTTCGGCCCGTGGGCGCGTCGTCGGCCACTGCGCTGGTAAAGAAGGCGAGACCCCGGCCGGTGGCAGGATCCAGCCACAGTCCGGCTTTGAGCCCATAGGCATCGCCGGCGTGGCCCAGGCGCTGAACGCCGTCGCCAAACAGATCGTCATGGCAACCCTCGCCGCCAGCACCGATCGTTTGGACAGCAAGGCCATAGCCGCAGAAGAACCCGCTGGCGGTGCCGTCTTCGCCGAGGCCGTTGCCGCCGTCAAAACGCCATTCGGGCTCGGTCATTTCGGCAAAGGCCTTGCGGCTGAGGAACCCCTTGCCGCCGCGCGCGAGCATCTGTCCGATCTTGGCCAGTTCGCGCATCGAAATGCGCAGGCCGCCCTGCGGGCTGAACAGCGCGCCGTTGTCGCCCGGTTTGTAGGCAGCCAGATCGCAGGTGCCGTTGGGCAGGGTCACCACCGGGCAAGCGGGCAGCGCGCCCTGCAGATCGTCTTTGGCTACCTCGCCGCTGGCCCGGTACAGCACCACCGCGCGCGCCGCCGAGGCTGACGCGCACCCTAACCAGTTGAAGCATGCCTCAATCTTGAGCGGCTTCAGCACCAGCCGCGCCATCAGCCTGTCGAAGCGTTCGCCGGTCACCCGCTCCATCACGCTGGCCACGACGGGGAAGTTGAGGTTGGTATAGTGGAACCAGCCCGAACCGGGGGCATGGGCCGTGTCCCAGAGCGCCGACTCGGCCAATCGGGCCTGAAGCGTCTCGCCCAGGGGGATGATATAGCGATCCTCGCCGTCGAGCAGGCTCGATTGGTGTGAAAGCAGCAGCCGCAGCGTGATCTTGCTGTCCGGGAAAGCCGGGTTGCGCAGGCGGTAGCCAAGGTAGTCCGACACGTCGCGATCGAGATCGAGCTTGCCCGCATCGACCAGCCGCATCACTCCGAGCGTCGTGACCAGCTTGGAGATCGAGGCGATCCGCACCGGGTCGTCGGCGGTAACCATGCGGTGCGTGCGCCGATCCGCTTCGCCCTCGGCCAGGACCGGGCGGATGTGCGTGCGGTCGAACCTGACCGCAACGCTTGCCGGGGGCAGGGCGGACAGGGCTCCGGGCAGGAGAGCGGTAGCGAGAGCAATGACGAAGCGCATGGCGACAAGACTACCGCCGCCGCGCCATTTTCCTAGTCGAGATTGGGCCGTAGCCAGCGTTCCGCCTCAGCCAAGGGCATCCCGCGCCGCGCGGCGTAGTCTTCGAGCTGATCGCGACCGATCCGGGCGACGCCGAAGTACTGGCTCTCGGGGTGGCCGAAGTAGAACCCCGAGACCGCCGAAGTCGGCAGCATTGCCTGGCTTTCAGTCAGCACGATCCCGGCGTTTTCCTGCGCCTTCAGTAGGTCGAACAGGATCGGCTTGAGACTGTGATCGGGGCAGGCCGGGTATCCCGGGGCCGGGCGGATGCCGCGGTATTCTTCCTTGATCAGCGCCTCGTTGGTCAGCTGTTCTCCCGGCGCGTAGCCCCACAGCGTGGTGCGGACATGCTGGTGGAGCCGCTCGGCAAAGGCCTCGGCGAAGCGGTCGGCGAGGGCTTTCAGCAGGATGTCGCTGTAATCGTCGCGGTCGGCGCGGAAGCGCTCGATGTGCGGCTCGATGCCGTGAATGCCGACCGCGAAGCCGCCGATCCAGTCACCCGCCGGATCGATGAAATCGGCGAGGCACATGTTGGCGCGGTCGCGGCTTTTCTTGATCTGCTGGCGCAAGAACGGGATGCGCAGCGGCAGCACCTCGCCCTCGAGGTGGAGTATCACGTCGTCGCCTTCCCGCGCACAAGGCCACAGCCCGACCACGCCTTTGGCGGTCAGCCACTTCTCCGCGACGATCTTGTCGAGCATCGCGTCGGCATCGGCCTTGAGGCTGCGCGCGGTCTCGCCCACGACTTCGTCGGTAAGGATGGCCGGGTAGTTGCCGTGCAGTTCCCAAGCGCGGAAGAACGGGGTCCAGTCGATCACCTGGCGAAGATCGGTCAGGTCCCAGTCGGGGAAGGTGTGCACGCCGGGCTGTTCGGGCGGGGCGGGCTTGTCGGATATGAAGGCATCGTAGAAATTGGCGCGTGCTTCCTCGAGGCTGAGCAGCACGCTCTGTGCCTTGCCCTCGCGGGCTTCGCGGACCTTGCGGTATTCTTCGGCGGTCGCGGCAACCAGCGGATCGCGTTGGGTGTCAGAGAGCAGCTGGCTCGCCACCCCGACCGCGCGGCTTGCGTCGAGCACATGGAGCACCGGGCCGTCGTAAGCCGGATCGATCCTGAGCGCGGTGTGGACCTTGCTGGTGGTCGCTCCGCCGATCAGCAACGGCATGGTGAAGCCGGCGCGCTGCATTTCCTCGGCGACGGTGACCATTTCATCGAGGCTGGGCGTGATCAGGCCCGAGAGCCCGATCATGTCAACGTCCTCGGTCTTTGCCACTTCGAGGATCTTGGGCCATGGAACCATGACGCCAAGGTCGATCACCTCGTAGCCGTTGCACTGCAGCACGACGCCGACGATGTTCTTGCCGATATCGTGAACGTCGCCCTTGACCGTGGCCATCACGATCTTGCCCTTGGGCCGCGCGCCCAGTTCCTTGGCAGCCTCGATAAACGGGATCAGGTGCGCGACCGCCTTCTTCATCACGCGTGCCGATTTGACCACTTGCGGCAGGAACATCTTGCCCGCGCCGAACAGGTCGCCAACGGTGTTCATGCCTTCCATCAGCGGGCCTTCGATCACCTCGATCGGACGGCCGCCGCGATTGAAGATGTCCTGGCGTGCTTCCTCGGTATCCTCGACCACATACATGTCGATGCCCTTGACCAGAGCATGTTCAAGCCGCCGGACCACGTCCCAGCCGCGCCATTCCTCGGCCTGCTTTTCGGCTTCGGGCGAGGTGCCGCGGAACTTTTCAGCGAGCGTGACCAGCCGGTCGGTCGCGTCTGCACGGCGGTTGAGCACTACATCTTCGCACAGCTCGCGCAGCTCAGGATCGATCGTGTCGTAGACGTCGAGCTGGCCGGCGTTGACGATGGCCATGTCCATGCCGGCGGGGATCGCGTGGTAGAGGAACACCGAATGCATCGCGCGGCGCACCGGCTCGTTGCCGCGGAACGAGAACGACAGGTTGGAGAGCCCGCCCGAGATATGCACATGCGGGCAGCGCGCCTTGATCTCGCGCGTGGCCTCGATGAAATCGACCCCGTAATTGTTGTGCTCCTCGATCCCGGTGGCGACCGCGAAGAAGTTGGGATCGAAGATGATGTCTTCGGGCGGGAAGCCGATCCCGGTGAGCAGCTCATAGGCCCGCGCGCAGATTTCGACCTTGCGGTCCCGGGTATCGGCCTGGCCTTTCTCGTCGAAGGCCATGACCACCACCGCGGCGCCGTAATCCATGCATTTGCGGGCGTGTTCGAGGAACTGTTCCTCGCCCTCCTTCATCGAGATCGAATTGACGATCGGCTTGCCCGATACGCACTTCAGCCCGGCCTCAATCACCTCCCACTTGGAGCTGTCAATCATCACCGGCACCCGCGCAATGTCAGGCTCGGCAGCGATCAGCTTGAG
>JBJTLY010000158.1:0-11697 GCA_046063275.1 Novosphingobium sp. | reverse complement strand
ATATCGTTCTGGAGCCAGTGACATGAGAATCGCACTCGCCGGAGCCGGCGCGTTTGGGGAAAAGCACCTCGACGGGCTCAAGCTGATCCCCGGGGTCGAGATCGTCTCGATCATCAGCCGCACCGGCGAACAGGCCGCCGCGACCGCCGCCAAGTACGGCGCGAAGCACAGCAGCGAAGACCTTGAGGACGCGCTCGCCCGCGACGATGTCGACGCGGTGATCCTGTGCACGCCCACCCAGATGCACGCGGCGCAGGCCATTGCCTGCATGGATGCGGGCAAGCACGTCCAGGTCGAGATCCCGCTCGCAGACAGCTGGGCCGACGCCGAAGCAGTGGTCGCCAAGCAGAAGGAAACCGGGCTCGTCTGCATGGTCGGCCACACTCGCCGCTTCAATCCGAGCCACCAGTGGGTGCACAACAAGATCAAGGCGGGCGAGCTCAATCTCCAGCAGATGGACGTCCAGACCTATTTCTTCCGGCGCAAGAACATCAACGCCAAGGGCGAGCCGCGCAGCTGGACCGACCACTTGCTGTGGCACCATGCCGCGCACACGGTCGACCTGTTCGCTTACCAGGCGGGCAAGATCGTCCAGGCAAATGCGATTCAGGGCCCGATCCATCCCGAGCTCGGCATCGCGATGGACATGTCGATTCAGCTGAAGAGTGAAAGCGGAGCGATCTGCACGCTCAGCCTGTCGTTCAACAACGACGGGCCGCTCGGCACCTTCTTCCGCTACATCGGCGACACCGGGACCTACATTGCGCGCTACGACGATCTGGTGAACGGTAAGGAAGAGCCGATCGACGTGAGCCACGTTGCTGTCAGCATGAACGGCATCGAGCTGCAGGACCGCGAATTCATCGCCGCGATTCGCGAAGGCCGCGAGCCCAATTCGTCGGTCGCTCAGGTCCTCGATTGCTACCGCGTGCTCGGCGATCTCAAGAAGCAACTGGGGTGAAGACCCAGGTCGCGATCATCGGCGCAGGACCGGCCGGTTTGCTGCTCGGCCACATCCTGCGCGCCGAGGGAATCGACTGTGTCGTGGTCGAACGGCAGAGCCGCGAACACGTGCTGTCGCGAATCAGGGCCGGAGTGCTCGAAGCAGGCACGGTCGCGCTGCTTGACCAGCTGGAACTCGCGCAGCGGCTCCATGCCGAGGGAATCGTCGAGAACCACTTCTGCCTAGCCGATGGCGAACGGCTGATCCGGATCGATGTTGCCGAACTCACCGGCAAAGCGATGACGGTCTACGGCCAGACCGAAGTAACCCGCGACCTGATGGACGCCGCGCCGTCGCGCGGGCTCAAGATCATCTACGAGGCCAGCGACGTTGCCTTGCACGACATTGAAAGCGATGCGCCGTACCTCACTTATGGCGACGGCCAGCGGATCGACGCGCGGTTCATCGCCGGGTGCGACGGCTTCCACGGCCCGAGCCGCAAGGTCATTCCGGCAAGCGTCGCGCGCCCCTTCGAAAAGGTCTATCCGTTCGGCTGGCTCGGCGTGCTCGCCGATGTCCCGCCGTGCGATGAGCTGGTCTACGCCAATCACGAACGCGGCTTTGCGCTGGCCTCGATGCGCTCGAAAACGCGCAGTCGCTACTACGTGCAGGTCGCGCTTGACGAGCGACTTGAATACTGGAGCGACGAGCGCTTCTGGAACGAACTGACGCTGCGGCTGGGCCCGACTTTGGCCCCGCAGATCGTCCGCGGGCCGTCGATCGAAAAGAGCATCGCGCCGCTGCGCAGTTTCGTATTCGAACCGATGCGGCACGGCAGCCTGTTCCTCGCCGGAGACGCCGCACACATCGTTCCGCCAACCGGAGCCAAAGGGCTCAATCTGGCCGCCTCGGACGCGGCATACCTGTCGCGCGCGCTGGCAGCCTATTTCAACAAGTCAGACAACGACGGGATCGCCATCTATTCCGCCACCGCCCTGGCGCGGGTGTGGAAGAGCGAGCGCTTCTCGTGGCAGCTGACCATGCTGATGCACCGCTTCCCGGACAGCAGCCCGTTCGACCGCCGCATGCAGCTGGCCGAGCTTGATTACATTGCGGGATCGCGCGCGGCACAGACCGCAATTGCCGAGAACTACGCCGGACTGCCGCTTTAGAAAAACCCGAGCCCAAGCAATGGGCCGGACACGAGAGGATGACAGACGTGAGCCAACCGATGCTCGATACCAAACCGATGACCCGCGCACAGATCGTGGTCGTCGGAATCATGGTCGCGCTTAACGCGCTCGACGGGTTCGACGTGTTGTCGATCAGCTTTGCCTCGCCCGGGATCGCCAAGGAATGGGGGATCGACCGTGCTGCGCTCGGTTGGGTGCTGACAATGGAATTGATCGGGATGGCCGCAGGATCAGTGCTGCTCGGACGAGCCGGGGACCGCTTCGGGCGCAAGCCCACCGCGCTTGCCTCGCTGGTGCTGATGGCACTGGGCATGTTCATGGTTTCGACCGCTACGAGCATCGCCGCGCTCTCGACCTGGCGAGTGCTGACCGGGTTCGGGATCGGCGGGATGCTGGCGGTGACCAATGCGATCACCCCTGAGGTTTCGAACAACGAGCACCGTTCGATGGCGGTTTCTCTGATGGTGATCGGCTATCCGATCGGTGCGGTGCTGGGCGGCACGGTGGTGAGCGTGCTCTTGAAGACCCACGACTGGCGCGCGATCTTCGAATTTGGCTCGGCCTGCACCGCGCTGATGATCCCGCTGGTGCTGTGGCTGGTGCCTGAGACGCCAGCGTTCCTGCTCGCAAAGCGGCCAGAGGGTGCGCTGGCCCGGCTCAACCACTCGCTCGCAAAGTTGGGGCACGTCGCAGTGGACACCCTCCCCGCTGTGCAAGTTCAGTCGCGCGGAGCGTTCCTCGATCTGTTCGCGCCCGGCATGGCCCGCACCACAGTGTTGCTCACGCTCGCCTATTTCTTCCAGATCATTGCGTTCTATTTCATCCTCAAATGGACCCCCAAGATCGTGGTCGACATGGGCTTCGCGCCCAGCACCGCGGGCGGCGTGCTGATCTGGGCCAACATCGGCGGCGCCCTGGGAGGGGCGCTGTTCGGCCTGCTGAGCCGGCGCTTTGCCTTGAAGGCGGTGAGCCTGACCGCGCTGGTCGCCGCCGCCGTGATGGTTACGGTGTTCGGGCAATCGGGACCCGATCTGACCACGCTAACCACGCTGGCTTTTGCCGGAGCGTTCTGCGGCAATGCCGCGATGGTCGGGCTCTATGGCCTTGCTGCGGTGGCCTTCCCCGCCAGCCTGCGCTCGAGCGGGACCGGCTTCGTGATCGGCGTAGGGCGCGGCGGTGCGGCGCTGGGACCGCCGCTGGCGGGTGCGCTGTTTGCTAGTGGATGGAGCCTTGGCATGGTCGCCGCGACGATCTCGCTCGGGTCACTCGCAGCGTTTGCAGCGGTCGCCGGGCTACGGCTGCCGAAAGCTCAGGCCTGACGCAGCAGGTGCTTTTGGGCCTTGCCCGATCCGGTCTTGGGGATCGCACCCACCAGCACCACCGACTTGGGGACCTTGAATCCCGCAAGCCGTTCACGGCAATGCGCGGTGATGCTTTCGGCGGTGACTTCGCAATCGGCAGCCGCAACCACGTAAGCCTTGCCGACTTCACCCCAGCGTTCGTCGGCCACTCCGATCACCACGGCTTCGGCAACTTCAGGCAGCTCGGCGAGCACCGCCTCAACCTCGGCGGGATAGACGTTCTCGCCGCCTGAAATGAACATGTCCTTGAGCCGATCGACCAGGTAGTAGAACCCGTCACCGTCTTGCCGCGCGGCGTCGCCGGTCCGGAACCAGCCATCGACAAAGGCGGCAGTGGTCAGTTCGGGTTGGTTCCAGTAGCCGGGGGTCACGCTTGGCCCCTTGAGCTGCAATTCGCCCGTCTCGCCGCGCGTGACTTCAGCGCCGTCCGATCCGACAATCCGCGCCTTGAGCGTGGCAAACGGGAGACCACAACTGCCGGCTTTGGCGATCAGCAATTCGCTGTCATCAACCGGCATGCCGAAATTCGATCCCGTCTCGCTCATCCCGAAGCCGTCCGAAAAGCGGATCCCGGCGCGGACGAAGCGCTCAACCTGCGCCGCCGGATTGGGCGCGCCGCCGGTAGCATACAGGGTCAGTCCAGCGAGCTTGTCCGGCGCGAAATCGGGATGCTGCCACAGGCTCGCCGCCATCTGCGGAACCGAGAAGTAGTGCGTGATGGCCAGCGCCGGATCGGCAATCCGGGTGAGGGTCTTGGCGGGATCGAAACCGTGGCTGATCCACACTGACCCGCCCGCCCACAATGGTGCGCGGGCCGCAACAAACAGGCCCGCGGTGTGAAACAGCGGCATGTCGCACAGGAAAGCGCTGTCCCGATTGACCTGATTGCCGAGGCAAAAGTTGAGGTTGCCCCAGAAGGCGTTGGCCGCCGTGACGATCACGCCCTTGGGCCGGCCGGTGGTGCCCGAAGTGTAGAGCAGGGTCATCGGCGCATCCCAGCCGAGTGCGGCGTTATCGGGCGCGACCGAATCCACAGCTCCCAGATCTGCCAAGGCAGCGAACGGCAGCAGTTCGGCCGGCCCCGGTGGGACGGCGAATTCTGCATCCGCGAAAATCAGCGCAGGCTGCGCATCGGCGACGATGACCGCCAGCTCGGCCGGAGCCAAACGCCAGTTGAGCGGAACGAAGATTGCCCCGGCCCGCGTGCAGGCGAACTGCAGCACGATGTGATGGGGATGGTTGCGAGCAAGGACGGCAATGCGCTCACCCGACCGCGCCCCGAAGCGCTGGGCCAACCAACCAGCAAGCCGGTCGATCGCATGCTCGAGCTCCGCCCAGGTCAGCCGCTCGCCAGTCTCCGCATTGCCGATCGCCAGCCGCGTGGGCGTGGCGCGGGAGTAGGTAGCGAACGGGTCGAACATCGCCGGCTCAGGTCCGCTCGTATGCGCCAAGCCCGGGCTTGAAGGTCTTGTCGTCGATGAACTGGCGGGTCGCTTCCTTGCGCCCGTCGTTGTCGAAGAAGTTGGCCGCTTCCTGCGCGCGGATCAGGTAATCCTGCGCGTTGTCGTAGCTCATTTCGCGGACCCGGCGCACTGCCCACTTGGTTGCGCGCAAGGCTGTCGGGTTCTTGGCGAGCAGTACCTGCGCGATCGCGGTGACGCGGGCCTTGAGCTGGACGGCGGGGACGGCTTCGTTGACCAGCCCCCATTCGACCGCGGTCTTGCCGTCGATGTTTTCGCCCATCATCGCGTGGTACATCGCGCGGCGGAACGAGGTGAGTTCGGCGATGATCTTGCTCGCCCCGCCGCCGGGCAGGATACCCCAGTTGATTTCGGACAGGCCGAACTGCGCGTCCTCGGCCGTGACCGCGAGGTCGCAGGCGAACAGCGGACCGTAAGCGCCGCCAAAGCACCAGCCATTCACCATCGCAATGGTCGGCTTTTCGTACCAGCGTAGGCGCTCCCACCAGCCGTAGCTTTCGCGCTGGGCACCGCGGATCGCGCCAAGGCCCTTTTCCTCGTTCTCGCGGAAGTATTCCTTGAGGTCCATCCCCGCCGACCAGGCCGAGCCTTCGCCGCCGAGCACCAGCACGCCGACGTCATCGCGGAATTCAAGCTCCTCGATCACCCGCATCATCTGCCGATTGAGCTTGGGGCTCATGCAATTGCGCTTTTCCGGGCGGTTGAACGAGACCCAAGCGATGCCGTTCTCAACGGTCACTGCAACGGTGTCTGCTTCGGCTCTTTCGGTCATGCTCGGTTCCTGACTGCTCGACTTCGATTGTTATATGCGATAGCATTTGGATTGCTATCGTCAATAGCAATCTTGGAGTCACGATGCCCAATCCGCTCGATTCGCTGCCCGGCTACGCACTCAACCGCGCCGCCCAAGCCATGATGGCTGAACTCGGCTCACGCCTCGCCCCGCTCGATCTGCGCATTGCCGAGGCATCGCTGCTGCTTCTGCTCGGCAGCAAAGCCGCTATGACGTCGAGCGAAATCGGCCGGGCATTGGGGATTGCGCGCGCCAATATGGTACCGCTGCTTGGCCGGCTCGAAGCCGCAAGCCTGATCGCGCGCGAACCGATCGACCGCAAATCGCTGGCGATCACCTTGACCGCTGCGGGCAAGCGCATGCTGAAGAAAGTCGAGACGCTGACCCGCGCCTTTGAAGAAGACCTACTGAGTCGCATTCCAGCGGAGCATCGCGCGCATTTCGTGCCGGCGCTCAATGCGTTGTGGCAGCACTGATCAGATCGGGAAATGCCCCGGCTGGGTCTCGATGGTGATCCACCGGGTTTCGGTGAAGCTGTCGATCCCCTGCTTGCCGCCGAACCGGCCATAGCCCGATGCGCCGACCCCGCCGAACGGCATCTGCGCTTCATCGTGCACGGTCGGACCGTTGATATGGCAGATGCCCGATTTGATGCGCCGGGCGATGGTCAAGCCCATGGCTATGTCTCGCGTAAACACTGCAGCGGAAAGGCCGTACTGCGTGTCGTTGGCCAGTTCGACCGCGTGGTCGGCATCGCGCGCACGGATCATCGCCACGACGGGGCCGAAGCTTTCATCGCGGTAGAGGTTCATTTCAGATGTCACGCCGTCAACGACGGTCGCGGGCATGACGACGCTTGTGCCCTTGCCGCCCGCGATCACCATTGCGCCCTTGGCCTCGGCATCGTCGATCAGCGCGTTGACGTGGGCGACGGTCTTCTGGTCGACCACCGCGCCGAGTGGGGTATTGCCCTCGCGCGGATCGCCCGCCGCCATGCTGCTGGCCTTGGCGGCGAAGCGCTTGGCGAAGTCATCCGCGACAGCATCGACCACGATGATCCGTTCAGTCGACATGCAAATCTGGCCCTGGTTCATGAACGCGCCGAAGGCAGCGGCCTTGACCGCTTCATCAAGATCGGCGTCCTCGAGGACCAGCAGCGGCGCCTTGCCGCCCAGTTCGAGCAGGCAGGGCTTGAGCTGCTCGGCGGCGCGCTTGGCGATGATCCGCCCGACCCCGGTCGAGCCGGTGAAGTTGATCCGCTTGACCTCGGGTGCTTCGATCAGTGCACCGACCACTTCGGCGGCATCTTCAGGCGCATTGGTCACCACATTGACCACGCCTTCGGGAAAGCCAGCTTCGGCGAACGCTTCGATGATCAACGCATGGGTCCGCGGACAGGTCTCACTGGCCTTGAGGATTACCGCGTTGCCGCATGCGAGCGGCACCGCGATCGCCCGCACGCCGAGGATGATCGGCGCGTTCCACGGGGCAATGCCGAGGATCACCCCGACTGGTTCCTTGAGCGCCATCGCGAGGCAACCCGGCTTGTCGCTAGGGATCACTTCGCCGGTGATCTGCGTCGTCAGCGCGGCGGCTTCACGCACCATGCTGACCGCCACACCCAAGTTGAACATCGCCCAACCGGCGGTCGATCCGGTTTCGGCGATCATTGCGGCGACAAAGGCATCCTTGCGCGCCTCCAACCCCTCGGCAGCCTTGGTCAGAACCGCGCGGCGCGCATTCGGCCCTTGAGCGGCCCAGGCCGGAAAAGCGGCCCCGGCGCGAGCGGCGATCGCCGGCATGTCAGCGGCCTTCATCGCCTGAGCGGACGACGCAACGTCCCCTGTAATAGGATTGATGCGGGTGAATTCCACGTGCCGTACCTCTACTCGTTGGGGCGGCTCAATGCGTCAGGAAGATCCGGTGCATCCGTGCCGTATCGGCCTTATGGCCGGTGAAAATCTCGAACGCCAGTGCCGCCTGGCCGACTACCATGCCGCTGCCGTCGAGCACCTGACAGCCCTTGGCGCGGGCGATCCGCAGCATTTCGGTTTCGAGCGGGAAGTAGACGATATCGGCAACCCAGTGGTGCGGCTCGATCAGGTCTGGCGCGATGGCCGAAGCCGGATTGGCCGCCATGCCCATCGGGGTGGTGTTGACGATCCCGTCGATATCGGAGGTATCGAGCGAAGCAATGTCGACCGCGCTGACCCGGCCTGTACCGAACCGTTCACCCAGCATCTTCGACAGCATTCCGGCGCGCGACTTGTCGACATCCGCCACTTCGAGGTGCGCGGTGCCAAGCGACAGAAGCGCATTGGCCACCGCCGACCCGGCACCGCCGGCGCCCAGCTGCAAAACGCGGTCCTGCTTGCGCCCGGGCAAGCCCCGGTCAAGACTGTCGCGGAACCCGGTCATGTCGGTATTGTGGCCGATCAGGCGGCCTTCGTGCATGGCGACCGCGTTGACCGCGCCGACCATTTCGGCACTTTCCGCGAGGTCGTCGAGCAATGGGATGACCGCTTGCTTGAACGGGAAAGTGACATTGACCCCGCTGTAGCCTTCGGCTGCCAAGCGTCGCAGCAATGGCCCGAGCTCAGCGTCATCCAGGCCGCGATCGGTAAAGTCGAACAGCTGGTAGCTGAGTTCGATGCCCTGCGCCTTGGCTTCCTGCTCGTGCAGCCACGGCGAGCGCGATGCGAGGATCGATCTGCCGATCAGGCCGGTGCGGTACATTTATTCAATCAGCCCAAAAAAGGTCCGATGCCACCAAGGGAGCGGCACCGGACCAAGGGTGGAAATCAAAAGCGAACCTTGGCGCCGACGTAGAATGCACGGCCGATTACGTCGTACTGTGCAGTGTCGGTGCTGGTCTGGTTGCTCGCCACGATCGGCAATCCGCGATTGAACAGGTTGTTCACCCCGGCGCGGAATTCAAAGTTGGGAGCAACCTTGAACGAAGAGAACAGATCCCAGGTCGCATAGGCGGGAACGCCGACCGCCACGTTAGTGGGGGTGTTGACCTTCGACACGTCGTCGAGCGGGTTCTGGTACTTCCAGCGCAGCCCCAGGCTGAACCCGTCCGACTTGTAGCCGAACGTCGTCAGCGCCTTCCAGCGCGGCGTTGCCCGCGGCGGAACGCTGCCTTCGTTGGCGCTGCCGTTGCTGATCCCGGTGTAATTCAGGAAGGCGCCGCCCGGCAGCAGCTGGACCTTGTAGTTGTTGAGATAGCCCACCGCCGTATCGACATAGAGCTTGCCGCTCTCTGCCAGGAACGGCGCGCGCACGCCCCAGTGCACCTGGAACTCGATCCCGTCGGTCTTGAGCGAGCCGAGATTCTGGTACGGGGTGTTGACCTGGATGATCTGCCCGGTCAACGGATCACGCTGGATCAGCTGACAGTTGGCGTTGGTCGCCGAATAGGTCGAATTGGACCCGTCGAGGTTGTAGCAAGAGGTCAGCACGGTCAGGCCTGGAACCGGCGAGATCACGTTCTTGATCTTGATGTTGTAGTAATCGACCGAGAGCGAGAAATCGCCGAACACACCGTCGCTGCGCGGGGCGTTGAACACGAACCCGGCGTTGAAGGTATCGGCCTTTTCAGGGGTGATCAGCGTGCTGCCGGGGATAGTCTGTCCGGTAGCCGTGGTCGGGAACTGGTAGGTCCCGATGATCCCGGCGGGCACGCCCTGCAGCACACAAAGCGCGGCAACCTGCGCACCGTTTGTCCCGGTCCGCGCGGACGAGCGGACATCGCACGGATCGCCGAGCGCGGCCGGCGGGGTGCCGATCGCGAGCTGCGAACCCTGCGGCGGCGAGAACAGTTCGGCGATGTTCGGTGCACGGACCGCGCGCTGGTAGCTGCCACGGAACAGCAGCGAGTCGGTCGGCCGCCAGCGGGCGTCGAACTCGTAGCTGGTGACCGAACCCGACACCGAATAATCGGAAACACGGCCTGCAGCACCGACGGCAAGTTCCTTGAAGAAGGGCTTGTCGGCGAGCAGCGGGATATCGATCTGGGCTGCGAATTCCTTCACGTTGATCGACTTGCGCGGCACCGGCAGCTGCACGGTAAAGGCTTCGACGTTGCCGCCCGGGGCCCAGCCCGATGCGGCGGTGACATCGCTGTCCGGCGCATAGCTATAAGTGTTGAGACGGTAGTCGCCAACCAGCGCGAGCTGGACCGGACCCGCGCCAAGATCGAACAGCTTGCCGTTGATCTGGAGCTGCGCCTGGGTCTGGCTCAGGCGTTCGACGCTGACCGCGTCCTTGGTGATGTAAGCCTGGCACGCTGCCGAGAGCGAACGCGCGTTGGCATCACCGAACGGATTGAACCCGCCCGCGCAGATCGAGGCGCCGCCGTCAGCCGCGTTGAGCAGGGTCTGCACCCGGCTCTTGAGCACGGCGTTGTGCATGGTCGAATTGTGAACCGACTGATCGTAGGAAACGAACCCGTCGAAGGTCCAGCCTTCGGCGATCCTGCCCTTGATCCCGCCAAGGTATTGCTGGATCTGATAGTTCTCATCCCAGCCCTTGAACGGCACACCGACATAACGCGCGCTCCAGGCAAAGTTCGCCAGGGGGTTGGCGCGCGAGGCGAGCACGGTGCGGAGGTCAGTCGGGATGAACGGGTTGGTCACCGGGATCGTGGTCAGGGTACCGAACTGGGTCAGACTGCCACCCGAATGGGTTACGGTGGTCAGATCGACGAACATGAACTGGCCGTAGAGCGTGAAATCGGGGCTCAGATCGTAGTCGGCCTTGAGGAACGCGGTCTTGCGCTCAAGCCCATTGATGTAGTCGATCTGCTGGCCGACTGGCATGCGGACATTGCCGCCAACCACTGCATAGCCGCCGGTCCCGTTCGGCCCGAGATAGTTAAGCGCGCCGGTCTGGGTGAACAGCGTGCCGTTGGCATTGAAGCCGAGGTTCGAGGCGAGCGGGTTGCGCGCACCGGCAACGCCGTAGCCGTTGAACAGCGTCGTCAAGACCGCAGCGCTGGGCGCGTTGGTCGCGCTGGGCACGAACACGCCGGTGCCGATGAAGCCAGACGGGGTGCGAGTGAAGAAGAAGTCGCGCTGGCTGCCGTTGAGCGGGTCCTGCTTGGTGTAGGAAAACGCGGCGATCGCGTGGCCGCGGCCTTCAGCAAATTCGGTCCCGAAGGCGAGCGAGCCCTTGAACTTGAAGGCATCGCCCCTTTCGCTGAGGTTGCTCTGGAGGTCCATCACGAACCCATCGAGCGAACGGACGGTCTTGAAGTTGACCACGCCCGACATGGCGTCCGAACCATAGACCGCCGACGCACCGCCGGTGATCGCGTCCACGCCGCCGATTATCGAATCGGGCAGGATGTTGACGTCGACGTTGCCGCGGATGTCCGAAACCGGCAGGCGGCGGCCATCGAGCAGCACCAGGTTGCGGTTGGTGCCAAGGCCGTGAAGGTTTATCGTGGCGCGGCCGCCGGTGCCTTGCCCGCCGGTCGCCTCGTTGCCGCCAACGGTGAACCCGGGCAGCTGGTTGAGCGCGTCGACCAGTTCGGTCTTGCCGCTTTCCTTGATCGAGGCGTCGCTTATCGAGACGATTGGGCTGACTGCAGTGTTGTTGGGACGCTGGATCAGCGAACCAGTCACGACAATTTCAGCCGCAGGGGCATCGTCGGTGGCGGCGTCGGTGGCCGCAGCGTCAGCCGGCGCGGCGGCAGCCTGCGCCATGGCAGGTGCCGCCTGGGCAACTGCAAATGAAATCACTGATGCAGAAATTGCGAGGCGTAAGCCGTTCTTGCGCATGGTCGTCTCTCCCTGAGCCGACCCGGTTCGGTCGACACCCGGCGAATCATTTATGTGACGAACTTGTTCCTGTCAATTATGTTTGTGACTGGTTCGTCACACGTTGCACCATAAAGGCGCAAGCTGCGCAGGCCAACAAC
>JBJTLY010000157.1:0-4911 GCA_046063275.1 Novosphingobium sp. | reverse complement strand
CCGATGCAACCGCAATGCGACCCCCGGCCCAGTATCGCTGCGATACAGGGCCGATAGCCCACGAATAGCACTTTTGGGCCCTGAGTCTTTGATCGAATCGGTGCATTTTCGCCGAAACAAAGAAATTTCGTGCGGAAATGCTACGATTGTCGGCGGACGGACGGAATCAGGCGGCTGGCAGCAGCCGCTTTTCGCCCGCGATTCGCAGCATCGACTTCTGCAGTTTTTCGAATGCCCGGACTTCGATCTGGCGGACGCGTTCGCGGCTGACCTGATATTCCTGGCTCAATTCCTCAAGCGTGCGGGGATCTTCGGTCAGGCGGCGCTGGGTCAGGATGTGGCGTTCGCGTTCGCCCAGGCTGTCCATCGCCTCGACCAGCAGCGAGTGACGATTGCTCGCCTCCTGCGATTCCTCGGCGATCTGGTCCTGCAGCGGGCCATCGTCAGAGAGCATGTCCTGCCACTGGCCTTCGCCGTCTTCATTGGACGAGACGTTGAGGCTGGCATCGCCGCCCATCATCATCCGGCGGTTCATGTTGACAACCTCGGTCTCGGACACGCCGAGATCGGTGGCGATTTTCTTGACCTGATCGGGGTGAAGGTCGGAATCCTCGTAAGCGTCGAGGTTTTTCTTCATCCGCCGCAGGTTGAAGAACAGCTTCTTCTGCGCCGCGGTGGTGCCCATCTTGACCAGGCTCCAGCTGCGCAGGATGAATTCCTGCATGCTCGCCTTGATCCACCACATCGCATAGGTCGCAAGGCGAAAGCCGCGATCGGGTTCGAATTTCTTGACGCCCTGCATCAGTCCGATGTTTCCTTCGGAAATCAGCTCGGCCACCGGCAGGCCATAGCCGCGGTAGCCCATCGCGATCTTGGCGACGAGGCGCAGGTGGCTGGTTACCAGCTGCTTGGCGGCTTCGGGATCCTGATGTTCCTGCTAGCGCTTGGCGAGCATGTATTCCTGCTCCGCAGTCAGCACCGGGAACTTGCGGATTTCAGCCAGGTAACGATTGAGGCTCTGCTCCGGCCCGAGGCTGGGCATCGCGCTGGTGGCACGTGCGGGCAGGGTCTTTTTGACTTCGGACATGGTCTTCATTCGTCCTTTCATCGTCGGCATGCTCTTAACGGACCCTTTAGAGGCATCCACTGGCAGCAGCCACATGGGATATATTTATAACACAAACGCTCAGCTATTGTTCCGCAAATCGACCAACAGCGCCTCCATATCGGCAGGTAACGGACTTTCGAAGCGCAGCTGCGCACCGCTTACCGGGTGTACGAAGCCCAAAATCGCGGCGTGCAAGGCCTGCCGGGTGAATTTGTGCTCGGCAAGCAGCGGTTTGAGCTTGGCCGGGGTGCGGCCATAGGCCGGGTCCCCCAGCAAAGGGTGGCCAAGCGAAGTCATATGCACCCGCACCTGATGTGTCCGTCCGGTTTCCAGCCGGCATTCGACCAGAGCGGCAAGAGTGAACCGCTCAAGTGTGGCGTAATGCGTCACCGCGTGTTTGCCGCGCCCGTCCTTGACCAAGGCCATCTTCTTGCGATCGCTATTCGAGCGCGCGATCGATCCGGTTACAGTGCCGGCCGGGGGCATTGGATTTCCGCCGACCAAGGCAAGATAAGCGCGCTCGATCGAATGGTCTTCGAACTGGCGGGCGAGACCTTCGTGGGCCAGATCGCTTTTCGCGACCACCAGCAGGCCAGAAGTATCCTTGTCGATGCGGTGGACGATCCCCGGCCGCGCGACCCCGCCGATGCCCGAGAGCTGGCCCTGGCAGTGATGCAGCAGCGCGTTGACCAAGGTGCCGTCGTAGTTGCCGACTGCGGGATGGACCACCAGTCCGGCGGGCTTGTCGATCACGATCAAGTGTTCGTCTTCGAACACGACGTTGAGCGGGATATCTTCGGCCTGGGCTTCATCGGGCGTTACTGCCGGGACCGAGATCTCGAAAGCGGAACCGGCGGCGGGTTTGAGGCTGGCCTGCGTGGCGGGCTTGCCGTCAAGCATGACCCGGCCGAGGCCCATCAGCGCCTTGATCCGCTCACGCGACAAGCCGGTCGCTTCAGCCAGCGCCTTGTCGAGCCGCTGGCCTTCGCTGGCGATCACGCCGGAAATTATGGATTCCCCCCCATTCATTGCTAGGCAGATGGGGATGGTGGTTGAACTGACAAGTGGCATCGAAGCCACACTGCTCGAAGAAGCAGCGTGTGCGCATCCGCTCGAATGCTGCGGGCTGCTGTTCGGGCGGGGGCAACGCATCGCTAGCGTCCAGCCGGTTTGCAACGTACACCCTGATCCGGCGGCGCATTTCGAGATCGATCCGGCGGCGCTGATCGCGGCGCACCGCGCGGCGCGGAGCGGCGGCCGGCAAGTGCTGGGCTATTACCATTCGCACCCGAACGGCCTGGCCCGGCCATCTGCTACTGATCAGGCAGAGACGAGCGGAGACGGCCGCGTCTGGGCGATCGTTGCTGCAGGCTCGGTCACCTGGTGGCGCGATTGCGCACACGGTTTCGAAGCGCTTCCCACGCGAGTCGTGCCGGGTTAAGGGATGGCACCCAAGACAGGATACCCATGTGACCGATAGCGCCGTTGACCTTGCCAGCCTGCTCTGCTCGCGCCTGTGCCACGATCTGCTCAGCCCGGTAGGAGCGATGAGCAACGGGCTCGAACTGCTCGCCGAAGAGCGCGACCCCGAAATGCGCAAGCGCTGCATGGAATTGCTCGAACAGAGCGCGCGGACCAGCGCGGACAAGCTCAAATTCTTCCGTCTCGCGTTCGGCGGAGCGAGCGGGTTCGACTATGCGGTGCCGGTCGACGACGCGCGCAGCGTGATCGATGCGCTGGTGGCGGGGAACGAGCGGATCGCGGTGAGCTGGGCGCTCGGCGTCGATGCCTTGCCCAAGCCGGCGGTCAAGGTGATGCTCAACCTCGCCCATATCGGGATCGAGGCTTTGGTGCGCGGCGGGACGCTCGACATCGGGGTGGAAAGCCGCGCCGGGGCGAGCGAGATCGTAGTGCGCGCCGCCGGACCCAGGATCGCTTTCGACAAGGACGTCGGTCGCGCGCTCGACGGTTCGCTGCCGGTCGCCGACCTTTCAAGCCGCACTGCACCCGCGTGGATGCTGTGCCAGATCGCCACGCAGCAGGGCGGCGGACTGCAATACGCGCTGAGCGACGAGGCGCTGGTGATGGGCGCGGTGCTGCCCGAAGTCTGAGCCAAGGGGAGGGGCGCGATGTCAGAGCTGATCGACTTCGAAACGCCGTCGCCCAACTGGAACGAGCGCAAGCTGCCGGTGTCGATGGTCGTGCTCCACTATACCGGCATGCGCACCGCGCAGGAAGCGCTCGACCGGCTGTGCGACGGGACGCGCGATAACCCGGTTTCAGCACATTACTGCATCGAGGAGGACGGAACGGTCCACCGCCTGGTGCGCGAGGATCGCCGCGCGTGGCATGCCGGCAAGGGCTTCTGGCGCGGGATCAATGATATCAACTCGGCCAGTGTCGGGATCGAACTGGTCAATCCGGGGCACGAATTCGGCTATGTTCCTTTCCCCGACGCGCAGATGGAGGCGCTGCTCCCGCTGCTTGCCGAGATTGTCCAGCGCTGGGACGTGCCGCGCGCCAACGTGGTCGGCCATTCGGACATCGCGCCAACCCGCAAACTTGACCCGGGTGAACTATTCGACTGGGATCTCCTCGCCGCGCACCGCCTCGCGCTCAAGACCCCGCGGGTAACCCGGCCGAGTCCCTACGAGAACGACGGCGCGTTCTTCCTCGCGATGGAACGCTGGGGTTACGACATCAGCGACATGCCAAGCGCGATGCGAGCCTTCCAGCGCCGCTGGCGGCCGCACATGATCGACGGGCAGGTCGACGGGGAATGCTCGGCGATTCTGTTTTCGCTGCTGCTTGATCGGGATAGCGGGAAGACGCGGTAAGGAAGGCGAAATGTCCAGAATGGGGTGGAAAGCGGTCAATCCGCGTTCCTCCAGGATTTTGGATTAGCTGCCCTGAGCGTGCCGTTGAATTGCGCTGTCCAGAGCGAAAGCGAAGAGCGCGATTGGGAGAGGTGAGACCAGCATTAGCAATGCACCCGACATATCTATGCCAGAACCGTCGGACGCTTGCTGATATGCAATCCCCTTCGACATCCACCAGCCGTGAATCAAAGCAGTTAGAGCAAACGTGGTCACCCATGAGGCGCGGTGAGAAAATGATCGGAGAGCCAGAACGAAGAAGGGAATGGTCACAAGCACAGCATTCATCACGATCGAGTCTACTTCATCGATCAAATCCAGTTGTCGTCTGAGCGCGAATGCGAAGATCATTCGTTCTCCGAAGGAAACAAGAAGTCCAATCGCGAGCGACAGGGGTATTGCAATCTGTCTATTGACCATGTGTCTCATCCGCGCTGGGTAGCACGCCTGAGACGGGCTGCAATCAGCGTTCCACGCTTTTACCGGTACGGCAGAAAACGGGTCGTAAGCGGACAGTCCGCTTTTCAGCGATTAGGTCCAAACCTTGCCACCCATCCCCCCATCCCCTACATCCGCCCCGCCAGGGGGCCGGGCAGCCGCGGGGTTCTTTTGAACCGCGAGGAAAGTCCGGGCTCCACGAAACAAGGGTGGCGGGTAACGCCCGCCGGGCGAGTTGCTTGCAGCGAAGCCCAGGGAAAGTGCCACAGAGAGTAGACCGCTCCTTCGACAGGCTCAGGATGAGCGGGTTGCTGGAGTAAGGGTGAAAGGGTGCGGTAAGAGCGCACCGGGTGGCTGGTAACAGGCACCGCACGGCAAACCCCACCCGGAGCAAGGCCGAATAGGGGCGGGACGTCCTTTATGGACAGGCGTGGTTCGCGCTCCCCGCCCGGGTTGGCTGCTGGAGCCTTGCGGCAACGCAAGGCCTAG
>JBJTLY010000156.1:0-5603 GCA_046063275.1 Novosphingobium sp. | reverse complement strand
AGCCGAGATCAGCGGCTTTTTCGACTGGAACAGCCGCAAGGTTAGCAATCCACCGCCATCGCGGACGCGCTCGTCGGAAAGATCGGTTACCGCATCGCCGCTTGAAAACACCGCGCGGCCGTCGTCAGGTGTCAGATCGGCCCCGGCGCAGAAAGCGCGCTCCCCCGCCCCGGTAAAGATCACGGCACGGACGGAATCGTCCGCATCCGTCTTGTCCATTGCATCGATGATCTCGTTCATCATCGTGCCGGTGAAGGCGTTCATCTTCTCCGGACGGTTGAGCGTCAGCGTGGCGATGCCCTCGCTGATGTCGAGGCTGATCTGACTGTAGCCCATCTCAGCGCGGCACCATGCGGATGCCGCCATCGAGGCGCACGTCCTCGCCGTTGAAATAGCCGTTCTCGATCATGCACATGGCGAGATTGGCGTATTCGTCGGGGATGCCGAGCCGCTTCGGGTTGAGCACCGTCGCGCCCAGCGCATCGCGCACGTTCTGCGGTGCACCGGCGAGCAGCGGGGTGTCGAAGATCCCCGGCAGGATCGTGTTGACCCGAATGCTCTCGCTGGCAAGATCGCGCGCGATGGGGAGCGTCATGCCGACCACCCCGCCCTTCGAGGCCGAGTAAGCCGCCTGGCCCATCTGCCCGTCCTCGGCCGCAACCGAAGCCGTGTTGACGATCGCGCCGCGCTCGCCGTCAGCCATCGGCTCAAGGCTGAGCATGCCCGCCGCCGACTTGGCAATGCAGCGGAAGGTGCCGACAAGGTTGATCTGCACGATCCAGTTGAAGGCATCGAGCGGGAAGTGCTTGATCGAGCCGTCTTCCTTGGAGCGGCCGGCAGTCTTGATCGCATTGCCGGTGCCGGCGCAGTTGACCAGGATCCGCTCCTGCCCGTGGGCTTCGCGCGCCTTGGCAAAGGCGGCATCGACGCTGGCATCGTCGGTGACGTTGCACTCGCAGAAGATCCCGCCGATCTCGGCAGCGACGGCCTTGCCCTTTTCTTCCTGCAGGTCGAACAGCGCGACCTTGACCCCCTTGGCGGCGAGCGCGCGGGCGGTGGCGGCGCCGAGGCCGGAAGCACCGCCGGTGACGACCGCGGCAACAGTGTTATCGAGCTTCATTCAAAATCTCCCTGAGTCTCAGACCATTTCAACGATAGTGACGTTGGCGACACCGCCGCCTTCGCACATCGTCTGCAAACCATACTTGCCGCCCCGCGCCTTGAGCCCGTGCAGCAGCGTCGCCATCAGCTTGGTCCCCGAAGCGCCGAGCGGGTGGCCCAGCGCAATCGCCCCGCCATTGACGTTGAGCTTCGCGGGGTCCGCCCCGGTGTGCTTGAGCCAGGCGAGCGGCACCGAGGCGAAAGCCTCGTTGACCTCGTAAAGGTCGATGTCGTCGATCGTCAGCCCGGCCTTGGCCAGCGCCTTGTCGGTCGCGAACAGCGGCTCCTCGAGCATGATCACCGGATCGCCCGCAGTCACCGTAAGCGTGTGGATCTTCGCCAGCGGCGTGAGGGCATACTTCTTGAGTGCCGCTTCCGAGACGATCAGTGCTGCGGAAGCCCCGTCACAGATCTGGCTCGATGTGGCAGCGGTGATCGCACCGTCTTCCATCAGCAGCTTGACCCCGGAAATGCCTTCGAGCGTCGCGTCCATGCGGATGCCCTCGTCGGTGGTGTGCAGTGCATTGCCTTCGGGAGTTTCGATCTCAATCGGGACGATTTCGTCCTTGAACGCGCCGCTCTCGGTCGCGGCCTTGGCCTTCTGGTGGCTGGCGAGCGCAAACGCGTCGAGGTCGGCCTTGGTCAAGCCGTGCTTCTTGACGATCATCTCTGCCCCGGCGAACTGGGTCCAACCCGGCCCCGGATAGTTCTCGGCGATCCCCGGCGAGCGCGACGAGCCCATGCCTTCTTTCAGGTAGAGCATCGTGGTCGAACCCATCGGCACCCGGCTCATGCTTTCGACACCCGCGGCGATCACCACGTCCTGGGTGCCGCTCATCACCGCCTGCGCGGCGAACTGGATCGCCTGCTGCGAGCTGCCGCACTGGCGGTCGATCGTCACCGCCGGCACCGAGCGCGGCAGGCGCTTCGAGGCGAGCACGGCATTGCGGCCGACCTGGTTGGCCTGCTCCCCACCCTGGCCGACGCAGCCCATGATCACGTCGTCGATCGCGGCCGGATCGATACCGGTACGCTCAACCAGAGCATCGAGCGTTGCTGCTGCGAGGTCCACCGGGTGAATGCCTGCGAGCTTCCCGCCGCGGCGTCCGCCAGCGGTCCGTAAGGCGTCGACGATATAGGCTGTTGCCATGGTTTTCCGATTCCCTTCCAGCGAATGATTTAATCGAACGATTAAGGGCCGCCGCAAGGACCGTCAAGCCGCACACTGGCAGAGCGTGACCAGCGGTTAACTGCGAATGGCTCGCAAACTGTTGTCGAATTGCCACAACGCGCACGAAACTTTCGCGGCAGGTCTTAACTGTTTGCATCGCCCGCAGCTTTCGACAATCCCTCAACGATCGGCGGTCGGGGAGGATCGCGGGGGCTCTGACGCGCCACGGCGTTATGAATGACCTCCAGTTTCCGCTCCCCAGCCGGATAGCACCGTCGCGTATGTCCGCGGCGGGTTGTACCAAGGGGCCACACAAGTGAAAACTCTGAAGAAAACTGCACTCAGCCTTGAGACTGCTGCGCTGGCAATTGCGCTCGCCGGTCTTGGCCATTCTACCGCAGCCTTTGCGCAGGATGCCGCACCTGCTCCCGCCGCAGATTGCGTCGATTCCGATTCGAACGGCGTTTGCGACAGTGAGGAAAAGGGTTCGGCAATCGTCGTTACCGGTTCGCGCATCAAGCGCCCGAACCTGACTTCGGAAATTCCGATCACCGCGGTTGCCGGCGAAGAATTCTTCCAGCAGGGCCAGAACAGCGTCGGCGACGCGCTGAACGATCTGCCGCAGCTGCGCAGCACCTTTGCCCAGCAGAACCCAGGCGCAGGCGTCGGCATCGCCGGCCTGAACCTGCTCGATCTGCGCGGGCTGGGCACGGTTCGCACGCTGGTGCTGGTCAATGGCCGCCGCCACGTCGCATCCGATATCCTCAACAACGCCTCTTCGCCTGACGTCAACACCATCCCGAACGATCTGATCGAACGGGTGGATATCGTGACCGGCGGCAATTCTGCCGTTTATGGCTCGGACGCCATCGCCGGCGTCGTCAATTTCGTGTTGCGGCGCAATTACAGCGGCGTGCAGATCCGCGCCAACGCAGGCATCGCTGAAGCCGGTTTCGGCGCCAACCAGTATGTCTCGGTCATGGCGGGCAAGAACTTTGCCGATGGCCGCGGCAACGTCACCGTGCATGCCGAATACGCCCACTCTGAACGGGTCTATGCTGCGGACGTTCCTTGGTTCCGTCAGGCTGACGGCTTCGCGACCGTGGACGTGGATAGCGGCGGGCTCCCCAACGGCAGCGACGGCTTCCCCGACGCGGTCTTCGTGCGCGACATTCGCAGCGCCACGATCCACCGCTGGGGTCTGGTTCCGATCGTCCAGCCGCAAACCGGTGCGCAATGCGGCCAGGGTACGCTGGCTAACAACGGCCCGGCCAACACTTTGGGCACGGCGTTCGACTGCAACTATATTTTCAATGCCGATGGTCGGCTTCAGGCCCAGACCGGCACTCGCTTTGGTAGCGGTCCGGCCGGAACGATTGTCGGCGGCAATGGCCAGACCAGCCGCGAAGGCACGCAGCTTTCAATCCTGCCGTCCAACCAGCGCATCAACGCCAACCTGCTGGCCCACTATGAGTTCAGCCCGGCGCTGGAAGCGTTCATTGAAGCCAAGTTCGTCCACGTCAATGCGGTGGGCAACCAGCTTGGGCCAACGTTCGTCAACGGGTCGTTCGGTTCGGTTGCAGACACCCGGATCAATCCGCGTTTGGACAACCCGTTCCTGAACCCGGCGGATCGCGCGCTTATCGCAAACGGCTATCTTGCGAACAATTGCACGTTCACCGCTGGTAGCTCGATCGCCGCGACGACCTGCACCGACAATACGCCAGCGGCTGGCGACACCGTTCAAACGCTTGCAGCCAAGGCGTCGCGCCTTGCTGCGCGCAACGCGGCGATTGCCAATGGCAGCTATCGCTTCCTGTTTGCGCGCAACCTGACTGACTCGCCGGATCGCGACGAATACTTCACCCGCGATACCTACCGGATCGTTGGCGGCCTGAAGGGCACCTTCAACGGTGACTGGTCATACGAACTGTCCGCAAACTACGGCGAATTCAAGGAAACCGCCGATATGCACGGGTTCGTCAATCGCCAGCGCTTCGTGCTGTCGCTTGACGCCGGTCTCGATCCGGCAACCAACACGATCAAGTGCCGTTCGCAGTACGATGCGGCCTCTGCAACCGGGTACAATGCTGCTTCGTATCCGGGCGGCCCGGCGGCTCTCGCGGCCGATATCGCGGCTTGCGTACCCTACAATCCGTTCGGTGCGGGCAACAATCAGGCTGCGGTTGCCTATTTTGCCCAAAGGATCGTCAACCATTCGTCGATCTCGCAGTTTGACGTCACCGGTTTCGTCAATGGCGATACCAGCGGCTTCTTCAACTTCCAGGGCGGACCGATCGGTTTCGTTGTGGGCGGTGAGTTCCGCTCGGAAAAGGTGTTCAACGACAGCGATTCCGCAGCAGACACCGGGATTTCGAACTCGGTGTTCCTGGGTGACGTCAACCCGCCCGCGCTCAAGGTCAAGGAAGCCTTCGGCGAACTTCGCCTGCCGATCCTGAAGGATGTTCCGTTCTTCCGTGAGCTTTCGTTCAGCGGTGCGGCACGAATTTCGGATTACAACACCTCGCTCGGCACCGTCTTCACCTACAATGTCGGTGCGGAATGGGTTCCGGTTGAAGGCGTGCGGTTCCGTGCCAACTATGGCCGCGCGATCCGGGCCCCGAACGTGACCGAATACGGCTTCCCGAACGTGCCCAACTTCGCCAACGCATTCATTGATCCGTGCAATGTCAACGCGATCGGCAACAATGCGATCCGCAACACCAACTGCACCACGCAGTTGACGGCTTCGCAGCTGTCGGCGCTTCCGGTCGCAGGTTACTCGCTGGGGATCATCTCGGGCAGCAACCCGAATCTCAAGGAAGAAACATCGACGTCGTACACCTACGGTGTGGTCCTGACGCCGAGCTTCTTGCCCGGGTTCTCGCTGACCGCGGACTACTACAACATCACGGTGAAGAACGTCATCACCACGCTGACGGCGCAGACCATCGTCAACTCGTGCTATGACTCGCCGAACCTGTCGAGCCCGCTGTGCAACGTGTTCTCGCGCAACCTGAACACCTCTAATGGTGTGAAGGGCGAGCTTCCGGGTCAGATCCTGTTCAACACCCTGGTTGCCGGTCCGCAGAACTTCGCTCGCCGGGTTCGTCGCGGTCTGGACATCGAAGCCGCTTACCGCCGTGATCTGGGTGACGGGTTCAAGATGGGCACGCGCCTGATCTACTCGCACGCGTTCACGATCAGCAACTTCGAGAACCCGACCCTGCCTAACTTCGAGAACCGCATTCTTGAAGAACTGGGCGATCCG
>JBJTLY010000155.1:0-6461 GCA_046063275.1 Novosphingobium sp. | reverse complement strand
GGCCGACAGGTTAAGCGCCTGGATTGCGTCCCATTTGTCGAGTGGAAAGTCCTCGATCGGACTGACGTGCTGGATCCCGGCGTTGTTGACCAGGATGTCGATCCGGCCGTGACGTTCGATCGTCGCGGCGACGAGCTCCGCAGCGCTTTCGCCCAGCAACAGGTTGGCGGGATCGTAATCGAACGCGACATCATATTGCTGTGCGGGTTCGGCCACAGTCGCCTCGATCTCGTCGGCACGACCAAGGCCGTTGAGGACGACGGCTGCACCGCCATGGGCAAAGGCCCGAGCGATACCCAGGCCGATACCGCTGGTCGATCCGGTGACCACCGCGACCTGCCCGGCAAGGGGACGACAATCTGGCATCTGGCAGTCGGGCTGGGCGTTGTTCATCGAGGAAATCCTTGGGTTTGATCCGATGGCCCAAGGATGCCGGGGTGCGGCTTCGGTTTGAAATGCCTTCTGGTTCACCGTTCCATGCCCGGGGGTTATCGCCGCGGCGCAAGCCATGCCGCCGACGCATGGTTCCTATGCGGCAATGCAATTGGAGTGCGTCCGGCAAGCGGGCGAAAAGAAGGGGCCGGGCAAGACCGCACCGGCTCAGAATTCACTCAAGACCAACCCGTCCGCTCAAGGAGCCCCAACAATGCGTACCCAAACCCTCAGTGCCGCCACACTTGCGCTGGCCGCCTCGTTCGCCTTTGCCGCACCCGCCTTTGCGGGCGATTGCATGTCGGGCCAGGAAATGATGAACCCGCTGACCAACGCCCCGACCATGCCCACCGGCGTGACCGACACCGTGATCGGTTCGATCGACCTCGGCACCGAAATCGGTGTTTCCGGCCGCCTGCTCCGCACGCGCCGCCTGGTCGTCCAGCCGGGCGGGATCGTGCCGATCCACAGCCACAAGGGCCGTCCGGCACTGATCTACACAGTCAGCGGCACGATCGTCGAACACCGCAGCAGCTGCGCCGCGCCGATCGTCCACAAGGCCGGTGACATCGCCCGCGAAGCTGATGGCATTTCGCACTGGTGGCAGAACGAAGGCACCGAGCCGGTCGTCCTGCTTTCCTCGGATGTGTTCAAACAGCCCTGAGCTGAACCACCGCCTACCCATTCGCACCGGCCCAGACCCCCGCCCCTGCCGGTGCCAATGGCGCCCTGCCGCTAGCCAATGCCCCCCGCGCTTACGGCAGGGCGCCACCTCCGGGGCACATTCGAACCGAACCAACCGAAAGGAATCAGACGATGAAAACCACCACCGCCCTCTCCGCCGCTGCGTTGGCCGCCGTGCTCTCCGCCGGGCTGGCCCATGCCGGACCGGTCGCGCCGCAGCCCAGCATGGACAAGTGCTATGGCATTGCCAAGGCCGGCCATAACGATTGCGCTGCGGGCCCCGGCACCAGCTGCGCCGGTACCTCGAAGCGCGATTACCAGGGCAATTCCTGGAAGTATGTCGCCAAGGGAACCTGCACTAAGATCAGCACGCCCACCGGCCCGGGGTCGCTGACCCCCAAGGCTCGCTGAGCGCGCCAGCACCCTGCCAGGGAGATCGGCCATGACCACCACCGCCGGCCTGGGCCTCAAGGCCAGCCATATCGACGAGGCCTTGTCCTCGCCGGCGGTGGGGCTGTGGTTCGAAGTCCATGCAGAGAATTACATGGTCGAAGGCGGTGCCCGTCTGGCGATGCTCGATGCAGCGCGCGAAGCGCGGCCGCTTTCGCTCCACGGTGTAGGGCTTTCGCTCGCCGGGCACCTGCTGCCCGACACAGCACATCTCAGGAAGCTCAAGCGTCTGGCGGACAGGTTCGAACCGTTCCTGTTGTCCGAGCACCTCGCCTGGTCCGCGCTCGACGGCCGCGCCTTTCCCGATTTGCTGCCGTTCCCGCGCACACGGGACGCGCTGCACGTGGTCTGCCGCAACATCGATTTCGCCCAGTCGCTGCTTGGGCGCCGCATGCTGATCGAGAACCCGTCGCACTATCTGGCCATTGAGGGCCATGACTGGAGCGAGACCGATTTTCTCGCCGAAGTGGTGCGCCGCACGGGTTGCGGCCTGCTGCTCGATCTGAACAACGTGCACGTCAGCGCGCACAATCTCGGCTTCGATGCCCGCGCCTACCTCGATACCTTTCCTGCGCATGCCGTTGGCGAGATTCACCTCGCCGGAGCCTGCGCCGATGCCGAACTCGACCTGCTGATCGACAACCACGGCGCACCTGTCGCCGATGCGGTCTGGGCGCTGTTCGACCGCTTCGTCGCCGCACATGGGCCGCGCCCGGTGCTGATCGAATGGGACCGCGATGTCCCGCCTTTCGCCGTCCTATTGCGCGAACGTGACCAGGCCGCCCGGAGAATGGCGCCGGTCAAAACCTTGGAGAGAGAAAATGTCTGAACTTGCAAGTTTCCAGCGCCAGTTCGCCGATGGACTGGCCCAGTTGCAACCGCCCACAACGCCGATGCGGATCTATCTCAACACCGTGATGCTCGGCGCCTTCGATTCACTTGCGGCAAACTTCCCGGTTACCCAAGAGATCCTCGGGGATCGTGCCTTCGAGGCGCTGGCGCTCGCCTTTGTGCGTCGCCACCCGCCCGAGCAACCGATCCTGGCGCATTACGGCAGCCGATTTCCGGACTGGCTGGCGGGTCAACCCGTAGCGCGCGAGCTAAGCTATCTGGCCGACGTGGCGCGCTGCGAACAGCTCCGCAGCGAAGCGCGATTTGCCGCCGATTCGCCGGTCCTGACCCCCGAGATGCTGGCCGAGGCAACCCCCGACCGCTTGCTGACATTCAAGCTGCGGCTGCACCCGGCGGCACGTTTCGCCTGGCTGCAAACTCCGGCGATGGCGATCCTCCAGGCGCACCTCGACGGCTTCGAAGGCGAGCTGGCGCCAGAATGGAAAGCCGGTGGCGTCCTGTTTACGCGCCCCGGCACCAGCCCGCTGGGTTATGAGCTCGATTCGCCCAGCCACCGCCTGCTTGGTGGAATCCGGCTTGGCGAAACACTCGGCGGTGCAGCCCAGGCCGCCAGCCTGCTCTATCCCGATAGCCCGATCGGCGACTGCTTCGGACAGCTTGTCCGGCAGGGTGCCTTTGCGGCCTTCTCCTGACGAAAGGACCACTCATGACCACCGATACCATGCCGATGAACGCGGCTGCGATGCCCGGTGCAAACGGCCTCAGAGCGCTTCGAGCCAAAGCCACGGCGCTGCTTTCGACCCTGCTTCCGCCCTCACTCCTCTTGCTGGTGGCGCGCTGCGGTATTGCCGCTGTGTTCTTCCAGTCGGCCCGGACCAAGGTCGAAGGCTGGTTCACGATCGCCGATAGCACATACGAGCTGTTCCGCACCGAGTATGCTGGCGTGCCTCTGCCGCCCGAGTTCGCCGCAGTCACCGCGACCATATCGGAGCACCTGTTCTCGGTTCTGCTCGTCCTCGGCCTGTTCACTCGCCTCTCGGCCGCTGCCTTGCTCGGCATGACGCTGGTGATCGAGATCTTTGTCTACCCAGATGCCTGGCCGACACATCTCAGCTGGGCCGGACTGCTGCTCCCGCTGATCGCTTGCGGCGGAGGCAAGCTCTCGCTCGACCGGCAGATTTTCAGGTGATAGCTTGGAGCTCCACTGCGCGGTGGATTAGCAGCGCGCAGTGGAGTTGACATGTGCGGCTGTTGCCAGAATTGGTTTGCCTATGAATCGTCGGGAAGTTGTGCTCGGAACGATCATAAGTTTGGGCCTGCCACCACCCATTTCCGCCAAAGCGCGAAAGTCTCAGTTGACTAGGCTGATCTCGCGCAACCAACGCTTGTTTGTTCCTGCGCGGATAAACGGCCACGCGGTGCTTGCGCTCCTCGATTCGGCGGCAGAGCTGACGTTGCTCGACCGCAGTTTCGCAGCGCGTATTGGATTGGTGGGCGGGACCGAAACGCAGGCAAGAGGCTCTGGTGCCGGCAGCGTTTCCGCGCAGCTGCTTGACCATGTGACGATCACCGCCCCCGGGATGATGGAACACCTTGGCCCGGCGGCCGTGGTTGACCTCACTGATGTTTCGAGGCGGCTTAACGGCGTACCAATCGTCGCAATTCTAGGCCGTGACTACTTTGATCAGGTGCGGCTGGAGATTGACATCGACGCGCGGACGCTGCGTCCGCTCGGATCCAATGACCACCCAGCGGGCCAATTGTTTCCGCTCAAGACAGAATTCGGCGTCGAAACGATGGACGTCGTCGCAGAGGGTAGGATTGCGCGGGCCACTGTCGATCTTGGCAACGGGAACGAACCTTTGATCAGTCGCGCCTTCGCAAGCCGTCTTGGGGCGCTGACTGATGGCCGCACGATCGGCCAAGCTCAAGGCGGTGGAATTGGCGGCGAAGCGGCTCGCGAGCGGTTCATTTTGAAAAACATTACAATTGGCCAGAAGATATTCATCGATATCCCGGTGATCGTCGACGCGAGTGAAAACGCGTCTGATCTCAATCTGGGAACATCCGTCCTCAGGCACTTTGTTGTTACGACTGACTTCGGCAATCACCGATTGTGGCTTCGGCCGAAAAACTAATCGGGACACTGAAAGAACAAACGCATCGACAGACAATCAACGGAGCTGCGCGCTAGAGCGCGGCGAAGCTGCAAGCCCAAAAGTTCGCCAGCCCATTCCATTACCTCAACTCCGCTTCCGATGAGATCTACCTGGCGGTGCAGCTAGATGTCTGCTTTCCACCCCCAATGCGCCGTTGAGGCAGGGCCAGGATCGAACCCATTGCCGACATAGAGAGTTCCGCTAATCTCAAGGGATATGACGGAACAAATTGCCAATACCGCGTCGGACTCCGCCCTCGCGACTGAGCACACACAGTCTCTGTCGTGGCTTGCGGTTAGCGTCTTCTTGGCCTGTATCGCACATTCGCTCGTGGCAGTCCGCTGGACATATGCTGAATGCTTTACGGCAGATGGCGGTCGAGCTCCGTCGCTCTATGGCGGCCCAATACCGGACAAGCTTTGGGCCTATACCTCGCTTGACTGGATAGTGTTCCCGTTCGGCTACGCGCTAAATATCGCCATGTTGGCTCTGGTAATCGGAGCGTCGCTATATCCTGTTCGGCACAAGCGGCTTTCATACCCCTCGTGCTTCGCACTGTTGGCCCTGTCCCTACTGATCGCTGGGATTCAAAATTTTGGACCGGGAGCTTATGCAACGTGGTCGCGCCCTGCCACAGTCTCAGCGCCGCTTCGTCCGGCGGGACTAGTGGGCCCAAATCTCCCATATCTCTGCGATCAGAGCTTTTAGACTGAGCCGCGTAATGGCCGCTTCCCACCTCATTCGGGACAAAGCGGTCAGTCGGTGAGCGACCGATTGCTGACATCGCGCGCAAGGCCTTAGGAGCGACCCTATGCTTTAACTCATTCGCGAAGCGGTTCCGCTTTGCTGAGTGGAACCAAGCCCAATTTGGAGAAAAGGGCCACATCGGCATCATCACCCGCATTGGCAGCGGTCAGCAGCTTGTCGCCGATGAAGATCGAGCTCGCGCCAGCAAGGAAGCATAGCGCCTGGGTGCTTTCGCTCATGCTCTCGCGCCCGGCCGAGAGACGCACCATGCTTTGCGGCATGGTTACCCGCGCTACCGCAACGACCCGGACAAACTCGATGTCGTCGATCTTCGCAAGCGGTGTGTCTGCAAGCATGTCGCCAAGGACCGTTCCCTTGATCGGTACGAGGGCGTTGACTGGCACGCTCTCCGGATGTCTCGGCAGCGTTGCCAGTGTATGAATGAAGCCGACTCGGTCTTCGCGGGTTTCGCCCATCCCGATAATCCCGCCGGAGCAGACCGCGATGCCGGCACGGCGAACTTCGCTTAGCGTGTCGAGACGGTCCTGCATCGTCCGCGTGGTGATCGCGCGCTCGTAATATTCGGGGCTGCTGTCGATGTTGTGGTTGTAATAGTCGAGCCCGGCCTCGGCGACCATATCGGCTTGCTTGGACGTCAACATCCCCAGCGTCATGCAGGTTTCCAGCCCCATCGCGCGCACGCCTTTGACGATCTCGATGATCGCCGGCATGTCGCGGTCATGCGGATTGCGCCAGGCTGCACCCATGCAAAACCGCTGCGAGCCGTTGTCGCGCGCCTGTGCGGCTGATTGCAGCACAGCACGCACATCCATCAGCTTTGTCGCCTTGATCCCGGCATCCGCCTTCACTGACTGCGCGCAGTAGCCGCAGTCCTCGGGACACCCGCCGGTCTTGATTGAAAGGAGCGTGCAGAGCTGGACCTCCCCGGCCGCGTGGTGGGCGCGGTGGACTTCGGCGGCGCGGAAGACGAGCTCGGTGAACGGCAGCTCAAACAGGTCGGCTATCTCTTCGCGTGTCCAGTCGGTGCGCATGGTGTCTCCAGCAGGGTCAGGTTGCGTGATCGCCATAGAGGTCCGGGAACCATCGCCCCGCAGGCATTGCGTCGCCTTACCAGGC
>JBJTLY010000154.1:0-14152 GCA_046063275.1 Novosphingobium sp. | reverse complement strand
CTCAGCCGCATGGTCCATTCCGAAGCGATGGGCAACATGGAGCCAATGGAGCGCATCGCCAACATCGCGTCGCTGATCGCCGGGGGGAACGATACCACGCGCAATTCGATGTCGGCGCTGGTCGAGGTGTTCGACAAGTACCCCGAGCAACTCGAGAAGCTCCGCGCCGATCCTTCGCTGATCCCAAATGCGGCGCAGGAAATCGTGCGCTGGCAGAGCCCGGTCACCCACATGCGCCGCACCGCGCTGGAGGACACCGAGCTGGGCGGGCAGACCATCCGCAGGGGCGAGAAGGTGGTGATGTGGTACATCAGCGCCAACCGCGACGAGAAGGTGTTCGAGAACGCGGAACTGTTCGACGTGGCCAGACCCAATGCCCGCCGCCACCTCGGCTTCGGCCACGGCATTCACCGCTGCGTCGGGGCCAAGCTTGCCGAAGACCAGCTGGCGACGCTGATCGGCGAAATCGTCAGCCGCAACATCCGCCTTGTCCCCGAAGGGTCGCCAACGCGGCTGGCGAGCCCGTTCTTGCACGGCTTCACTTCGGTGCCGGTGCGGATCGAGCCGCTGTGAGCTGGAACACCCTGCTGGTCGAAGCCGAGGGTCCAATCCTGTGGGTCCGGCTCAACCGCCCCGAGGTCCTCAACGCCTACACCGCCGAGATGGGCGCCGAACTGGTCCGCGCGATCCGCATGGCGGATGAGGATGACGCGCTGAGGGTGGTGGTCCTGACCGGCTCCGGCCGGGTGTTCTGCGCCGGTGCCGACGTCTCCGCCGGGGCCGGGGCATTCGATACGCAAAGCGGCGAAGGCGCGAAGAACTTCGGCAGCCGCGACGCATCGCGCGGCGACAGCGACTTTGTCGGCGCAATGATGCGTTCGAAAAAGCCGCTGCTGGTCGCCTTCAATGGCTCTGCGGCTGGTGTCGGCCTGACCCTTACCTTGCCCTGCGACATCCGCATCGCGGCGGACAATGCCAAATTCGGCTGCGTCTTCACCCGGCGCGGGCTGGTGCCCGAAGCCGGTTCGGCGTGGTTCCTGCCGCAACTGGTCGGGCTTTCGACCGCGCTGAAGTGGTGCTTGACCGGCGCATTGGTCCCGGCCGCCGAAGCGCTCGCTGCGGGCCTCGTCAGCGAACTGGTACCAGCCGATCAGGTCGAGACCCGCGCACGCGAACTGGCGCTGGAGATCGCCGCTAATTGCTCGCCGGTCGCGCTCGCGCTGACCCGGCGGATGCTGTGGACCTTCAGCGCCGAGGATAGCCCAGCGGGCGCACTCAGCGTCGATGCCCCGCTCAACATCGCGCTGGGCGCACAAGGCGATGTCAAGGAAGGCGTCGCCGCCTTCCTCGAAAAGCGCGCACCGCAGTTCCCGCTCAAGGTCAGTACCGACCTGCCCGAAACGCCGTGGTGCAGCTAGAAGCTGTAGGCGATCCCCGCCACGCCAAACAGCTGGCTGGCGCTGCCCGCATCGCGCACGATCGGGCTGTCGGCGAATTGCCCGAGCAGCCGCTTGTAGTTGCCGAGCGCGAACAGCCCCAGCCCCTTGCGCGGATCACCGCCCAGATCGTGCGTGTAGAGCAGGCTGCTGCCCACGCTTTTCAGCCCCGCGCCGCGCGTCGCATAGGCTGGCAGCGGCCCGCCCGGAGCAACATCGAAATAGGTCTTCGCATAGCCCTTGCCGACATAGTCCGCGCTCAGCCCAAGCCGGGCAAAGCCGCGCTGCGAGACCGGCGAGGACAGCGATACCGCCGGAGTCAGCACATAGCTGCGATGCGCGCCGGCCACGTCGTGGAGGTAAGTCACATCGAAGTTGAGGCTGGCGGGCGGAATCAGGAAGCCGCGCTTGCCGATCCCGGCGGTGAGGCCCAGTTCGACCGCGGTCTTGGCTTTGCCCAGCGCGGCGACGCGTGGGTCCTTGATATCGTCCGTGCGGTCCAACCGCAGCTGGACCACCGGACCCAGCACCAGCCGGGTCTTGCCGCGATCGGGCACGAAATCGGTGTAGAGGTTGAGCCCGCGCATCTGGAACTCGACGCCCGCGACCTTGCCTTGCAGGATCCCGCCGGGTTGCAGCCGGTAATCGTTCGACCCTTCGTAATCGGGCGCGGCGCCAAGGCCCAGGCCCACGGTCACCCGATCGCCATCGCTGCGGGCATAGGGCGGCGGAGCGGCGGTATTTTCCTCGGCACGGGCGGTGGTCGCAACGACTGCGGCCAGCACGGTGCCAGCTAGGCTGAGGGTACGAACAGAGGGCAGCACGGCAAGTTCTCCGATTAGTCACCCCCGCCGCAACGCATTTATGGCGGGTTCGGGCAGGAAGGACAGATGGCACAATGTACAGGCTGTATGGCGCGCTGGGGTCACCCTATTCAATGAAGATGCGCGCATTGCTGCGCTATCGCCGGATTCCGCACCTGTGGATCGACGGCGGCGCGGCGCGCGAGGCGCTGGGGCAGGTGCGCGCCCCGGTGATCCCGGTGCTCGAATACCCTGACGGCCATTTCGACAACGATTCGACCCCGCTGATCTACGATCTCGAAGCGCGGCATGCCGATCGTTCGGTGATCCCGGTCGATCCGGCGCAGGCGTTTATCGCCCACCTGCTCGAGGACTTCGCCGACGAATGGCTGACCAAGGCGATGTTCGGCTATCGCTGGCTGGCCGAAGTCGATCAGGTTCAGATGAGCCGCTGGCTCGCCTTCGACAACCTCAAGGGCGGCGGGCTGGAGAAAAGCCAGGCCTTTGCCACCGCGTTCCGCGAACGCCAGGTCGGGCGCATGGCGCTGGTCGGCTGCACGGCAGCGAACTTCCCGCTGATCGAGGCCAGCACCCGCGCAGTTCTCGCCGCGCTCGAAGCGCATGTGGTGGAGCGGCACATGCTGTTTGGCACCCGGCCCAGCCTGGCCGAGTTCGGCTTGTACGGGCAGCTGTCGCAGCTTGGCACCGATCCCACCCCACAGGCGATGATGCGCGCCGACTATCCCTATACCTACCGCTGGCTCGCCCACATCGACGACATGAGCGGGGTCGAAGGCCAATGGGAGCCGGGCTTTGCCCCGGTCGTCGCCGAACTGGTGCGCATTTCGGGTGAGGTTTACGTGCCGTTCCTTGCCGCCAATGCCAAAGCGGTGGAAGCAGGTGAGGCTACCTTCCGGATGGAGGCAATGGGGCTGTCCTACGAACAGGGCACATTCAAGTATCAGGTCAAATGTCTGCGCGAACTGGCTGCACGACACCGCGCTCTAGACGTGCCTGCGCGTGCTGCGGTCGACGCGCTGATCGGTCCGGCCTGGCGCAATCTGCTCTCCGCCGCGGCATGACCAAAGGTTAATCTGCCGGACCGTGGCGCGTTAGTTGCAAAGCGCAAGATGTCCTCATCGCAGTCCACGAGAGGAGAGACCAAGATGCGCAAGTCCCACCTGATTGCCCTGGCGCTGGCCGGCGGCCTGACCATGGCGGCCCCGGCCATGGCAGACGATCCCGCACCCGATGCCAAGCTGCCGACCTGCTCAGCCACGGTCACCGATCACTGCATGCAACGCGAACACCACGCGATGGCGGCCAGACATCACATGACCCGCCACCACTCTCATGTCAGGAAGCATCACGCCAAGTGATCCTTCCTGACTGACCCCGGCAGGCCGCAGGCCCCTCGCTCCAATCCCGCGGCCTGCCGGAGACTTTTCCAGCCGAGAGCAACACGCGGATGTGCAGTTCGTGTGATTTTCCCGTGCGTCTTCCCGCCGCAGTGCTTGAAGCGCGCCCGTGATCCGGGCATTAATGCCCCGGTCAGGCGCAAGCTCCCACAGGTCCGGGAGATTTGGGCGAACGGCTGGAGTTTTTAGGTGATGATCAAGTGGGGCGGAATGTCGATGGGCAAGGCTCTGGTGCTGGCGGCGGGGATGACCTCGGCGGCTGTGCTCGCAGCGCAGCCGCAAAGCATCCTGCCAAGCCCCGCGCCGGGCCCCGCGCCTAGTCCCTCACCCAGCACCGCGCCGACAATCGCGCCCGATACCACCGCGCCCAAGATCGTGCCCCAACTGCCGGTCGATGAACCGGTGGTGCAGTGGAACGTCAGCGACGCCAAGGCGCTGCTCGGGGTGATCGAAGGGATCGACGCTGACGGACTGATCCCGGCCGATTACCAGCCAGCCAAGCTCAAGGCCGCGATCGCTTCGGGCGATCAGGCGGCGCTCGATGCGCAGGCCAGCAAATCCTTCGCCTGGCTGGCTGAAGACATGCGCGATGGCCGCACGCGGTTCGATGCGCGACTGCAGTGGTTCGTGGTTGATACCGATGTCGATGCCAATCCGACCTCGGCGCTGATGGCGCGCGCGCTGCAATCGCATGACGTCGCGGACGTAATCGAAGGGCTGGCCCCGACTGTGCCCGATTACGGCGAACTCAAGGGCCTGCTCGCCACCACCCCGGCGGGCGAGAAGAGCAAGCGCAACCTGATCCGTATCAACATGGACCGCTGGCGGTGGCTGCCTCGTGAGCTGGGCAAGTATTACCTGCTCACCAACGTGCCCGAATTCCAGTTGCGGCTGACGGTCAACAACGAGATCATCCGGTCGTACCGCACGATTGTCGGCAAGGTCGGCAAGACCGCGACGCCGCAGCTTTCTGCGGTGGTGCAGGGCGTAGTCTTCAACCCGACCTGGACCGTGCCGCAGTCGATCGTGAAGGGCGAAGGCCTGGGCGCCAAGCTGATCGGCAATCCGGCCTCTGCGCTCAAGCAGGGCTACAAGGTGGCCCGCGCCAAAGACGGGACGATCACCGTGGTTCAGCAGCCCGGACCGACCAATTCGCTCGGCATGATCAAGCTCGACATGCCAAACGAGCATGCGATCTTCATTCATGATACCCCGGCGCGCGGGCTGTTCGCGCAGAGCTTCCGCGCGCTCAGCCACGGCTGCGTGCGCACCGAACGTGCGACCGAACTGGGCATCACCATGGCGATCCTCGGTGCGGGGATGAAGTCGAGCGATGCGGTCGATATCGTCGGCTCGGGCAAGTACACCCGGGTGCCGATGACCAAGACTTTCCCGGTCTATATCATGTATTTCACCATGGCTTCGGACATCCAAGGCAAGATGGGGACCTTCCCCGACCTCTACAGCCGCGACGGCGCGGTGCTGGCCTCATTCGCCGCGGCCCGCCAGCCGTGGACCGGGCAGCGCAAGACCACCGAAAAGGTGATCAAGCTGGATAACCCGCTCTAGGTCTTGACCCTAGTCGACGACCTGCTCGATCGTCGGGACCAGCAGCGCCCACCATAGAGCGCCGAGCCCGGCCATGCCCGCTGCCAGCGCGAAGGCCCAGCCGTAGCCGCCGTAGGCCTCAACCAGGATGCCGGTGACGATCGGCCCGACGATCCCGGAAATGTTGCCGAGCGCATTCTGCATGCCGACCCAGCCGCCCGCAGCGCGCGGGCCGGAAAAGATCTGCGCAACGGCAAACAGGTTGGTCGAAATCTGACTGGTGCCAAGCCCGGCGACGATCAGCCACAAGCCCATTTGCCAAGGGTTTGCTGCGAAGAATATGCCGGTGATTGCCGCCGCAGTTGCGACATGCCCGAAGATCAACAGCCGCCGCCTGAGCCGGCCTTCGTCCGCCCCGGCGCGCACCCGCGTGTCCGACCAGTGCCCCACTGCCAGCGCCGCGATACCCTGAATCGTGAAGCCCAGCGTGGTCAGTGCGGTCATCATGGGAATCGAATAGCCCACCGTCTTGGTCAGCCACAGCGGCAGCCAGGTGATCAGGAAGTAGAACCCGTAGTTCGAGAGGAAATGTGCGCCGCCCATCAGCCACAGCGTCGGCATGCCGAGCAGGCGGGTGAACTCCAGCCGTCCGGTGGTCGGCTGACTGAACGGTCCGGCCTGCAGCGGGCGGGTAATCGCGCGCCACGGCAGCAACCACAGCAGCGTGATCGCCCCGAAAATCCAGAAGATCGGCCGCCATCCGCCGACCTGGAGGATCGTGCCGCCAGCGAGCGAGCCGACCGCCGGGCCGAAGGCAATCGCCGCCGCCACCGAGGCATTGGCGATGCCGCGGCGCTCGGGCGGGACCTGCGCGGCGAAAATCTTCGAACTGCCCGGAAACGACACCGCCTCGCCCATGCCCAGCCCGAGGCGCAGCGCGAATAGCACGCCGAGCCCGCCGGCGAACCCGGTCAAAACGGTGCACAGCGCCCACAAGGCCAGCCCCAGCGCGAAGCTGCGGTAGACGCAAAACCGGTCGCACAGCCAGCCCATGACCAGGCACAGCGGGGCATAGGCCCATGAGAAGGCGGAGGCCGCCCAGCCATATTGCCGGGGCGACAGGCCAAGGTCTCCGGTCAGCTTGGGCGCAGCAATCCCCAGCGCTCCGCGATCGACGTAGTTGAGCAAAACCGACAGCGCGAGCAGCGCCACCACCCAGGTTACCGCGCTTCCGCTCGCCTGCCGCACTGGTGCCGTAGTCGCCATGCCTCACTCCCCCAAGCCTGACCCGGGGCAAGGCTAGCATGAATGCCTGCGGCTAGGCTATGGGCCGCAGATGGACACACCCGCGATCCTCGTGCTCACCACCGGCGGCACGATCGACAAGAACTATTTCGACGCGCTGAGCGAGTATCAGATCGTCGATTCAGGCATCCCCGCGCTGCTCAAAGAGGCGCGGGTTGCGCTGCCATTCCGGGTGGTCGAGGTGTGCCGCAAGGATAGCCTCGAGCTCACCGACGAGGACCGTGCTGCAATCGCCCGCCACGCCGCCGAAGCACCGGAAACCCACATAGTCGTCACCCACGGCACCGACACCATGACCGAGACCGCCAAGGTCCTCGCCGCTGCGGTGCCGGGCAAAACCGTGGTGCTGACCGGCGCCCTCAGCCCCGCGCGCTTTGCCGAGACCGATGCCCCGTTCAACCTCGGCATGGCCTTCGCCGCCGCGCAGGTCGCCGTGCCCGGGGTCTACATCGCGATGAGCGGGCAGGTGTTCGATGGGCTCAGGGTCAGGAAAGACCGCGCGGCGGGGAAATTCGTGGCGCTCGATTGACTTGCGCCGCGCGGATTGTCGCCTAGGCTGGCCGCGGGGATGAGTTTGTTGGGGGACAACGAGGCATGGCAAGCAAGGCCGCAGCGAACGTGGGCGAGGCAAAGCGCGGCGGGGGAGCGGTCAGCACATTGGTTGTGCTGCTGGCCTTGGCCATCTTCATCAATGCGCTCGACCGGGGCAATTTCTCCACCGCCGCCCCGCTGATCAAGGACGAGCTCAAACTCTCCAATTATCAGGTCGGCCTGCTGATCTCGGCATTCTTCTGGACCTATGTGCCGGGGCATTTCCTCTCGGGCTGGCTGTCCGAACGCTACGGTGCGCATCGCACCCTCGCGTTGGGACTGCTGGTCTGGTCGGTCGCCACGCTGTTCACCGGGCTCGCCGGAAGCTTCGCGGTGCTACTTGCACTGCGGCTGCTGCTCGGCCTCGGCGAAAGCGCAGGCTGGCCGGCCAGTTCCAAGCTGCTCGCGCTGCATATCCCGGGCGAGCGGCTCGCCTCGGCCAACGCGATGACCGGGGCGGGACTGATGCTCGGCAATGGTGTGGGCATCCTGCTTGGCGGACTGATGATCGCCAGGTTCGGTTGGCACACGCTGTTCTTCGTGTTCGGCGGAATTTCGCTGCTGTGGCTGGTGCCGTGGCTGCTGCTGAAACAGCCCGAGGTGCAGCAGCCCGACGGCGAGGCAGCGGATCACGGGCCCGCGCCGAGCTTTCTCACTATGCTCTCCAAGCGCGAGATGTGGGGCACTGCACTCGGCCATTTCTGCAACAATTATCCCTACTTCCTCGTGCTCTCATGGCTGCCGCTCTATCTGGTCAAACAGCAGGGCTATTCGATCACCGCGATGGCCTGGCTGGGCGGCGCGGTCTATCTGCTCTCGGCGCTGTTCGGGGTGATCGGCGCGCGCGTTGCCGACCGCTGGATCGCCCGCGGCGACAGCCCCAACCGGGTGCGCAAGATCATGGTCCAGACCTCGCTGGTCATCGCGCTGGGCACCATGCTCGCCTGCGCGTTCGGCAGCCCGCAGATCGCAGTGGCGGGACTGCTGGTCTATTCGCTCGCCAACGGGCTCGGCGCGTTCAGTGTGTTCTCGATCGGGCAGGCGATTGCCGGGCCGCGCTGCGCAGGCAAGTGGATCGGCATCCAGAACGGCACCGCGGGTCTATCCGGCGTGATCGGGCCGATCGTCACCGGCTGGTCGATCGATCATACCGGCACTTATCGCACCGCCTTCCTGATCGCCGCCGGGGTGATCGTGGCCGGGATGGCCTGCTGGGGGCTGCTGGTGCGCCGGGTCGAACCGCTCGACTGGGGCGAGCTTTAGACGCCCTCGACGATCACCAGTTCCCCGGTCGAGGCGGCAAGCCGGATCTTGAGCGCCTCCTGATATTCGGGCGAATTGTACCAGGCCTTGGCCGCTGCAACACTGGGGAACTCGACCACCACGTTGCGCCCCGCCGGACCTCCACCTTCGAGCCGCTCGGCTTCGCCGCCGCGAACAATGAACCGGCCGCCGTGCGCAGCGATGCTCGCGCCGGCCAGCGGACGGTAGGTCTCGTAGGCCGCGGGATCGTGAATCGCGCTGACCTGGACGATGACATAGCCCTTGCCGCTCATGTTCAGGCCTTCCCTGCAATCTGCCGTACCGCCACCGCCAGCGCGTCGAGATCTTCCATCCACGTTGCCAGCGCGGGGGTGACCCGCACGCATGAGCCCGAGGCGAGCCCGTCGCGGTGGACGGTGAACACGCGGTGCTGGTCGAGCAGCGCCTTGGCCAGCGCGACATTGTCCTCGTGCGAGGTCTTCCCGCGCAGCCGGAACGAGGTAATCGCGCCGTACATCCGCGGATCGTCGGGGGTCATGATTTGGACCTGCGGGTGATCGCGCAAGGCATGAACCCAGCGGTCGCGCAGCGCTTTCAACCGCGCTTCACGCCGCGCCGCACCCACTGCGGCTGCAAAGTCGAGCGCGTCGGGGACGCTGAGCTGCGCGGCATAGCCCGGGGTGCCGGTGTGGACCTTGGCGGTTATCGCGAAGTTCTTCGGGTCCTCGGCCGGATCTGGATCGATCGCGTCGAGACGATCCTTGCGGATATAAATCGCCCCCACCCCGAGCGGCGCGCCAAACCACTTGTGCAGGTTGAGGCCAATGAAGGGCGCCTTGAGATCGGGCAGCTTGAAATCGAGTTGGCCGACGCTGTGTGCGGCATCGACAATCACGTCGATCCCCCGCGCCTCGGCCATGGCGGTGATTTCGGCCACCGGCACGATCAGCCCGATGCGGTGGCTGGCGTGCGTGAGCAGGACCATGCGGATCGACGGGTTGGTCCGGAACGCGGCGTCGTAAGCGTCGATCACGCCTTGGTAGGTCGCCGGTTCGGGAAGCGCGATCTTGATCACCCGCACCCCGCGCCGCGCCGCCAGCGATTCCATCGAGCCCTGCATCGAATCGTAATCGAGATCGGCGTAAAGCACCGCGTCGCCCGGCTTCAGTCTGTTGTACTGCAGGATCAAGGCCTTCATTGCCTCGGTTGCGTTACGGGTCAGCGCGATCTCTTCGGTGGCGACGCCCAGCGTGGCGGCCACCTGCCCGCGCACCGTCTCCAGATCGCCGATCATCGTGCGCCGCGCGTAGAAACTGGTCTCGCGGTTCACCCGCTCGTTCATTGCGTGATAAGTGGCGAGAACGGGCCGCGCCATCATCCCCCAGTTGCCATGCTCAAGCTGGATCACCTCGCGCGTCACATTATACTGCCGCGCAATCGCCTCCCAGTCGCCAGCGAGGACTTTGGGCGAAAGCGCCCTGCCCGCCAGCGGCGCGGTCGCGGCAGCACCCAGCATGGTCCTGCGATCGAATTCCATCAGCGCCCCATCGAGTTTCGGTCTGGCCGCAATGTTAGACCGCGATCGGAGTTGAAGGAAGCTTCATCGGTCGCGCTTGGGGCAAACGCGCCAGAACCGTGTAGCCGCGCCTTCGGTACCGTAGTCGCTGTCGTTGCTGAGCAGCAGGCTGCCGTCGTCCAACACGACCAGCCCTTCAAGATCACCGCAGATCTCGGGGCAATCGTCAGTCGAAAAGATCCGCTCTTTCGCCAACAGCGGCACGTCGCCGCCCTGGCCAAGCTGCTCCAGCGTCGGGCGATGCCGGTAATCCAGGAATTCGCTTGGCAGCGGCTCGCCAAGCTGCACCCGGTAAATGTGCGTCGATTGCGTGACCCGCTCAAGCACCATCAAGCTTCCGTCTGGAAGTCCGGTGATCTCGCTGACCTTGATGTCGCTCTTCACCACCGCACCGCGCGCGCAATCGCGGCGGAAGGCCTCTGGGGGATCGAGCGGATAGGCGTACTCGCTCAGGAAACTGCCGTCTCCCGCATCGAGCGCCCAGACCCGCACCACGTCGCCGCCATCGTGCGCCGCGCGGTCCGGATGAGCCAGCGGGCTTTGGAAGGCGAGGTACAGTACGGTCCCGTCGGGGCTGGTCGCCAGTGCTTCGAACCCCCGGTTAAGTTTGCGCATTGCGGCGATGGCAGGAAGTCCTTCGACCAGCGGGACACTCGAACCGGTGTAGCGCGCCGCACTGCCGTGCGGGATGAGCCGGCGTTCGACCAGCCCGGCCTGATCGACCAGCAACAGCGAGGGGCCGTACTCCTCGGCGATCCAGAATTTCCCGTCGCAGCGCGCGGCGATCCCCTCGCTGTCCGCGCCGTCGGGGCTGGACGGCAATGGCGTTCCATCTAGCGCGAATGCCGGTTCGGTTTCGGTTCCGGTCAAGGGGGGCGGCGGCAAGCCGTTCAGCGAGGTTCCATCGGCGGCGCGGAGCGGCAGCACTGCCTCGAGGTCGACGCGGTTGCCATGGAGCTGGAACCGGGCGAGCGCCGGGCCGGCTGCGGGCAGCGGCATGACCTTGGCCCCGTCGATCGCGGCAAGCGGGGCCAGGTGCGACAGTCCGTAAAGAGATACGGCGTCGCTCGGCTTGATGTTGGGTCCGCGGTCACCCACCCCCCAGAACACATTTGCCGGATCGCCCGCGCGTCGGCACAGGCCTGATGTCAGGCTGCGGTGCAGCGCCATCTGGCCAAGCGGCGTGTGCGGCCCGCCAAGTGGCAAGTCGGTCCACTCAAGGCGCTCAACCTCTGCCGGCTGCGCGGTCTCAGCCATGGACCTGCGTGGCAGGTCTGACGCTCACTCCCACTCGATAATTTATGCACTCATAACCAATTGAAAAACAAAGAATAAAAAATATTTCAATCGAGACCTACCGACAGTGCTACCGTCACGCCACTACGCTCCTGATTTTACAGACAAATTTGGCCGTTTTCGGAAAACCACCTTTCAACGACAATCGACAATGGCGGAGATGACCCGTCGCTTCCAGCACATCAATAGACCCATCTGGAAATGTCGGCCATTACCGTGTCGATTCGAGAAGTTCCATGAAAGTGTAGTCGCACTCTCTCCAACATAAAGGAGAGAAACCATGACAAAGAAACCAGGCCGCGTCCGCATTTTCATGACGTCCCGTCACGTGGGCGGCGATCAGGATCAGGACAAATCCTATTCAGGGCCAGCCACGGTGCTGAGCGGGCTGCCCAGAACAATCCGGCGGCATGAGCTTCGCCTGATCGTGCCTCTGGCCGACAGCACGATCTTCGGGATGGAGCAGCGTGGCGAGTTCCCACATCGCTTCAATCTATCGCCGCGCTGCGTGGTCTGGGATCTCGAAGAGATCGAGGCGTGGCTGGAGGAACGCCGCGCGGCATACTTTGCGGGCACTGCCAGAATTGCTGCCGCCCCTGACGTCCGGCAGCGAAGGACACGACCATTGAAACCTGCGGCCGGCTAGAAAGCACCAGTGACCAATTGATCCTATATCTCGCCGTCGCGCGGAATGTTCGGCGGCGAGAACGCTTTCTAACATCTGACGCTTGGATGCCGATGATCGTAAAGACCGTTCGAGCTTAGATAAACCAGGGGTGCTGGCGATGACCACACGGGCAGCAATAGCCTCGCTAAACTTCATAATCCCAAGTCAGACAGGCCCGGATGATCGTCCGGGCGCCTCCCCATTGGCCAGTGGAATTTGCGATCGGTCGCGGCAATCGGATGCTCGTTGATGCTGGCGATGCGGCGTTCCATCATGCCATCGGCGTCGAACTGCCAGTTTTCATTGCCGTAGGCACGGAACCAGTTGCCGCTGTCATCGCGGTATTCATAGGCGAAACGCACGGCGATGCGGTTGCCTGTGTGGGCCCAGACTTCCTTGATCAACCGGTAGTCCAGTTCGCGCGCCCATTTACGGCTGAGGAAGGCCTCGATCGCCTCGCGACCGCTAATGAACTCGGCGCGGTTACGCCAACGGCTGTCCGGCGTATAGGCAAGCGCGACACGTGCGGGATCACGGCTGTTCCATGCATCCTCGGCGGCGCGTGCCTTTTGCGCGGCGGTTTCGTCAGTGAAGGGCGGAAGCGGTGGACGGCTCATGGCAATGTTCCTTCGATCTGTGAGCGCAAAACGGCGTTCTCGGTCTCGAGTGCGGCGATACGGCTTTCAAGGCGACTGATCGCGCTCGCCACGTCGGCGGCATCGATCTTCTGCGGGATATGTTGCGGGCAATTGATGTCCCAGGCCAGCACTTCGAACAGGATCACCTGCTCGGGCCGGGCATTGTAGCCTTCGGGCATCAAACGGTCGATCAGCGCCTGGTCATCCGCGACAACCCGGGCGCGGCCCCACAGCTTGATGCGGCGGCGAATGGCGTAGTCCATCAGGAACAGGAACGCCTGATCGTTGTCGGCCAGATTGCCGGTGGTGATGTACTGGCGGTTGCCGGTGTAGTCCGCAAAGCCCAGCGTGGCTTCATCGACAAGGCGGATGAACCCCTTTGGGCCGCCGCGATGCTGGGCATAGGGTTGACCTGCCGCATTGGCAGTGGCGAGATAGGCGGTGTCTATGCCGGTCAGGAACTCGGCAAGATCAGCGGTGATGGCCGTGCGGAAGCCACCGCGTTCCTCCATTTTCGCATAGCTGGCGCGCGATCCGCGCACAGTCTGGAGCGCTTTGACGGTAGCGGTGAACGCGATGTCGCTTGACGGGATCATGGAACAAATCCTCAGGCAAGATTTGCGAGGTCGGCGGGCACCGGCAGGGGGGAAGCCGGTACCCGCCTGTCTTGGCGTCAGGCCGCCTTGCGTGCGGTGACGACCGGGAAATCGATCTCGGTCTGGAACACATTATTGAAGTAATTCGTCCAGCTGTTGAGCGCGACGTGCTGCACGATCTCGATGATTTGCGCGTCGCTATAGCCGGCAAGGCGGACAGCGGCGAAGTCGGCATCGCTGATATGGCCGCGTGCCCGGGCGACTGCGGCGGCAAAGCGCACGGCGGCATCGGCTTTCGGGTCATTCGACGCGCCGCTGCGGTTGGCGGCGATTTCGGCGTCATCAAGCTTGGCGAGGTTCTTGCCAAGATAGGTATGGGCCGAAAGGCAATAGTCGCAGCCGTTGATCTCGGCGACGGCCAGCGCGATCCGCTCACGGGTGGCGGCAGGCAGAGCGCCCTTGCCGAGCGCGCCGGACAGGGCGAGATAGCCTTCAAGCGCTTGCGGGCTGGTTGCGACGAGACGGAACAGGTTCGGCGCGGAGCCGAGCTGCTTGACGACAGCTTCGAGCAGCCCTTGCGACTTTTCAGGGGCGTCGGCGATTGTGGCGGGCTGGGGGATACGGGGCATGGGGTAGGTCCTTCGTTTGTATTGGCCGGGGATCGGCCGATGACTTGGATCTAGTATCTTCCATAAATTCACTGTATCCCTTCAATCTGAAATCCAACCTTCCATATTTCGGAAATCAAGATGGACCGTTTCGAAGCCATGCGTACGCTTGTCGCGGCGGTTGACGGGGGTAGCCTCTCCGCCGCTTCGCGCTCGCTCGGCGTGCCGCTGCCAACAGTCAGCCGCCGCGTGTCAGACCTTGAGGCTCATTTGCGCGCCCATTTGGTGATCCGCACCAGCCGCAAGTTACTGCTCACAGACGTCGGCCGCGCCTATATCCAGACATGTCGCCAGATTCTTGACGAGCTTGACGATGCGGAGCGCCTCGCCACCGGTGAATATCGCAC
>JBJTLY010000153.1:0-6210 GCA_046063275.1 Novosphingobium sp. | reverse complement strand
GATGGCGTTGAAGTATCGGGGCAGTAACGGATCGTTCTTGAGCTTTGCGCTGGCTTTGCCGCTGGCCGCGCTGGTCGTGCCGGTCGGACCGGCCGACTGGGGCAAGGCCGAGGCGGCGACGGTCAAGCAGGCCAAGAAGCGAAAGGTTGTTGTTGCCAGGAAGCCCGCAGGCATCGGCCGGGTTTGCACCGTTTCCAAGGTCAAGCGTCGCAAGGTCAAGCACTGCCGGATCGTACCGGTGGTCGTGCCGCCACCGATCGTCACCATCGTTCAACCGCAGCCGGCTACCCTTGCCCCTGTCAATTCCGTCACCCCGGCGATTGGCCACCCGGTCCGGGTGGTGCCGGTCATGGACCCGCCGCCGCCGCTGCCAGTGTCGCCGCCCTATGCGGTCAACCCGGCCGATTACTATTGGATCGATCAGGCCGACAGTCTGGCGCAAGCCTTCGGCAACAGTCCGCCCGATTTCACCTTCAGCTGCGATGGGGTCGATTGCTGGGCCTGGGTCAGCCGCGACGGCGAGGCGCTGATCGTCGAGCCGGGGCGTGCGGGCGTGCAGCAGTACTTCTTCGCCGCCCGGCAGACTTCGCCCTATCTGGCGCGCGACAGTTACAACGCCTTCGCTTTCGATGCGCGCGACCTGATCGTGATATATGACAGCCAGGGCCGCGTGATGCCCTATGGCGCCGATCCGCGGCAACGCGATCTGGCCGCTGCACTGCGCGAACGCGGCCGCGCGCTTTACGCCGCGTCGCTGCGCCAGCGCCGCTGGGACCGAGGCAGCGCCACCGCGTGGATCGGTGGCTACTCGAGCCTGGGTTATGACGACGGGTGGAATTACGGCTGGAACCCGTTCTGGCGCGAACTGCCGGGCTGGGACCGCGGCGACCCGGATCGCCGCCATGGACGCCCGCCGCGGCACCTTGACGATGAACACCGCGACCGCGACGACGCGCGTCGCCGCTATGACGATTGGCATCGCCGGGGCGCCCCAGGCGCGCCACCGCCGACCGGCAATCCGGTGGTGACCCCGACCGATGGCGGCACCGCCCCGCCCGCGCCGCGCCCGCCGCGGCCACCGCGACCAGGACCTGCTCCCCTGCCGGTGCCATTGCCTGCGCCTGTGCCTCAACCGGGCTCTGCCTCCCCTCCGCCTCCGCCGCCAACACCGCCCCAAGCCGGGGACCCGCCGCCGCGCCGTGAGCGGCCGCGAATGGAGATCGAACCCGAGCCCGGAGCGCCGCCCATCGTGGTGCGCCCGTTCCGTCCGCGCCCGCTACCGGTCGAAGTGCCAGTGACTAAGATCGAGGCGCAGCCCGATCCGGTGCCGGTGCCGGTCCCTGCCCCGCCGCCCGTTCCGCCGCCATTGCAGGTCCAGCAGTATCAGGCACCACCACCGCCCGCGCCGATCGCGGTGCCAGTGCCGATGCCTGTAGCTGTGCCGGTGCCAGTGCCTGTTCCACCACCACCACCGCCGCCGCCGCCACCGCCACCTCCCCCTCCTCCGCCGCCACCTCCGCGAGAGGTCATTAGGGCGGATGTTCCGAGCGACGGGACCGACCTTCCCTAGACCCTGTCCGGGATGGGTTACGTTTGCCCGGCGGGGCAGCTATGGTCCCGCCCGGGTAAACAGAGGAGACTTGATCATGAAAAGCGTTCGTCACGCGCTGGCCGGGCTTACCGTCGCCGCGCTCGCACTCTCGCTCGCCGCCGTTCCGGCAGATGCCCGGGCCAAACGCAAGCACAAGCCAGCTCCGGCAGTCGCCACAGCTCCTGCCGCCACGCCGAGCGAAACGCCCGAACAGGCCCGCGTCCGGCTCAACGCCGAACAGGCCGCCGCGGCCAAGGCGCAGAACGACAAGAATGCCGCCAACAAGGCCGCCTACGAAGCCGCCGTCGCCCAGCGCGAGGCCGATATCGCCAAGCAGAAGGCCGACTACGACGCTGCCATGGCCAAGTGGAAGGCGGACACCGAGGCCTGCCAAAAGGGCGACATGACCCGCTGCGGGAAGCCTGCGGGGCAGTAAGCGCCTAGCCAATCGCCATACTGAAATGGCCGCCTGTTCTGCCGGACGGGCGGCCTTTTGGTATGCGCGTCTGGCGTGACGGGGATCACGGACGAAGACACTGAACGGAAGCTACCGAGAACTATCGAACAGGAGGGTAGCTTATGACAGATCTAGTGGTTGCAGCCGACACCTCAATTTTCCTCGCCATCAGGGACGATCATCATGATTTCGATGATGGCTGGATGGACCTGGTCCCAGAAGATTCTCCGCTCAACTATATAGACGGGTTGGATTGGCTACATTTTCTCACCGCAGTCGTGCGCCGTTACAGATTCAGGATTGCGCCCTGCAGTTGTCCCAACGCCGTCCATTTCTACGGCTACAAAAGCAAAGAGCTCAATGAGCTGCGCGATGCTTTGGTGGAGGAAACGATATGCCCGTGAATCAATTCGCATGTCGGCTAGTAGCGACTTCCGCCCTGTGTATTTTGGGGGTAGCTGCACTGCCGGCCCTTGCGGCCGAAAAACTCGATTATGCCAATATCCCGATTATCGTGGATCAGGCCTGCGACGGAATCGGATTGGGAGGAACCCAGCCAACTTCAACCGACATTGAGTATGACGGCGCCAAGTGGCGGATCGTACCAACCTCGCGCGTGGCTTATTTCGTTAATTCCTATGCTGGCGAGATTACCACGCCGCAAGCGGCCTTCGATCTGTTACGATCGTTTGACACGGACCCCACAGCGAGCGCGGCGCACCGCAAGGCGTCTAACACGCTTCACCAATTCGAAGCAAAGCTCGCTTCGGCCAATCTTGATGGCTTGATGGCTTTCGATGCAAACGGCAATCCGGTCAAATCGGCCGAACTCGACCGAAATTCGTCGTGGATGTTAGGGTCTGGGATTACTCTTCGTTGCCTTCTACCCGAGCCGCGCGACGCGAACGGCCCTGCACAGGGCAGCGCGCCATCATTCCGCTTGCGAGGAACAGTTGAGGCATTGGCCGCTGTCGGCAATGCACGCAATTCAGCTGAAGCGGCGTCATTCGGCTACACCCGCACGCGCACTTACGAAGCCGACGGCAGCCGAAGCCAAGCTACAGAGCTTTCCGTAAAGGCGGTTGTAGGTGCCGTCCTTGACCGAGGGTCGCCGTTCGAGCTGACTGCCTATGCAGGGTGGGAACTCAAGAAGAATCGGAAAAGCCCTGCACCCGCGCTGACGCCTCCTGCAACGCAGCGTGACGGCGATACCGACATAGTCACGCTCGGCCTTATCGGTAATTCAAACTTGCCATTAGGGGGCGCAGATCACGAGTGGGATGACTCGCTGCGCCTGTCTTATTCGGCGTCCTATCTGTTCGACCGCGTCAAAGATTCTGAACGGCTCAAGGCGGAACTCACAACGCATTTTTATCATGGCAAGAGGATCTTCGGCCTGTGCAAGATCGGGGCGCTGACCGATCTGGGTGGAAATCGTTGGGTCGGATGCCAAATCGATGGTGTTGCAACTTACCAGCGAGTGACCAAGCACGGACTGCTCCTTCCTGCGGGTGACGATCATTTCGGTCACGCTGGCATCAGGCTGTCCGGCTCGTTCTTTTTGGGTGATCCAAGCAAGGGATCCTCGTTGTTCGCAAATGCAGGCTACCAATACCTTTGGAGATACGATGGTGATCCAGCCTTCATTCCTAACATCGCTCGACACAGCTTCAGTGTCGGTCATCGCTGGTGGCAAGGGAAGAAATTTGCAATCGAGATCAATGCTGAACTTACCGACGGAATTAATCCCGACAGCTTTGTAAACGAAAACAGCCTGACGGTGGGTTTCGGCATCCTATTCTAGGTCCCCACCCCCCCATCCACCAACCGCAAACGCCTATCGGCGAACGACATTGACTCCCAAGACCGCGCGCGCGAGGCAGTTTTAGCATCGCGCGCGCGGTTTTGCTGCGGACAGCGCCTGTCACACTGGGAGTTGCAACACCATGAAATCACGTTTCCTGATCGCCAGCGCCGCGCTTGCGGTACTTGCCGCGCCTTTCGCTACCAGCGCGCTGATCGCGCAGGGCGCAACCGCGATGGCCACCACCGGCAAGCCTGCGATCGGTGCCTGGGGGGTTGACCTTTCAGGCGGCGACGCTGCGGTCAAGCCGGGCGACGACTGGTTCCGCTTCACCGCTGGCAAATGGGTCGATACCACCACAATCCCGTCGGACCGTGCTTCGACCGGCACCTTCTATGACCTGCGCGAACACACCCAGGATCAATTGAAGGCGCTGATCACCCAAGCCAAGCCGGGGACCAAGGTTGCGGGCTTCTATTCCAGCTTCATGGACGAGAAGAAGCTTGAGATGATCGGCCTCACCCCGCTCAAGGCTGACCTTGCCAAGGTCAACGCAATCGCCAGCAAGGCCGCCTTTGCCCGCTACATGGGCACCACCAACGGCCGCTTCGGCTCCACCGTGGTCGACATGGGGGTAAGCTCGGACACCGCCAACCCCAACCTCAACGTGCTGTACATGGGCCAGGCCGGCCTTGGCCTGCCCGAGCGTGAATACTATTTCGCGGACAGCTTCAAGAAGCAGCGCGATGCCTACAAGGCCTATATCGCCCGCACGCTGGGCATGCTTGGCTATGCCAACCCGGCTGGTGCGGCCGACACGATCATGGCCTTCGAAACCTCGATCGCCGCAAAGAGCTGGAAGATCGCCGAACGCCGCCAGATCGAAAAGCTCAACAACCCGATGAGCACCGCGCAGCTCGCCGCCTATGCCCCAGGCATCGACTGGGCCCAGTATTTCGCCGGCGCGGGCGTGCCGGTGCAGAAGCGGATCATCGTCGGTGAAAACACCGCGGTGCGCGATATCGCCAAGATCTACGCCAATACCCCGCTCGCCACGCTCAAGCTGTGGCAGGCGTTCCACGTCGCCGATCAGGCCGCGCCGTACCTCAACAAGGCGATGGTCGACAGCCGCTTCGAATATACCAAGACGCTCTCGGGCGTTTCGGAAAATCGCCCGCGGTGGAAGCGCGCGGTCGATCTGGTTGGCGGTTCGCTGGGCGAGCTGGTTGGCCAGACCTACGTTGCCGATTATTTTCCGGCTTCGTCCAAGGCCAAGATGCAGTCGCTGGTCGCCAACCTCAAGACAGCGATGGCCGGGCGCATCCAGGCCAACGAATGGATGGGCGCCAGCACCAAGGCTGCCGCGCTTGAAAAGCTCAGCCGCATGGACGTGATGGTCGGCTATCCCGACAAGTGGCGCGACTATTCGAAGCTCACCGTTGTTCCAGGCGATCTTTACGGCAACGTCCAGCGGACGGGCGTGTTCAACAACGCTTACCAGATGAGCTTCCTCGGCAAGCCGGTCGATCGCAAGCTGTGGGGGATGAACCCGCAGACGGTGAACGCCTACAATGGTGGACTGGAAAACAAGATCGTGTTCCCCGCGGGCATCCTGCAGGCGCCATTCTTCGATCCGGGCGCCGATGACGCGGTCAACTATGGCGCGATCGGCGCGGTGATCGGCCACGAAATCAGCCACGGCTTCGACGATCAGGGCCGCAAGATCGACGCCACTGGCGCGGTGCGTGACTGGTGGACGGCCGAAGACGCCAAGCGTTTCGAGGAACAGGCCAAGATCTTCGGCGACCAGTACGCCAAGTACGAAGTCGCTCCCGGCGCCTTCATCAACCCGGCGCTGACCATGGGCGAAAACATCGCCGACTTTGCCGGGGTGCAGGTTGCGCTCGATGCCTACCACGCCTCGCTCGGCGGTAAGCCTGCCCCGGTGATCGACGGGCTGACCGGCGAACAGCGCTTCTTCCTCGCCTATGCGCAGGTCTGGCGTTCGAAGGCGCGTGAAGACGCGCTGCGCAATCAGGTTGCGACCGATCCGCACAGCCCGGGCCAGTTCCGCTCGTTCGCGCCGCTGCGCAACGTGCAGGCGTGGTACGATGCCTGGGGCGTGAAGGACGGCGACAAGCTGTACATTGCCCCCGCGAACCGCGCGAAAATCTGGTGAGCGCGGTGCTGCGCTAAGCCATTCAGCCAATACTCAGGGGGCAGCGGCAACGTTGCCCCCTGAATTCATTCAAGGACCTTCCCCCATGCGCTCAATTCCTCTCGTATCGCTCACCGCGCTGGCTTTGGCCGGTTGCGCTGCGGCGGATAGCCAAACCGTGGCTACCCCGGTCGCCACCG
>JBJTLY010000152.1:0-8286 GCA_046063275.1 Novosphingobium sp. | reverse complement strand
TATAGCACCCGCAGCGCCGAGCAGCGTTGTCCCGCGCTCTGGAAGGCCGAAGCGAGCACATCGCGGGTGACCTGTTCGGGAAGCGCCGACGAATCAACGATCATCGCGTTCTGCCCGCCGGTCTCGGCGACCAGAATGCCGAGCGGTCCATCGCGTCCGGCCATGGCGCGGTTGATTGCGCGCGCGGTTTCGGTCGAGCCGGTGAAGGCGACCCCGGCAATGCGCGGATCGCTGGTCAGCATTGCGCCGACCTTGCCGTCACCCGGAGCGAGTTGGACCACGCCGTCGGAGATGACCTCGTGGAACAGCCGGATCGCAAGGTCGGCGATCAGTGGGGTCTGCTCGGCCGGCTTGGCGATCACCGTGTTACCCGCCGCCAATGGCCCGGCGATCAGGCCGGTGAAGATCGCCAGCGGGAAGTTCCACGGACTAATAGCAACGAACGCCCCGCGCCCGGCGAGGCGGAGGCGGTTGCTCTCGCCCGTGGGTCCAGGCAGCGCCATACCCTCGGCCGTGAACTGCGCGCGCGCTTCGGCGGCATAATAGCGCAGGAAATCGACGGCCTCGCGAAGTTCCAGCACCGCATCGACCAGCGACTTGCCGGCCTCGCGCTGGCACAGCGAAAGAAACTCAGGGGTGTGGGCCTCGTATTGATCGGCGACCTCTTCGAGCAGGGTTGCGCGAACATCGCCGCCAAGGCCGTCCCATTCCGGCTGGAAGGCCACCGCGCGGCCGATCATCTCGTCCACTTCAGCCGTAGTGGCGCTCCGCACCGCGCCGACTTGCCGGTCCGTATCGAACGGCGAGACGATGGGCTCGGGCTGGTTACCGCGCTTGTGTTCTATCGTTGGGGCCGCTTCCCAATCGGTGTCGCCTGCTGCGTTAGCGAGTTCCGCCAGCAACGGCCCGCGCACCAGCGGATCGGCCAGATCAACGCCCCTGCTATTGCGCCGCCCGGGGAAGATAGCAGCCGGCAGCGGGATCGCCGGGTTGCGCCGCGGGCTCAGCGCCGCTAGCTCGACCGCCGGATCGCCGACCAGTTCGGCCACCGGCACTTCGGCATCGGCCATGCGGTTGACGAAGCTGCTGTTCGCACCGTTCTCAAGCAGTCGCCGCACGAGATAGGCGAGCAGATCCTTGTGCCCGCCAACCGGCGCATAGATCCGCACTGGGGTGCGCGGCTGGCCTGAGTCAGCCTCGATCCGGGCGAGTTCCTCGTAAACGTCCTCACCCATGCCGTGGAGCCGCTGGAATTCGAACGCGGCGTCCCCCGCCAGCGCCTTGATCGCGCCGATCGTATAGGCGTTGTGTGTGGCGAAGGCGGGATAAACCGCGTCCGGCGAGGCGAGCAGCTTGGCCGCGCAGGCGAGGTAGGAAACGTCGGTCGCTACCTTACGGGTGAACACCGGGTAGTCAGTGTGCCCGCCGACCTGGCTGAGCTTGATTTCGCTGTCCCAGTAGGCGCCCTTGACCAGCCGGACCATGATCCTGCGATTGTGCCGGCGCGCCAGTGCGATCACCCATTCGGTCAGCGGCACCGCGCGCTTTGAATAGGCCTGCAAGGCGAGGCCGAAGCCCTGCCAGCCACCCGCGAACAGTTCGTCCTCGCTCGCCAGCGCCTCGATGATGTCCATCGACAGTTCGAGCCGCTCGGCCTCTTCGGCGTCGATTGTGAAGTGGATGTCGGCATCGCGGGCTTGCGCGGCAAGCTCTTTAAGCATCGGCACCAGCGCTGCCTTGGCGGCATCGGCGTGGAGGAAATCGTAGCGCGGATAAAGCGCCGAAAGCTTGACCGAAATCCCCGGTGAACGGACGATACCTTCGCCTGCTTCAGCTGCAATCGCGGCCAACGCGTCGGAATAGGACCGCCGGTAGCGCTCGGCATCGGCAAAGGTCATCGCCGCTTCGCCCAGCATATCGAAACTGTGGGTCAGGCCTTGTTTGCGCTCCGGCGCAGCACGGCCGAGCGCTTCATCGATCGTCCGCCCGAACACGAATTGTCCGCCAAGGATCTTCATCGCCTGCAAGGTCGCCTGATGGATCACCGGCTCGCCCAGCCGCCCGACCGCGCGTTTGAGACTGGCACCAAGCCCGGCGCTGTCGGCACGGCGCTGCTGCAATACCGACCCGGTCAGCATCAGCGAGAAGGTTGCGGCGTTGACGAAAGTGCTCGAACTCTCGCCAACGTGCTCGGCCCAGTCGATATGGCCCAGCTTGTCATGGATCAGCGCATCCGCGGTGGCGGCATCAGGCACCCGCAGCAGGGCTTCGGCGAGGCACATCAGCGCGATCCCCTCTTCGGTGCCAAGCCCATAAGTCTGAAGGAACGCGTCGAGCCCCGAAGCCTTGCGCGCCCGCGCCCCCTCGACCAACCGCGCCGCGATCCTGCTTGCCTCGGGATGGACCGCACTGGCCGGGGCGGCCTGGGTCAGGCGCTCGGCGATGCAGGCCTCCTCCTCCATCCGATAAGCGAGGCGAAGGGCGGTGCGATCGATAGCAGCTGGCATGCCATCGCCTCTAACACTGGTTGCAAAAGAAACCAATCTCCCGGGCTTCTTGCAGTTGAGGATAGGAAGGACCCGCACTTTGCCATTTTGCGTGGGTTCGCTATGGCCGGGAAATTGCAGCTATGAATAGATTTTTCCGCATCCTGGGCGCCGTCGCCGTGATTTCGAGCATGCCCGCGCACGGTGCTGCGGACATGCCCTTGGGCGCGAATGTGGCGGGCGGCGATCCTTTCGCCGGAGCGGTTGCGCGTACTGTCAAAGCGATGGTGGACTATACGCGCTGGCCCCAGAAGAAGACCCAGCTGGTGCTTTGCGTTGCAGGTAGAGCACTGCATGCCTCGCAATTAGGCGGTTGGCGGACCTCGACAGGGATCGAGGTGCAACGCCGCAACATCTACGCCTTTGGCAACGCGGTTTCGGGCTGCGACATACTCTACATCGGCTCAGTGCCGATCGCCGCACAGCGTGATCTTACTTCAGCCGTGCGCGGCAAGGGTGTGCTGACCATTGCCGAAGACGACCCAGCCAATTCCAGCGAAGCCATGTTTGCTCTCGATTACTCGCCCCAGTCGCTCAGCTTTCGCCTGAACATCGATGCGGTTTCGCGTTCGGGCTTGCGGGTCGATCCGCGGGTCCTGCGCATCGCCAAGGCGAGGTACTGACCATGGGCGAGCCAAATCTCAACCCGCCCCAGAGCCTTCGCGACCTGCTCGCCAAGGTGCACCTGCGCCTGATCGTGTTTGCGGTCGTTCTGGCGGCGGTCGGTCTTACTGTCAGCGGGGTGCTGGTGATGCGCGGCTATGCGCAGCGCAACCTTTCGCTGGTCGCGCATAGCGTGGCTTACACGATCGAGCCCGCGATCGCGTTTCAGGATCGTCAGGCAATCTCGGACGGCTTGCGTCAGGTTGGCGGCGTGCCTGGAGTACGCGCGGTCGAGGTGGTCGACCCGCAAGGCAAGATGCTGGGTGCCTGGTCCGACCAGGGCGCCGCCTGGCCCACATGGCTGATCGATGCCGGCAACCGGCTGGTCTGGCCGGAGCCGGTTGTTGCTCCGGTCTACCACGGCGACACCCTGGTCGCGCGCGTGCGGATCACCGGCAATTCGGGCGATATGCTGCGCTACATCTTTGCTGCCTTGATCATTGCCTTTGCCTGTATCGGGGTGGCCGTGCTGGCAACGCGCCTGCTTGACCGCCGTCTGCGCAGTGACGTGATCGAACCGCTTGAATACGTGGCAGAAGTTGCGCATTCAGTGCGGACAGAGCGGGCCTTCGAAAAGCGGGTGCCGTCCTCTGGCATCGCCGAAATCGACCGCTTCGGGCAGGACTTCAACGCATTGCTGGCAGAGCTTCAGGGTTGGCACGATGGCCTCACTTCCGAAAATGCCGAGCTGCAACGCCGCGCCACGCATGACAGCCTGACCGGGCTGGGCAATCGCGAGTATTTCGAGCTGGCCCTGGCCGGGGCGATTGCCAAGTCCGAACGGACCGGAACGCCTTTCGTGCTGCTGTTCTTCGACATCGACCAGTTCAAGGCGGTCAACGACGAGCATGGCCATACCTCGGGCGATGCCATGCTGATCGCGGTGGGCGAACGCATGCGCGGGGCCATTCGCGACGTTGATATTGCCTTCCGGCTGGGCGGGGACGAGTTCGCCGTGTTGCTTGCGCCGCAGCCAGGGCGGGTTCACGCCGACATTGTAGTCAGCCGGATCCGCAAAGCGATGATCGCGCCGATCCGCATGCCCAGCGGGTTGTGGCAGATCGCTTCGCTCAGCGTCGGCATGGCGATCTACCCGGCCGATGGAACAACCGGCGAAGAACTGGTCAATCACGCCGATCAGGCCATGTACATCGACAAGCGCGCACGGCGCGAAGGCAAAAGCAAGGGGAGTGCATCGAACGATGCTTAGGCGGCTGGCCATTCTGGCGCTCATATTTCTGGCAGCCTGTCAGACCGTGCCGCGCGGCGCGCATCGCTTCACCCCGCAGCAAGCAGCGGCGCTGACCGCGCTCGATTTCAAGCCGGTTGGCGAAAACTATGAGCTGGGGCTCAACGAACGCCTGCTGTTCGATATCGACAGCAGCAACCTGACGGCGGCCGCACGCCAGACGCTTGGCCATATTTCGGCGACCTTCAAGGAGGTTGGGATCCATGGTGCCGCCCTGGAAGGCCACACCGATTCGACTGGCACTGCCGCGCATAATCGCGAGCTTTCGCTGCGCCGGGCTGTGGTGGTCAAGGCGGCACTTGTTGAAGTGGGCATGACCGATGCCAGCGTGCGCTCCGTCGGCAAGGGCGAAGGTCAGCCAATCGCAAGCAATACAACGAGCGAAGGCCGCGCCCAGAACCGCCGCGTGGTGATCATCGTCACTCCGGAAGATGCCTCCTAGCGCTGCCGTGGCATCTCGTTGATAGTGCCGCGATGGAGCCCGGCGGACCTTGGCAGTTCTGGATTGATCGCGGTGGGACCTTCACCGATGTCGTGGCGCGTTCTCCCGATGGGGCGGTGCTTACCGCCAAGCTATTGTCCGAAGACCCGCTGCGGCGCGAAGATGCGGCAATCGCGGCAATCCGCCAGTTGACCGGCTGCCACTCTGGGCCGCTACCGCCGTGCGAAGTGCGAATGGGCACAACTGTTGCCACCAATGCGCTGCTTGAGCGCAAAGGCGAGCCGACGCTGCTGGCAATCACCAGGGGCTTTGCCGATGCGCTGGTGATCGGCACGCAGGAGCGCCCCGAGCTGTTTGTACGCGAGATCGTGCTGCCCCAGCCACCGCATGCGCAGGTGCTCGAGATTGACGAACGGGTCATGGCCGATGGCACGGTGCTTGAGCCACTCGACGAGGCGGCGGCAGCTGCTGGGTTTGCAGAGGCATATTCAACCGGGCTGCGCGCGGTGGCGATCGTCCTGATGCACGGCTGGAAGTATCCCCAGCACGAAGCACAATTGGTTCAACTCGCCCGCGCGGCCGGGTTCACGCAGATTTCGGTCAGCCATCAACTTGCTCCCTCAATCAAACTGATTGCGCGCGGCGATACCACCTTGGCCGATGCCTACCTCTCGCCGGTGCTGCGGCGCTATGTGGATCAGTTCAGCAGCGCCCTGGGTTCGGGCTCTGTGCCGTTGTTCATGCAAAGCTCGGGAGGCTTGGTCAGCGGAGCGAATTTCCACGGCAAGGACGCCACCCTGTCGGGCCCGGCCGGCGGGATTGTTGGCATGGCGCGCACTGCCGAGATGTCGGGCGCGAGCAGGGTGATCGGCTTCGACATGGGCGGCACCTCGACCGACGTCAGCCACTATGCCGGAGCTTTCGAGCGCGACAGCGAGACCCGCCTCGCCGGAGTGCGAATCCGCGCGCCGATGCTGCGCATCCACACCGTAGCGGCAGGCGGCGGTTCGATTTGCCGGTTCGATGCCGGGCGGCTGGTGGTCGGGCCCGAGAGTGCCGGGGCGGTGCCGGGGCCGGCCTGCTACCGGCGCGGCGGGCCGCTGACGGTCACCGATTGCAATCTTTTGCTCGGCAAGCTGGTGCCGTCGGAATTTCCCCATGTGTTCGGTCCGAATGGCGACGAGCCGATCGATGCGGCGGTAGTCGCCGAAAAGGTTGCTGTGCTTGCCCGCGACGTTGCGGCGGAAACCGGGCGGGCGATTGCACCCGAGGTGCTGGCCGAAGGGTTCATCCAGATCGCCGTCGCGAACATGGCCAACGCCATCCGTCAGGTCTCGGTCGCGCGAGGGCATGACGTGACCGCGGCCGCGCTGTCGTGCTTTGGCGGAGCGGGCGGGCAGCACGCCTGCCTCGTCGCCGATGCACTGGGGATCGGGACGGTGCTGGTCCACCCGCTCGCCGGGGTGCTTTCAGCTTACGGCATGGGCCTCGCGCAAGAAGCGGTGGTGCGTGAAGGAAGCCTGGGGCGGTCCGTCGCTCCGGGCGTAGAAGTCGAGGTTGAAAAGCTTGCAGCAAGCCTGGCCCAAACGGCTACGGGACAGCTTGGGATCGAGCCTGACCGGATCTCCACAACCCTGTTCGTCCGACGCGAAGGCTCGGATACCGCGATCGAACTCGCACCGGCTCCGGCGGGCTTGCTCACAGATGACTTTGCCCGCCGTCACCGCGCTGAATTCGGATTCGATGCAGCCGGACCGCTGGTCATCGATCGCGTCCGGGTAGAGGTCATGGCACCCGGTGCGAGTGCGCAGCAGCTCGCCTGGCCGCTACCGGCCAGCAGCGGCGATCCGGTCGAGACTCGTAGCTGCTGGCTGGATGGCGCGGTGCGTCATGTGCCACTGTATCGGCGTGAAGATCTTGCCGCAGGTTTTGCCGCTCCGGGTCCGCTGATTGTGGTCGATCCGCTGGCAACCACCGTAGTCGAACCCGGTTGGCAAGTGTTGGTCGATCCTGATGGCACTTTGCGGTTGACCCGTATCGCGCCGCGCCAGAGCCTGGCCGGCGATACCAGCGCCGACCCGATCCGGCTCGAAGTGTTCAACGGCCTGTTCATGGCCATCGCCGAGGAAATGGGGCTGGTGCTCGCCCGCACCGCCAGTTCGGTCAACATTCGCGAGCGGCTCGATTTCTCCTGCGCGGTGTTCGATGCCGCGGGACGGCTGGTGGCCAATGCGCCGCACATGCCGGTGCACCTCGGCTCGATGGGCGAGAGCGTCGGAGCGGTCCTGCGCGCGCGCGGAAACGCTGCGGACGGGCGCGGCATCAGGCGCGGCGATGCCTATGTCCTCAATGCGCCTTACGCCGGCGGCACCCACTTGCCTGACATCACTGTGATCATGCCGGTGTTTGTGGCCGAGGATTCGGACGCGCCCAGTTTCTATGTCGCTGCGCGCGGGCACCATGCTGATGTCGGGGGGATCGCGCCGGGATCGATGCCGCCGGGGAGCAAGTCGATCCTCGATGAGGGCGTGCTGATCGAGAACGTGCTGCTTGTCGACGAAGGCGAGTTTCGCGAAGACGAGATGCGCACCCTGCTGGCCTCCGGCCCGCATCCGGCGCGCAATATCGACCACAATATCGCCGATCTCGCCGCGCAGGCGGCCGCCTGTGCGCGCGGCGCTGCGGGGCTTGAATCGGCCTGCGCGGAACACGGACGCGAGGTGGTGATCGCCTTTATGGAGCACGTCCACGCCAATGCCGAGGAAGCGGTGCGGCGGCTGGTCTCGCGGCTCGATGACGGTTCGTTCCGGCTCGAAATGGACAGCGGCGCGGTGATCGCGGTGGCGGTGCGGATCGACCGCGCGGCGCGGCACGTGACGGTGGATTTCACCGGGACCAGCGCGCAATTGCCCGACAATTTCAACGCCCCGTTCTCGGTCGTGCGCGCTGCGACGATGTACGTCCTGCGCACCATGATTGACGAGCCGATCCCGATGAACGAGGGCTGCCTCGCCCCGGTTACGCTGATCGTGCCTGAGGGCTGCATGCTGCGCCCGCAATATCCCGCCGCCGTCGTCGCAGGTAATGTCGAGACCAGCCAGGCGGTGACCGACGCCCTGTTTGGCGCGCTCGGCGCGATGGCGGCCGCGCAGGGGACGATGAACAACTTCACGTTCGGCAATGCCCGTTACCAGTATTACGAGACCATCGCTGGCGGCGCCGGGGCCGGGCCGGGCTTCGCCGGGGCGAGCGCGGTCCAGACGCACATGACCAACAGCCGCCTGACCGATCCCGAAGTGCTGGAAACGCGCTTTCCGGTACTGCTGGAAGAGTTCAGCATCAGGCGCGGTTCGGGCGGGGCGGGACTGTACAAGGGCGGCGACGGT
>JBJTLY010000151.1:0-3025 GCA_046063275.1 Novosphingobium sp. | reverse complement strand
CCGCTTCCCAATCGGCGGTGTTGCGGCGCAAGGTCACTTCCGCCCCGGCCCCTCCATCGATGTAATCGAACAAAAAGCGCGGCAGGCGGCGTTCGGCTGCGCGCCGGAAATCGCTGTAAGAGGCGGGGAGGAGGTTGAGGGAATCGCTCATCGACCCTTGTCTACAATTCCAAACTCCGTTCGTCCTGAGCGAAGTCGAAGGACCCGTCGAGCGCAGCCGAGACGGCCAACCACCCGTTTAATGCTGGGGTTGCAGGTTCTCGGCTTCGCTCGAACCACCCTTCGACTTCGCTCAGGGCGAACGGGGTTGGGTGGGGCAAAGTTGGTAGCGATCACAGCAGCGCCTCGATCAGCCGTGGACCCTTGGTAGCCAATGCTTCCTTGAGTGCCGCATCGAACGCCTCGACAGTATCGACCCGCACCGCCGGCACACCCATGCCCTCAGCCAGCAACGACCAGTTGATCGCCGGGTTCTTGAGATCGAGCATCGACAGCGCCTTGGGCCCGGGGTTCTGCACGCCGACGCGCATCAGCTCGATATTGAGGATCGCGTAGGAGCCGTTGTTGAGGATGATCGTGGTGACGTCGAGCTGCTCGCGCGCCATCGTCCACAGCGCCTGATTGGTATACATCGCTCCGCCATCACCATGGATCGCGATGACCTTTCGGTCCGGACAAGCGACCGCCGCGCCGACTGCGAGCGGCAGGCCCTGGCCAATCGAGCCGCCGGTGAGCTGCAGCCAGTCATGCTTCGCAGCGCCGGCGCACATCAGCATCGAAGCACCGCCCTGGGTTGCGCCTTCGTCCGAGACAATCGCGTTCTCGGGCAGTTGGCGGGCAAGGATCGCGCCGATGCCCGAACTGGTCAGCGGACCGGGCGCGGCATCGAAGCTGGTCGGTTGCTGGACCAGCGCCGGTTCAACGGGAGCATCCAGCGCCGCCGCCAATCCGGCGAGCGCATGGTCCGCATCCTCGCGTAGACTGGCGAGGCGGACCAGGTTCGCACCTTCAGGCGAAAGCCAGCTCGGTTTGCCCGGATAGGCGAAGAACGAGACCGGCGGTTCGGTTCCGCAGAACACGATGGTCTTGAACTCAGCGAGGAAAGCTTCGGCCTGCTCACCGAAATAGGGCAGCTTTTCGACCGCGACCCGGCCTGCGCCGCGCTGATGGCGGGTGGCGAAGGTTTCGGCGACGAGCCGGCACCCGGTCGCCGCGGCAATCCGCCCGGCGTCGCGCAAGGCGCCTTCACGCAGCGCCCGTCCGCCGAGGAACAGGCACTTGGGGCCTTCGCCATCGTTCAGTGCGGCAGCGGCGGCGGCAATGGCCTCCCCGGTAGTCTTGGGCGCCGCCACCGTTTCGAGCGGGGGCACGGCCGATGAACCATCGGTCCAGGCATGGTTGGCGGGGACGATCACCGTGGCGATTTTGCCGGGATACTGCTGCGCCACCGCAAAGGCTTCGGCCCCGGCGTGGGCAAGGTCGCGCTCCGACGTCGAGGTGCGCAGCCAGTCCGACATCGGCCGCGCAACGCCCTCCGTGTCCGAGGTCAGCGGCGCGTTGAAGTGCTTGTGATAGGTCGCGTGTTCGCCGACCATGTTGACGATCGGGCTGCCGGCTTTCCTGGCATTGTGGAGGTTGGCAAGACCGTTGCCGAGCCCCGGGCCGAGGTGAAGCAGGGTCACCGCCGGCTTGTCTGCCATGCGGCCATAGCCGTCCGCCGCGCCGGTCACCACGCCTTCGAACAGGCCCAGGATTGCGCGCATCCCGTGTTGGCGATCAACCGCCGCAACCAGCTGCATTTCCGATGTGCCGGGGTTGGCGAAGCACACCTCCACTCCGCAAGTGTACAATGTCTCGATAAAGGCTTCGGCCCCATTCATGCGATCTTCTCCCTGTGCGGGGAAGGTAGCGCCGGGAGGGCGCTGCGCAAGGCGCTAAATCAGTCTTCGGCCCGGCGATATGCGGGAAGCCCAAGTCCCTTGGTGATCGCCACGCCGCGCAAGGCAAACCCGGCGAGCGCGGCGCCCGACCAGACCAACTCGCGCGGCAGCGCCAGCGTCTGCCCCAGCACGCACAGGCCAGACGACAGCGCCGCAGCAGTCACGTAGATTTCGGGCCGCATCAGGATCGACGGCCGTCCTGCGAGCACGTCACGGATGATCCCGCCGACGCAGCCGGTGATCACCCCCATCAGCACTGCGGGGACCGGGGCAAGCCCGAAGGCCAGCGCCTTGGCGCTGCCCAGCACGGTATAGGCAGCCAGCCCAGCCGCATCGGCCCATTCGAGCAATTTGCCCTCCCACCACTTGCGCGGGGTGAACCAGGCGAGCAGCGCGATGCCAAGGCACACCGGCGCCACCCACGGATCGCGCACCCAGAACACCGGCGCGCCGATCAGCAGGTCCCGCACCGATCCCCCGCCGACCCCGGTGATCAGCGCGAAGAAGCTCATCGTTACGAAAGTCTGCCGCATCCGCGCCGCGAGCAGCGCGCCCGACAGCGCGAAGACTGCGGTGCCCGCGAGATCGAGCACCTCGGGGATCTGGGGGATGGCGGTTGCCATGCCCAAGCCTATTCCTCGATCAGGTCCTGAAGCTTGGCCATCAGCGTCTGGATCCGCACCGATGCCTCTGTGAAGGTGACAATATCCTCGCGGCTGTTCTGCAGCCGCGCTTCCTTGGCGGCCTCGACATAGCCCTCAAGATCGACTTCGAGCGCATCGACCAGCATCTCGAGTTCGTCCTGGGTGAAGGTGAGGGTGATATCGGCCATGGGAATGCTTTCGTTGGATCGTGGGGTGAGGCGCTAACGCGAAAAGCGCAGCGCCGCGATGCCAAGGCCATAGCCCAGAATGGCCGATGCGCCATAGCCGATCAGTGGCTGGGGATAAGATCCGACCAGCGATGGGATCGTCAGGCCGATCATCGCCCCGGTCAGCGCAGCTGCCGCGCGGCAGCGGTCCGGGCTGGAGCGGGTCAGCAGCCAGGGCGGCGCAAACAGGGCCAGGGCCAGTGCCCCCGCCATG
>JBJTLY010000150.1:0-3226 GCA_046063275.1 Novosphingobium sp. | reverse complement strand
GTCGATGTCTGGGTCGGCCGCCTGCGTCGCAGCCTGACCGCGCACGGTGTGTCCGATCCACTGCGCACGGTCCGCTCGCTCGGCTACGTGATGGATTCGGTGGAAGGCTAAGTGCTGAACAACAGCCGATCGCGGATCTTGAGCGGATCGGTGTAGAACGGCTTGAACCAGGCCTCTTCCGCCGCCTTCGGGGGCCGCTTCAACGCCATCCGCTTGGGCTGGGTCTTGTCCTTCTGGTGCACCGCCTGGACTTCGGCCTGCTTCACCCGAAAGCGGTAATGGTCATAGAGTCGCACCGCCTCGACCATGTAGGACGTGGCAATGCGCTTGTCGCGGAACAGCAGCAGGTTCTCGCCATTGTCGGTGTCCGCCGGCTTCGAGAAATTGAACGAGCCGGTGTAGACCCGCGCTGTAGGCTTGTCGAAATCGATCACCACGAACTTGTGATGCATCTTCACTCCACTGCCTCCGGCCGATTCGACCCGGAACGGCGGCGGCAGCTTGCCTGACAGCGCCTTGGAATAGACCGGGGTGAAATTGCCGCTCGGATCGTTGACCAGGATGCCGGTCCTCTTGTCCGAAATGCCAAACGAGAACACCGCCGAGCCACCATTGATCGCGGTCACCGCGTCGGTCACGTCGCCGCCGGTCTGGTCAAGGAAGGCCAGCGAATAGAACAGGCTCGAATGCGCGGTGCGGATATCGGCGCCGATCGCAGGGAGCAGCTTGTGCGGGGTGCTGCGCGGCGACATCGCGATCTGTCCGTCAATGCTGGGCAGCGGCAGCGTGCGCCACAGGCTGACCGGGCTCGAACGGAAGGTCGCTTCCTGATTCCAGTAGGTGTCGAACGCCTGAAGCTGCATCGCCACCACCTCGGGCCCACGCATGATCACCGCGTTGTTGGCCTGAACGTAAAACCCCCGCCACGAAAAGTTGGTCGAGCCGCAGACGACCGCCTTCTCCTGGGGCCCATCGGCCACGATCGACTTGTTGTGCTGCAGCCCGAACATGTGCTGGCGCTTCACCACGCATCCCGCGGCGCGCAGGCGGACGGTGGCCTTGCTTTCGGCGCTGTCCGGGGCGGCCTTGTCCTTGCCGCTGACCTTGCCGGTTTTCTTGTCGGTCTTGATGTTCGAGCTGTCGTCGATGATGATCTTGAGCTTCGGCCCCATCTGTTCGAGCAGCGCGACCATTTCGGGAAGGTTGAGCTCGTAGGCAACAATCCGCACCTCCGCGCCGTCGGCCAGCGCTGCCTGCAGCAGTTCGAGGATCCGCGCCCGGGCATCGAAGCCCATCCAGTCATAGGCGCGAGCAGCATCGGGGTGGGTCGGCACGAATTCGAGACCCACATCGGCGTCGCCCGGAACCAGCCGGGTCAGCGCCTGCTCCCCGCCGAACTTGTCGGCAAAGGCCTGCGAGGAGACAAAGCCCCGGGTGAACGCGATGTCGAGCTCGCCGGCATAGGTTTCGCGCTGCAGCGGGAAATCGACCTCCTGCGGCTCGCCCCGGCTCAGCGCGTCATTCTCGCCCATGAAAATCGGGGTGACGCGGTATTTGAACAGCGCGGGTTTGTCGGCATCGCGGGGGAAATGGACCCAGCGGAAGGTCTGGAACGGAGCCTCGGTCGATGGGTACTGCGCAGCGGGCTCGCCAGCGGCTACGCTCCGCTCCTTGCCCTCGAAGCACAAGCGGTTGTTGACCGCATAGTAACGCTCATGACCCGGGGTCTGGCCCGGCGGCCGGAACTCGATCGCGAAGCCGACAAAGTCCGCAGGCGGCTCGCCCCCGGTCCAGTCCATCGCCAGCAGGCACATGCCATCGCCGCGATGCACCGCCAGTGAAAAGGGTGCGTGAGCATTGCTGCCGCGCACCAGATAGTCGTCGCTGCTCACACTTGTTCTCCCGCCTGGAAGTATTACCGTGCGCCCGTTCCAGTTTGCATAGCACAGTTATAAGTCAACGTCGTGATGATCATCACGGCCGACCCTGCAGACAAATTTCCGGTGGCTGTGCAATTCGCCCCGGAGCGATCTTGCCCTGCGCCGCGTCTGGCGTCATAGGCCGGGCGATTCCTCCCAGCCCGAAAGGATCGCCCCATGAAGGTTCGCGTCACCATCAGCCTCAAGAACGGAGTGCTCGATCCGCAAGGCCGCGCGATCCACCACGCGATCGAGGGGCTGGGTATCCATGGCGTGCAGGACGTGCGCGCCGGCAAGGTGATCGAGCTCGAAGTCGATGACAGCGTCAGTGACGATCAGCTCGAAACGATGTGCAAGCAGCTCCTCGCCAACACGGTGATCGAGAACTACCGGTTCGAAAGGCTGGCTCCTGCGGAGATCGCGGCGTGAGCGCGTTCCGCTCCGCCGTTATCACCTTCCCCGGCTCGAACTGCGATCGCGACATGGCGGTCGCGTTGGAGCAGATCTGCGGCGGTGAGGTTCACCGGGTGTGGCACGGCGATGCGGCGCTGCCCGACCGGCTCGATTTCATCGCCCTGCCCGGCGGGTTCTCCTACGGCGACTACCTGCGCTCTGGCGCGATGGCGGCACGCAGTCCGGTGATGCAGGCGGTGGTCGAGGCGGCGAACAAGGGCGTTCCGGTGCTCGGCGTGTGCAACGGCTTTCAGGTGCTGACCGAGGCGGGCCTCCTGCCCGGAGCGCTGCTGCGCAATGCGGGGATGAATTTCGTCTGCCGCGAAGTGGCGCTGACCGTTGAGAACAGCCAAAGCCTGTTTACCGCAGGCTACGAAGCCGGCCAGCAGATCACGATTCCCGTGGCGCACCATGACGGAAATTACTTCGCCGATGCGGCAACGCTTGACCGGCTGGAAAGCGAAGGCCGCGTGGCCTTTCGCTATGCCGAGGAAGTGAATGGCTCGGCCCGCCAGATTGCTGGGGTGCTCAATGCATCGGACAACGTACTCGGCATGATGCCGCACCCCGAACGGATGATCGAACCGGCGCAAGGCGGCAGCGATGGCCGCGCTTTGTTCGAAAGCGTGGTAAAGGGTCTGGTCGCCGCCTAGGCGCTGGCGCGCAGCGCTGTTTTCTCGAACAGGGCGCGCGCTTCAACCGCCGGCATCGGGCGACCGAAGTAATAGCCCTGAATCTTGCGGCAGCCGAGCCCGCGGATGATCTCGAGCTCGCGCTCGGTCTCCACCCCTTCGGCGGTGGTCGACATTTCGAGGCTTTCCGCCATCGCCACCACGGCGCGAATGATCGCCAGG
>JBJTLY010000149.1:0-2829 GCA_046063275.1 Novosphingobium sp. | reverse complement strand
CAGCTAAGCCACGCATTTCAATTGCGGGAGTATGCGGCAATGCCTTTAGTCGAGATCGAATCCTCCGAACTGGGCGATGTTACCGTCGTCAACCCGGACCAGATCACCTTTCTGCGCCAGGATACCTACGGCACGGCAGTGCATTTCAGCTCGGGTGCACACATCGTTTGCAGCGCCGATATGGAACAGTTGATTGCACAGCTGAACCGGCAAACGCCAGAAACGCTGTTGATCAAGGGGTCCTGAGAACCCGGCCAAGACCGAAGCGACGCCGCAGCCCGAAAGCCAGCGGCGCCGCTCGATGCTTGGCGGATCAGCCGACGCGCTCGACGATGGAAACTTCGCCCTTGGCGTTGGTGGTGGTCCACTTGCCACCTTCGACCTTCTCGGCGTTGCATTCCTGCTTCGCGTCCTTGGCGTCCTTGGTGAAGCAGAAGGTGCCGGGGTCCTTCTGTTCCCACTTGCCGGTATCGACGACCTTGCCGTCCAGCGTGGTGACATAGCCTCCGTCGGCCTTGTCTTCTTCCATGTACACCTTGCCGTCGTGCGAGGAGATCTTGAACTTGCCGGGTGAGGGCTTGCCATCAGCAGCAATGTTGGCGGCTGCTGGCGCCGCGGCGGCAGCCTCGGTGGTGGCTTCGGTAGCACCTTCGCTCGGTGCTGTAGCCGGCTTCGAGCATGCGGTAACGCTCGCCAAAGCGGCGAAAATCATGAGCTTTTTCATTGTTGGTACCCCCGTGCGTTCGAGCAGCAGACTATACTGCGGACTCGAGTCGCGACCCGTGCTTGCAAGGCTAGGCCCCTGCGCCAAGCGAGTCGAATCGCGCTGCCACGGTTCCGGTCGCGAACGGGCGATGTCGTTGGCGGCGCGTGCCTGAACTTCAAACGGGGCGGCTTGCCAGCAGGTTCGGCTTGGCGCAAACGTTTGTCATGACCATTTCCCGCCGCACGATGCTCGCCTCGCTCGCCGCAACGCCGCTTGCCGCCAAGGCGTTCGCCGGGACTGGCCCCGTAACGGTGTTCGAGGCGCGCAAGATCGTCACGATGGAACCCGCCCAGCCCAGCGCGCGCTTCGTTGCGGTTGCCGATGGGATGATTCTGGGGGTGGCAGACACGCTCGACCAGCTCACCTCGTGGACTACCGGACGCACGGTCCAGATCGATCGGCGCTTTGCCAGCCACGTGCTGATGCCGGGGCTGATCGATCCGCACATCCATCCGATGCAGGCGGCGGTCATGCTCAACCTGCCGTTCATCGCGCCTGACGACTGGAAGCTGCCGAGCGGGACCTATCCCGGCACGCAAACGCAGCCCGCGTGGCGCGCCCGGCTCGCCGAGGAATTGGCCCGTTCATCTGCCAATCCGTTCGTCTGCTGGGGCTATCACGAACTGTTCCACGGCCCGCTCGACCGGGCCTACCTCGACAGTGTATCGCCCGACCGCCCGGTGGTGGTCTGGCAGCGCAGTTTCCACGATATCTTCGTCAACACCGCCGCGCTCAAGGCCTGGGGAATGGCCGACGCGGCAAGCTTCGACGCGGCGCTGGCCGAGGGCAAGGCCAACCCCGCCGACAGCAATTTCACGCGCGGACTGTTCTCTGAAACCGGTCTGCCCGTCGCCCTTGCCAAGCTGCGTCCGGCACTGCTCGAACCACGCAAGATCGCTGCCGGGATGGGCGCGCTGCAAAGCCTGTTCCTGACCCGCGGCGTGACCACCGCATCCGACATGGGTACCGGCATCTTCGCCGATTTCGCGACAGAAGCAGGGATGATCCGCAGCGCCTTCGAGCGTCCGGACAATCCCTCGCGGGTCATGCTGATGCTGCTCGGCCATCAAGTGCCGCCAAGCCAGGACCCGGTAGAACGGATCGAGCAGATCCGCCGCGACTATGCCGGGCCGCATGTGCGGGTCGACAAGCGGGTCAAGTTCCTCGCCGACGGGGCGTTTTTCGCGCAGAACATGCGGATGAACCCGCCGGGTTACTCCGACGGGCATCTGGGCAAGTGGATCACCCCGCCCGACGCCTTGCGCGGCCTGATGGAGAAGTTCTGGCAGGCCGGCTTTTCGCAGCACATCCACGTCAACGGCGACGAAGGCCTCGACGTGGTGCTCGATATCATCGGGCACTTGCCCGCGCATCCAGCGCAGACGATCACGCTCGAGCACCTCGGCTTTTCGACCGAAGCGCAGAACCGGCGGATCGCACGCCTTGGTCTGATGGTTTCCGCCCAGCCCAATTACATTCGCGTGCTGGGCGATGCCTACGGTCGCAGCGGGCTCGGATTCGACCGGGCTTCGGCGATCAACCGGCTCGGTTCGCTTGAACGCAAGGGGGTTCCGCTCGGGCTGCACAGCGATTTCAACATGGCGCCGATCGATCCGCTCTACCTCGCCTGGATAGCAGCCAACCGGGTGACGATAGCCGGGCATGTCAAGGACCCGGCCGAACGCCTGAGCCTCGACAAGGCACTGCGCGCGATCACCATCGAAGCGGCACAGGTGATCGGGATAGACGCGCTGGTCGGCTCGATCGCGGCAGGCAAGCGGGCCGATTTCGCGGTTCTTGGACAGGATCCCTATGAAATCGGGCCCCCCGGATTGAAGGACATTAAGGTCGATGGGGTCGTCTTCGAAGGCCGCTTCGTCTCGGCCTAAAGCCACTTGTTATCGCGGTACCATTTGGCCGTCGCCTTCAGCCCTTCGCGCGTCGGCACTTCGGGCTTCCACAGGTCGGCGGGCGGGCGGTCGAAGGGACTGACCACCCAGTCGGGGTGGGTCATGTAGCCGACCCGGTCCGGCGTCAGGCGCGCCTTGCCTCTGCGCACCAGC
>JBJTLY010000148.1:0-5863 GCA_046063275.1 Novosphingobium sp. | reverse complement strand
GCTCCAGGTCAGCAACGCCGCACCGTTGCCGGTCACCGTTTCCTCTGGCGCAGCGGCGACCACGCCACTGACCGGCACCGCCGCCACCACCTCGGTCGTTGGCCCATACCAGCCGGCGATCGGCCGCGCGGTGATGCTGCTACTCACCGGCACCTGGACCGGGCTGGTCAAGGTCGTTCGCTCGGTCGCTGGCGGAACAACCAAGCAGCCGTTGACCATCAACGGTGCCACCTGGGGCCAGTACACCACCAACTGCTGCGAAGCAGTGTGGGATGAAAGCGAAAGTGCTGCGCGGTTCTACCTCGACATCACGCTCACTTCGGGCAGCGTAACCTACCGGGTGGCACAATGAGCGCCGATATTGTCGCCCGCGGCATGGCCGCCGCGCAGGCGCGCTCGAACAATTCGGCCGCGCTGGTCAACGCCGTCCGGAACAACGGATTCTTTCCGGGACCGGCAGGCCGACTTGCAGCGAACGACGTTCCGGCGATTGTTGTTGGCGGCGCCGGGGTAGCATCGACCATCAACGCCAACACCGCGGTCAGCCCGGCGATCCTTGCCAGCGATAGCCGGATCAAATGGCTCTCGGGACCAACCACCCTCGATGGTTCGGGTACCTGGCTGCCGCGCGGCGCATGGTACGGCACTGGTCGGGCCTCGCAGTACGCCAGTCTCGAATTCGTCCACACTGGGACGACCTTTGAATTCAGCTGCCTGGGATCGTTCAACACCACGTCGAACAACCTGCGTGTGCTGGTCAACGATGCTGCGGTGGCTCCGGTCACGGTGACTGCCGGTGACGGCCAGTACCACTACGTGAAGTTCACTTTCCCGGCATCGGGGACACGGCGGATCCGCATCGAGGGGGCCGGAGGTAAGTTCCGCGGCGTCAACGTGGCCAGTCCTTCAGAAGTCTCGGGCACCGGGCGGACCTATCCGCTGATCAGTGTGATGGGTGACAGCTTTGCCGAAAGCACCGGCGCGGCGTTGCCTCAGGACGGCGAGGCGGTTGCGCTGGTCCGCGCCCTTGGCGGCAACCTTGCCCTGGGCGCGGTCGGCGGAACGGGCATTATCAACCCGGGCACCGGCGGCAAGGTTGCCTGGACCGATGCCACCCGGATGACCGACCTGACGATGGTCGGTGCAGTCGATGCCGTCCAAGGCGTCTCGACCGTTCCGGCGCTCGGCGTGGTCATGATGTCGATCAATGACCAAGGTCTCGCCTCATCGATGTGGTCGCCGTTCGGTTCGAGCTACCAGGCGGCGGTCAACAATCGCTGCTGGACGCTGATCGATGCGTGGCAGGTGGCAAACCCGGGAAAGCCGCTGATCTTCTTCGGCCCGACCTGGCCATCGGGCGATCCGGTGCTCGACATTTACCGGATCCGCGATGCCACCCAGGAAGCCTGCTGGGGCGCAGCGCGATCGAATGTCTGGTTCATCGATCGGCTGAGTCCGCTGCCCACGCTGCGCAGCGCGGCCAATGCCTTCATCGCTACCACCGGTACGACCACCAACGCCTCTGCCTCAATCACTGCGATTCCATCGACCACCGGGATCGTGACCGGAGCTGGAATCGAGGGCACCGGGATTGTCGCTGGAGCGCGGGTCGCATCGATCGTTTCGGCCACTGCGATCACGATCGATCCGCCGGCAACCGCCACCGGAACGGCGGTCGCGCTCACGACGCGCAACACCCATTCCTCGCTCTACGGTTACGGTCCGGCAGACGGCACCCATCCGGGCCAGCCCGGGCACAACCTCGATGCGCTGTGGATGGCGCGCGAGGCGCGGCGCCTGATCCTTACCGAATTCGCCTGACCCCCGATTTTAGCGGAGACCGTATTGCATGGCCGATTTCCTGTTCAGCGACATACCCAATCAAAACCTTCGCACCGGAACGGACATCGTCCAGACCAGCGGCCGGGATGTGATCGGCGTGGCCCCGTGCCGCTACGTCAGCGACAGCCTCGCCACTGCGGCCTTGCAAAGCGCGCATCCCCGCTTTGTTGCGCGGTCGAGCAACGGCCGGTACTGGCGCGCGCTGCCTGATGCCGGGCGGATCGCGGTCGAAGTCGGCGGTGCCAAGGGCGACGCGGTGACCGATGACGGCCCGGCGATCAGGGCCGCGCAGGCCTATGCTGCGGTGATCGGTGCACGGGGAAGCTCATTCGGTTCGGCCAAGTACCGGGTCGAACCGATCCCGCCGAGCGAACAGGTTATCGTCGGCGCGGTGCCGCTACAGCTGATTACTGCAAGCGGGGTGCAGGAATTTGGTAGCGCTGCCTTCACCAGGCAATCGGGTGGACGCGGACTGGTCTATCACCCCAGTTTCACCGGCCCGATCATCGACCTGCCGCTGGCCGCCGATGTCGTGGCTGGTAGCCGCGAATTCACGCTGCTGCCGGGTCTTGGTGCGAGCCTGACGGTGGGCGACACGGTGCTGTGGCAACTCGGCGAAATTCCTTACGACACGCCTGAGACCAACAATTGGTCGTTCGCCACGGTGGAGGCAGTTACGGGCGACACAGTGCGGCTTGACCGGCCGTCGCCTGCGGCACTTTCGCTGGCTTCGGTGACCGGGGCGAACAAGCGGCTGCGCAAGCTCAACGTCCTGCGCGGTCATGTCATTCGTGATCTGACGCTTGGCGGGGTTGCTTCGGAAGACGGCATTTCGCTGACCTGCGCCGAGCGGGTGCGGATCGAGCGGGTTGGCGGGCGTAACATCGGCGCAGGCACGGTGATTGCGCAATACTGCGATGGGCTGACGATCGAGGATTGCTGGCAGGAAGGCTCGCCGCTCACCCAGGCCAGCTTCGGCTCGGCGTTCAATTTTGCCGAGTGCCGCAACGTGATGATGTTGCGCCCGCGCGCCAAAGGTACGCTCTGCCTGGTCGGCGCCGAAGCCGGCGCGGAAGTGACGGTTATCGGTGGACGGTTCGAAAACACCATCGTGAGCGCGCAGGGCCAGTCGCTTGGCTCGCAAGTCGTGGTGGTGAATGCCCTTGGCCGGGCCAGCGTCACGCTTCACGACCTGACCATCACCGGGTTCGGCGGGTACCGGCTGCTTGAAACCAGCAATGGTCAGGCGGGCTACGATGGCGCCGCGCTGTTCAGCGGCACCTTGCGGCTAATTCACCCGACCTCGCCCTTTAGCGTGCCGCTCAATGGCGTGACCGGGACGCTCGAAATGACGATCGCCGGGGTGCGCGAGATTTATAATTTCGAACGGCTCCGCCACTGGCGCAAGCGCTTCGTGCTGCGCGACGGCGAATTTCGCTATGCCTTCGGGCCTGCCGGGCTGCTGGCGCGGGCGCGAGTTTACGCGACGCCGGGAGTCAGTGTCGGTGCCGCCGGGCAGCTGACCGGGCTGTGGCTCGGCCGGCTCGGCAACAATGGGTCGAACCTGGCCGAGGGGCCAACCCGCGAGATCGAAGCGGGCCGCGACGTCAATGTTGCGACCTACGCTGGCGACGTTGGCGGGGCGCTGTGGACGTTGCGCAACCAACCGCTTTCGCTGCTCTGTACCACGGCGGCCAATGCCGGGCTCAACGCCGCAAATGAATTCGTCGAATTCGAAGGCTGGTTTGCTGAACAGCCCGATCTCGACGTGACCCTGAGCGAGGACGCTTACCGTATTGCAGGAGAAGAACAGGATCCGTTCGAGGCCTGGCTGCCGGGCTATGACCTGCCCCCGATCGCAGCCGGAGCGACACTTGCCGTAGCGGTTCCGATCCCGGACATGCAGGCGACCGATTTTGTCGATTCGGTCCGCTTCGTGGGCGGCTTCGGTGGCCTGGAGCTCCGCGCAGTCGAACCGCAAAACGGCGCCCTGCGGTTGGTCATCGCCAATCCTGGCACCACCGCGATCGACCGCTCTCCCACTGACCTTGGCGTAGCCTTCCACCGCGAAGTATCCGGCAACTAGCAAGGCGATTTGCCCTTGCGCCACCAAGGGTTGCGGCTATTCCCCGGGCCTGTAATCCAGCTGGAATCCGGAGCTCTGCAAAACAGTCATGGCGGCCCAGAAATCGCGCCCGATTGCCGTGCTGTTCACACAGTTCTCGGCCTATCACATCGACCGCTGCGAAGCGATTGCGCGCCGCTTTGCCGGGCGCGCCGAAGTGCTGGCGGTCGAAGTGGCGACGAGTTCGGCGGTTTATGCCTGGGAAGCTTCGGGCCAAGTCGCGGGCGCACGCAAGATCACCCTGTTTCCCGGGGCAAGCTATGATTCGCTCGCCTGGCCGAAGAAGCTGTGGCGGCAATTCAAGACGCTGTGGCGCTGCGACAGTGTACTGATCGGGATCGGGTACAACGAACCCGATGTGATCGTGCTGTCTTGCCTGCTGGCACTACTCGGCGTGCGGGTCATCCTGCTCAGCGAATCGAAGTTCGACGACAAGCGCCGCCGGGTTGGCATCGAGCTGCTCAAGGCTCTGATCCTTGCCCCATACCGCGCCGCGATCGTCGGTGGGCACCGGCACCTCGCCTATTTCCGCTTTCTCGGCTTCCGTCGCCGCCCGGTCATGCCGGGCTACGATACCGTCAACATCGAGCGGGTGCGTGCGATGGGGGGCAATTCTCCCGCCCCCGACGGAGCACCCTTCGCGTCGCGCGAGTTCATCTTTGTCGGGCGGTTCGTCGACAAGAAGAACCTCATCGAACTGGTCGAAGGATACGCACTTTACGCGCAAACCGCGGGCCCGTCACCGCGGCGTCTGGTGCTGATCGGGTCGGGCCCCGAGGAACCGCTGATCCGCGCCCGGGCCGAAGAACTCGGCGTTGCAGGATCGATCGAGTTTCCGGGTTTCCTCGGGGCCGAGGCGGTGGCGCAGCGGCTCGCCAAAGGCCTCGCACTGGTCCTGCCGAGTGCGGAAGAACAATGGGGCCTGGTCGTCAACGAGGCCTTGGCGTTGGGCCTTCCGGCGATCATTTCCCCGGCAGTCGGTTCGGGCGATCTGCTGATCCGCAACCTCGTCAACGGATATGTGACCGAGCTCAACGCACCCGAAGGATTGGCCGCCGCGATGCTGGCAATGGCCGGGAACGAGGCGGTGTGGCGCCGCATGGTTGCTGCCTCACATGCCCGTGCCTGGCTCGGCGATACCGAACGGCTGGCCGATGCCGCAGAGGCGCTGATCGCACCCGGCAATGCTGAAGCGGCGCAGCGTATTGAAACAATGCGGCAATCGCTGGCTTGTCCCCCGCCGCAGCGCTAGGCATAGCCGCCGGCAACCCTGACAATATCGGAATAAATCCCGCCCATGACCGCATCAGCCCGACCCGTCCGATATTCGACCAAGAAGCGCGTTCTGGTGACCGGCGGCGCCGGGTTCATCGGCTCACACCTGTGCGCCCGCCTGCTCGATGCAGGCGATCAGGTGCTGTGCGTCGACAACTTCTTCACCGGCACCCGTGGCAATGTCGGCGATCTGCTCGGTCATCCCGACTTCGAGCTGATGCGCCACGACGTGACCTTCCCGCTGTTTGTCGAGGTGGACGAGATCTACAATCTCGCCTGTCCGGCCTCGCCGGTGCATTACCAGTTCGATCCGGTGCAGACGACCAAGACCAGCGTGGTCGGCGCGGTCAACATGCTCGGCCTCGCGAAGCGGCTGCGCGTGCCGATTCTGCAAGCCTCGACCAGCGAGGTTTACGGCGATCCGGCGATCCATCCGCAGGTCGAGAGTTATTGGGGCAACGTCAACCCGATCGGCCCGCGCAGCTGCTATGACGAGGGCAAGCGCTGTGCCGAAACGCTGTTCTTCGATTATCACCGGCAGGTCGGTCTGGAGATCAAGGTCGCGCGCATCTTCAATACCTATGGCCCGCGCATGCATCCCAACGATGGGCGGGTGGTGTC